>CAZYGE010000028.1:26095-30047 GCA_964647535.1 uncultured Proteiniphilum sp.
AGCCTGCATAATATCGTGAAGCTTATCTCCATCTACACCATCATCGCAAAGGATAGCATAATTGCGAGTAGCAATAGAATCATGCTTAGTATTTCTCAGAATACTCAAAGCAAGAGAATCGTATATTTCCGGTCTTTTAATAACAGTTTCGTACTCTTCGGGAGACGCTTCGGGACTATGTTGCATATTTTCAGGAATACCCTCAGGAATCTCAACACCTATACGTTTAGCCACATACTCTGCCAGCTCTCTATCAACCTGATTAAGCATCTTCACAAGATTCTCTCTGATAGACTTTCTTTTACACTTACCAAGCTCAAAAGAAAAAGCATCTTTAATATGCTGTTTCTCAACCTCATTTTGGCTATTATAAAAAAGAATTGCTTGAGAATAATGATCTAGAAAACTCTTGCTACGACCTCTTATTTTGTGAGCATCAATCCTTTCATAATGGCTCACATAACCGCCCTCGGCTTCAGGCACCTGATAAGGCTGATTATCACTAATCCGGTTAGGGCTATAATGTGTTTCATCAACATCTATGGTCATTCTATGATGTCCGTTTCTTTGATTATTATTTACCGGAACTACAGGTCGGTTGATTGGTATCTCATGAAAATTAGGACCACCCAGCCTTATCAATTGCGTATCCGAGTAAGAAAACAATCTACCTTGCAACAAAGGATCATTCGTAAAATCGATCCCCGGAACAACATGCCCCGGATGAAATGCCACCTGCTCGGTTTCGGCAAAGAAATTATCTGGATTCCTGTTAAGCGTCATCTTTCCAATAACCTGAATCGGCACAAGCTCCTCGGGTATTAACTTTGTTGGATCAAGCAAATCAAAATCAAACTTAAACTCATCCTCCTCAGGCACAATTTGCACACCCAGCTCGTACTCAGGATAATTGCCACTCGCTATTGCATTCCATAAATCTCTACGATGAAAATCAGAATCCTTACCAGAAATCTTCTGATTCTCATCCCACACCAGGGAATGCACACCCAGTAGCGGCTTCCAATGAAACTTCACAAAATGCGAAACACCCTCATCATTTATAAATCTAAACGTATGAACGCCAAAGCCCTCCATCATTCTATAACTGCGTGGTAAAGCCCTATCGCTCATTAACCAAAATATCATATGCATAGTTTCGGGAGAAGTTGTAATAAAATCCCAAAAAGTATCATGAGCACCGGTTGCTTGGGGAATCTCATTACGTGGCTCCGGTTTCACTGCATGAACAACATCCGGAAACTTCATAGCATCATGAATAAAAAACGGCGCCATATTATTAGATACCAAATCATAATTACCCTCTTCTGTATAGAACTTAACTGCAAAACCTCGTGCATCTCTAGGCACATCGGTTGAACCCCTAGCCCCTGCAACAGTAGAAAACCTAACAAAAACCGAAGTCTTCTTACCTTTTTCAGAAAGAAACTTAGCCTTTGTATACTGAGGAATAGGATTTGTTACTTCAAAAACACCGTGAGCTCCTGAACCCCTTGCATGCACAATTCTTTCTGGTATACGCTCATGATCAAAATGCATAATCTTCTCACGCATTATAAAATCTTCGAGTAAAGAAGGACCTCTTTCGCCCGCTTTCAGCGTATTATGATCATCATTAATTGGCACACCTTGGTCGGTAGTCATGCGCCTGCCTAAGCCACTGTTTTTATTTACTGCTAAATCTTGTTGTTTTTCACTATCGGAAGTATTTGGTCGCAGCTCCTTAGAAATCTCTTTGTCTGCTTTACCCATCCTCTCTTTTGAAGCATCTTTTACCTTAATCTTTGACACCTTTGCCGGCTCTTTTCCTTTACCCGGAATAGTTGGTTTGCTTTCGGAATGGTCTTGATTTTGATTTAAAGAGCTAAAGTGTTTCTTTTTAGAATCTTGATTTTGCTTAGAATCTTGATTTTGCTTGTTGAAATCTCCCATAATATTGAATCTTTTTAATGGATTAAAAGGGGATGAGCCAAGTGCTCATACATCACAATATAACCTTAACTGTATAAATCTCTTTAAGTGTATTACACTATAAACAAAACAAGAATCTTTTTTCAATTGTTCTAAAATATATCCTAAAAAACTGAAAGAGTGATATTTATGCAACATTGTTGTAAAGATATGCAAGAGGATAATAACTTTTAGCTTTGCAACTTTGTTTATAGACTATAAAAAAACAAATGAGAATGAAAATAACAACAACAATAATCACCCTCATAATTTCAGCTCAACTAACTATGGCATTTACAGAAAGAGAAAAAGAGATAATTCGCAATGCGGATAGCGACACAAGCTTCAGAATACTTCTCACAACAGACCCTATAGACTCGTTTATCCTAAGGATGCAATCATCAAACATCAACACAGACTCAATCTCTACAGACGAGGACTTACAGCTCCTTATACAACGCCTAATGGTAACAATGGCTGAAGCCGGCGGAGTGGGCATTGCTGCCCCACAAGTGGGAGTACTAAAGAATCTGTTTCTATTTATACGGATTGATAAACCAGACTACCCCATCCAAGTTGCAATAAACCCGCGCATAGTAAATCACCCACAAGAAACAGTTTGTTTTGAAGGAGATGGTTGCTTATCAATTCCAAACATAAGCGCAAATTCTATTCGATTCCCTTGGGTTGAAGTTGAATATTGGGATGAACAAGGCGACTTTCACAAAGAAAAACTGATGGGTTTTAGCAGAGATGAAGACTTCACCTCAATAATATTCCAACATGAGTTTGACCATCTGAATGGAATACTGTTTACCGATAAAATCTGTTCACAAGAAGTTTCAATATAATTCACTATTTTTGCAGTAATGAATAACTACGACACATTTATATTTGACTTCGACTACACCCTTGCAGACTCATCAAAAGGAATAATATACTGCTTCCGCAACGTTTTGGAAAAACATGGTTACAACAGTATAAGCGATGAAAAGATAAAGCGTACTATTGGGATGACATTAGAAAACTCTTTTTGTGCTCTAATGGAAGAAACAGATGTTGACAAACTTTCTACTTACGTAAAAGAATATGTGAATATAGCAGACGGCTATATGAACGACAACACAGTTTTGTTTCCCGAAACTGCAGAAGTACTAAATACCCTCAAAGAGAGTGGGGTAAAACTAGGAATCGTATCCACAAAATACCGTTACCGAATAAAATATTTTCTCGACAGAGAATTTGGACCCGATTTTATTAAAGTTATAATTGGCGGTGAAGATGTAACTAATCATAAACCATCACCAGAAGGGTTGTTATTAGCAATAAATAAACTAAACTCTGATAAAAGCAAATGCCTCTATATTGGCGATAGCACAATAGATGCCGCAGCAGCTCAAGCTGCAGGAATAGATTTTTATGGCGTACTAAACGGAGCTACCACCAGAGAAGAGTTGAGCATTTTCCCACATGTAATAATTGCCGAAGATCTTACTAATTTATTGGAAATAAGTAATTGTGCAGTTAAAGCAACTACATAATAATATGACTTGGAATATTAGCAGTATGGAGCCTAATAAAACCTGCAGAAATATTACAGCTCAGATTCTAAAGAAAATACAACATTAAAATCCTCAACAGTAAGATTTAAAGCCTTGCGGTTTACCGGCTCTTTACCCGAAGCTTTTCTCTCTTTATGTCTATCAATATGGCCCTGTTGGTGCTCTTTGCTACCTTGCCACGCAGTCATTGACTCCTTATCCTTCCAATAAATCACAACTTTAATAATATCAAACTCACCATCATCAGAATTCAGCAAAACATCTCTTCGGATAAAACCTTCCGACCTCACTACTGCCGACTTGTGTTTCAAATCTTCTAAAACAGCCTCGGTAAGGTCTTTTGTAACCTTCATATTTCTTGTAACTACGTACATAATATTTTAAATTAAAATGTTAAACAATACATGTATCCAATAAGAAAC
>CAZYGE010000029.1:0-29237 GCA_964647535.1 uncultured Proteiniphilum sp.
AGAATAGGAAAAACGAAAAAGGGACATCCTCGAATGAAGATGTCCCCTTGTGCGGTCGAAGGGACTCGAACCCCCACGTCTCTCGACACTAGATCCTAAGTCTAGCGCGGCTACCAATTACGCCACGACCGCGTATCGGAGTGCAAAGATACAATTATTTTTATTATATGCTCATTTCTCAACTATTTTTTTCACTACGGATTCAATTATTTCTGGAAAATGGCATTGTTCAAGAGTTTGCACCTTTTGTGCTATATCAGTATACGTGTCAGTGTCTAACACTTTACACTTGGCTTGGAATATAATGTCTCCTTCGTCATAGTTCTCATTAATATAATGTATAGTAATACCTGTTTCTGTTTCTTTTGCGTCTTTTACAGCCTGATGTACGAAGCCACCATACATGCCTTTTCCACCATATTTGGGAAGTAGAGCGGGGTGAATATTTATGATTCTATTTGGGTATGCATCAATTATTAATTGTGGAACTTTTAATAAAAAACCGGCTAATACGATAAAATCAATATCATATTCTTTCATTCTCTTAAGTATCTCATCTCCACAGATAAATTCTGTTTTACTAAATGTAAAAGAGGGTATTCCTAGTTTTTTTGCACGTTCGTGTACGTAAGCATTCTTATTATTTGAGATGATTATTGAAACATTAATGGTGCTATTTTGATTAAAATAGCTCGAAATATTTTCTGCATTGCTGCCATTGCCCGAAGCGAAAATTGCGATATTTATCATAGAAAAGCGGATTTACTGCACATTTTCACTATCTTTGTGCACTTTATTTGATTTTAGTTGCTTAAAGTTTGCACAATTCCAGAATTATTGTGTTACTTTGCAATCGCAAATTTAAGAATAATAATTTTAGTAATTAATTAATATCAAAAGTTATGTCAGAAGTAGCACAAAGAGTAAAATCGATTATCGTTGATAAATTAGGTGTTGAAGAATCTGAAGTTACAGAAACTGCAAGCTTCACAAATGATTTAGGAGCTGACTCTCTTGATACTGTAGAGTTGATTATGGAATTCGAAAAAGAATTCAATATCTCAATTCCGGATGATCAGGCAGAAAAGATTAGTTCAGTTGGCGATGCTATATCGTATGTAGAACAACACGCTAAATAATCCATAGTATACATGGAATTAAAAAGAGTAGTAGTAACAGGTCTGGGAACCATTAACCCGCTGGGTAACGACGTTGAAACAACGTGGGCTAATGCCCTTGCAGGTAAAAGTGGTGCCGGACCTATTACTCATTTTGATGCTTCACTGTTCAAGACAAAATTTGCTTGTGAAGTGAAAGACTTCGACCCTAACGAACTATTTGAACGTAAGGAGGCAAGAAAATATGACCGATATTCTCATTTTGCCATAAAAGCGGCAAAAGAAGCAATGGAAGATTCAGGCTTGGATCTGGATAACGAGAATAGAGATCGTATTGGTGTTATATTTTCAGCAGGTATTGGTGGAATAAGAACATTTGAAGAAGAAGTAGGTGCATATTATCTTGAGCAGGATAAAGGTCCGAGATTTAACCCATTTTTCATTCCGAAAATGATAGCGGATATAGCAGCAGGGCATATCTCTATGATTTATGGACTGAGAGGACCAAATTACGCTACAGTATCAGCATGTGCTTCGTCAACTAACTCTATAGTTGATGCTTTCAATCTTATTAGATTAAATAAAGCCAACGTAATAGTTACAGGTGGATCTGAGGCTACCATTAGTGCAGCCGCAGTCGGTGGCTTTAATGCAATGCATGCATTGTCAACCCGCAATGATTCACCCGAAACAGCATCAAGACCATTTAGCAAAAGTCGCGATGGCTTTGTTATTGGTGAAGGTGGCACTGTGCTAATTCTTGAAGAGCTGGAGCATGCTATTGCAAGAGGAGCAACCATTTATGCTGAAGTTGCAGGAGGTGGTATGAGTGCCGATGCTTATCATATAACTGCTTCTCACCCCGACGGATTGGGTGCAAAACTGGTTATGAGAAACGCTTTAGAAGATGCCGAAATGAAACCGGAAGATCTGGACTACATAAATGTTCATGGAACTTCTACCCCGGTTGGTGATGTATCTGAAGTTAAAGCAATACTGGATGTTTTTGGCGATCACAGCTATAACGTTAATATTAGCTCTTCTAAATCAATGACCGGTCACCTTTTAGGTGGAGCCGGTGCGATGGAAGCACTATTTTGCATTTTAGCCTTACGGGATCAGGTTGTACCTCCTACAATTAATTTTGAAGAGGGTGATGAAGATCCGGAGATCGACTACAAACTTAATTTCACATTCAACAAAGCTCAGAAAAGGGAGATAAGAGCTACGATATCTAACACTTTTGGCTTTGGGGGACACAATGCAAGTGTAATTCTCAAGCAATACATCAAATAATGTGTTAAGAAGATTAATTAAGAGGATAAAAGCTATCCCTAATATTGGGAAAGAGCCTTATCTTTCATTTTATAATATATTGGGGTTTTATCCCGACAAGATAGATCTTTATAAAGAAGCCATGACTCACCGCTCCTCGTCTATCCGTTCCAAAAAAGGAAAATGGGTTAATAACGAGAGGCTGGAGTTCTTGGGCGATGCTATATTGGATGCAATTGTAGCAGATATTCTATACAAGAAGTTTGTGAACAAGAAAGAGGGGTTTCTTACTAGCACACGTTCAAGAATTGTTCAAAGGGATACTCTCAATAAAATAGCCGTTGAACTGGGTCTTGACCATATGATTGTTTCCTCTACTCGCAATCTGGCTCATAATACAAATATATATGGTGATGCTCTTGAAGCTCTAATTGGTGCAATTTATTTGGATCAAGGATATAGAGTGGCTAAGCATTTCGTATTTGAGACGCTTATAAAAGAGCATATTAATATAGAGAAGGTTCTTAAGAGTGAGGTTGATTTTAAGTCTAGGTTGATTGAATGGGGGCAAAAAAACAAAGTTGATGTTCTCTTTGAGGTTACAGACTCCTCTTATGATGCACAAAATAATCCTGTTTTTATTTCCTGTGTGAAAGTTGCCAGTGTAGAGATTGGCTCAGGAAGGGGCTACTCCAAAAAGGAGTCGCACCAGAAAGCAGCCAAGGTAGCGATTAAAAAATTGCGTGAAAGCAATGAGCTACAAGACATTCTTATAGAACGTTCGGAGCCCGAAGAGCTACCAAACGCCGAATGATATTCCCATTCTTTTTCCCTGTACAACAAGATCTGTATCAGGTGATACTAAACTTAGTTTACCTTGAACCTCCGACAATGGAACATCTGATATTTGATTACCAAGCTTGGCAACCATTCTTCCAAATTTTCTCTCATTAATTAGTTCAGCTGCGTGTCCGCCTAACAGGGTTCCTAGTATTCTGTCACTTGGCGATGGGGATCCCCCACGTTGAATGTACCCTAGCACAGTTTCACGAGTTTCATATCCGGTTTGCTGCTGAATTTCGCGTGCAAAATATGTTGCGGGACGCTCTTTTGTTGGTAGTTCTACTCCTTCGGCTACCGCAACAATTGAATAGGCTTTACCTATTTCCATACGTTTGTTTATCTTATCGATAACAACTTTCATATTATATCCCAGTTCGGGTAATATTATTATATCTGCTCCACCGGCCATTCCTGCATATAGAGTAATCCATCCGGCATGGTGCCCCATAAGCTCAATCACCATGACCCTGCGGTGAGAACTTGCAGTTGAATGAAGCCTGTCTATTGCATCAGTTGCAATATTGACAGCTGTATCGAATCCGAAAGTTATATCGGTGCCAAATACATCATTGTCGATTGTTTTTGGAACACCTACCACATTTAAACCCATCTCTGACAGCATCCAGGTAGTGCGCTGAGTACCATTGCCACCAATACACACAAGGCAGTCGAGACCAAGTTCGTTATATGCATCTTTGATCTCTGCTCTGTCTTTTTCATCGGGAGAGTTGATCATTTTTCTAAAGACTTTTTCTCTTGCAGTACCCAAGATTGTTCCACCTAAGTTTAGGATTCCGGATAATGAAGCATCGGTGAGTTCAACTGTGTCTTTGTAAAGCAGGCCGGAGAAGCCGTTTTGAATGCCAATGACGGTCATGCCAAAATCATTAATGGCTGTTTTTCCAACTCCGCGTATTGTTGCATTAATTCCGGGGGCATCTCCACCTGAGGTAAGTATTCCGACTTTCATATGAGTTTTCATTTTAATTTGAATCAATAAACGTTCTATTACAACAAAGAAAATAAAAATGTTGTAGTATTAAAGATTAAAATGAGGTTTAATTCATTTTGATATTTTTTTGTATATAATATCCGCAGCTTTGTCAGAAGCTCCGGGTTCGCCTAGTTTCTTTTGCATTTTCTTATAGTTTTTGAGCATAACTTGTTTGTAGTTTTGCACATGCAGAATTTGCTTCAATTCGGTTCTGATATTATCTGCGGTAAAGGATGCTGCAAAGAGTTCTTTTACAACTTCGAAGCCGCATATAAGATTCACGAGAGAAATATATGGCGTATGTAAAATGTTTTTAAATGCCCATTGAGATAAATTTGGTGCCGGCATCCTGTAACAAACCACCTGCGGAACATTAAGTAAGGCCGCTTCAAGGGTTGCAGTGCCCGATGTTACAAGTGCTGCATCTGATTGAGCCAACAGTTGGTATGTTTGATCGAAGACAACTCTTAGATCTGGATTAGAATCTGTTTGTTCTTTATAAAAGTCTTTATCGATACCGGGTGCACCCGCGATGATGAATTGGTAACCATCGGCATAGCCTTTTACAGACTCTAGCATGGTTGGCAAGTTACCGGTTATTTCTTGCTTTCGACTACCTGCTAAAAGAGCTATTATAGGTTTATCGGGTAGTTTGTTGGAATTTATAAATTGATTAAATGTTTCGTCTTTATGTTTTCTGGTAGCAATGGCATCAACCGTGGGATTTCCAACATAGTGAACATTGTAGTTATGTTTTTTATAAAATTTAACCTCAAACGGAAGTATGCATAACATCTCATCAACATACTTTTTGAATGATTTTACTCTGTATTCTTTCCAAGCCCACACTTTGGGCGAAATGTAGTAATGTACCGGAATGCCAAGTTGAGTTTTTACGTGTTTAGCTATCTTTAGATTAAAACCGGGGTAATCAACTAATATGACAACATCAGGTTGATATTCCTCAATATCTTTTTTGCACAGAGATAAGTTTTTCAAGATTGTTCGTGAATTGAGGATTACGGGCATTATTCCCATAAAGGCAAGTTCACGATAATGTTTAACCAATGTTCCTCCAACAGACTCCATAAGATCACCACCAAAGAATCTGAATTGTGCATTGTCATCCAATCTCTTTAATGACTTCATTAAATTGGATGCGTGTAAATCGCCTGATGCTTCGCCTGCTACAATATAGTACTTCATATCTCTTTATAACAAATAGGGTTACTTTTTGTTATATTATTAGTCTCGGAACTCCCATTCTCTTAATTCGCGTATAAAATCATGGGCGGTCATATCAATTTTTACCGGCACTGCTGCTGCATAGCCGTTAGATAACGCCCATTCGTCGTTTTTATCATTTTCTGTTTCCCAGTTTTCGAAGTTTCCAGTCATCCAAAAGACATCTCTTTCGCCACCATCTTTAGATCTATGATATTCATTTACCCATTTGCCTTGTGTTTGAGTTGTTATGCTTAACCCCTTTACTTCGCCAACGGGTATGTTTACATTGAGGCAAACACCTTTGGGCAGCCCCTCTTCTAATACTTTTGCTGCTAATTTGCGAGCAACTTCTTTTGTAGCGGTAAAGTCGGCATCGGGGGTGAAGTCGCATAGAGAAAAGGCTATTGATGGTACATCAAATACACAACCCTCAATTGCAGCTGCAACAGTACCGGAGTATATTACACTGATTCCGGCATTTGAGCCATGATTTATACCTGAGACCAAAAGGTCCGGCTTGCGGTCAAGAAACATGTTTAATGCGAGTTTAACACAATCTACAGGTGTTCCGCTGCACATATATTTAGTTATCCCTTCTTCTTTATGGTATTCTCTGGCTCTAACCGGGTTGGTTGTTGTTATGGCACTTGACATGCCTGATTGGTGCGAATCGGGGGCAAAAACTACTATTTCACCTAGTCCTTTCATCGCGTCTGTTAATTCGTTTATACCTTTGGCATCATAACCATCGTCATTAGTAATAAGTATTAGAGGTTTTTTTTCACTCATATTGTTCTTTTGCTATTATTTGTTGTTTGAATTACAAATATAGTCAAAGTTTAAAACTTTCTCGAAGTGGAAAATGTTACAAGGTGATTAAGATTTACCTGGAAGGGGAAATATATAAGATAAGGGAGAAAATAGCTCAAGCTTTTTTGTAACTTTGCGCATAATATACAGTAGTTTTTGAAATAACATTTTATTATGAAAGTTTTAAATATAGTTTTATTCTTACTCATCACCACTTTTGTATTTCCCTTTGATGCGAAATCTCAAGATGTACAACCTGTTAAGAACGTTATAGTTATGATACCCGATGGTACAACACTAAGCGTATATTCAGCCGCAAGGTGGTATAAACACTATAACAATCTTGGCACAAAACTTAATATCGATCCTTATATAACGGGCACTGTAACTACTTTTTCTTCAAACAATCCAATTGGAGATTCAGCTGCAACAGGTTCTACATATGCCACAGGTGTTACCCAACAAGCAGGCAATGTAGCAGTTCATCCCGAGGCGTCTGAAAATGATCTATTTGAAGTTGATACAACTCGAACTTATCAACCGGCTGCAACAATTTTGGAAGCATCTAAAATTTTAAAGAACAAAGCTGTAGGTTTGGTTGTGACAAGTGTTTTTCCACATGCAACTCCTGCTGATTTTTCTGCTCATCATTTTGCTAGAAACACATATGATCTTATCGCCCCACAAATTGCTTATCAAAACTTAGATGTTATGTTTGGTGGTGGTACTCGTTATATTACAGATGACATTTTGGAACATTTTAAAAGAAATGGTACAACGTATATAAAGGATAACAAAGAAGCGTTATTAAATTATTCGGGCAATGGTAAGGTGTGGGCTCTTTATCAAAAAAATGCTCTACCATATAACATCGATAGAAATCAGGATAAGATTCCTTCTCTTAGTGAAATGACAGAGAAAGCTTTAGAGCTCTTATCTAAGAAAGAAAATGGTTTCTTCTTAATGGTAGAAGGCAGCCAAATTGATTGGGCTGCTCACGCTAATGATCCGGCAACAATTATTAATGAATATCTTGAATTTGATGAAGCAGTTGGCAAAGTAATGGAGTTTGCAAAAAATGATGGCAATACAGCAGTGGTTATTGCTTCAGATCATGGGACAGGTGGAATGTCTATTGGCTCCAGGAATTGTTCAGGTTATCAATCTCTTACAAGTCTTTTTGAAGTAGTATCAGGAATAAAAATTAGTGCAAATGGGTTAGAGTCTATATTAAGAGAGACTAATCCCGAAAACATGAAATCTGTATTTAAAGAATATACAGGAATTGATATAACTGATGAAGAGCTTGAGACTCTTCAATCTTCCAAAAATTATCGTGAGACAGATTACACTAAAGTTGGCACTAGTGAAAATCTTGCGCACAATATTGTAAATATTTTAAACTCGCGTATGTGTTTTGGCTTCACAACAGGAAGTCATACAGGCGAGGAGGTGTTAATGGCAGCTTATCATCCGCAGGATGATGTGCTTAGGGGGCATATTTACAATACAGAGGTGAATAAATACTTACAGCAGGTATCCGGTTTAGATGTTTCATTACAAGAATTATCTGATAAGATATTTGTTAGTCATGCAGATGTTTTCAATGGGATGGATTACACTGTTGATGATAGTGATTCTAAATTCCCTGTCCTCAAGGTTAAAAATGGAAATAAAAGTCTTGAGATTAAAGCATTTTCATCTGTAGCCAAATTAAATGGTGAAAATTTTGATGTTGGCTCTGTGGTGGTTTATATAGAAAAAGATGATAGCTTTTATTTACCGAAAAGTTTAAAGGAAAAGTTGCGATAATAATTTCAATACCCACTAAAAATTATCTGACGGTAGATGCTATTATGTGCAATTTAAGTTCTTGCATAAAATGACAACCCTTTTAATCTCCTTCTAAGTCTTTAGTTTCGAAATCTCCTTGAAATGAAATCGATTGCCTGTCAGTATCAGTAATGGATAAGCGGGCAGTTTCGTTTTCCCATACATCGAGATTAAAAGTGACTGATCGGTCTAGGTCATTAAAATCAATTTTCACCAGCCAGTTTCCACTCCTATTTCCTTGCTCTAGACTGTAATCAAAATCTGTGCTTGTGAACCGATATCCTCCTTCACTTGGGCTAATTGGAGCTTTATAAGCTCTGCCATAGTATGGCAAGTACACCTTTACTGTATCTGGTGAAACGTCTACTTCATAATAAGGTGAAAGATGTTGTGATCTGAATCCTGTTGGAAACACATAAGTTGCTTTAAATTTAAAGGCAGGTCCTTTTACTGCTTTCTCTACATTCGCAGCTATCTCCTCTTTTTCGGCTGCACTGCGCGTAGTACCGCATGCAATAAATAGAGAGGTTATAATGATTGTAATTAAATAAGCATGTATTTTCATATCTCTTTATAATTTACTGAGAACCAATGTGTCTATGTTATAAACATTGACAAATATGTTTTTGTTTAAACTACGATAAGAGATTAAATTAGAAAGGTAGGAAGAGGGAAAAAGTGAGATAGATATATCAACAACATTAGTATTGTCATAATATATGCCAGGTAAATATGATTCCTAGAAGATGTTCGAGAGTAGAAGTATGAAGACAAGTAAGAGATTAGTATTATGGCTAAGGTCAGGAAAAACAATGTTTGAGCCCAGTATAGTACCTGTAGTAGCAATACAAATATTATAAGGAATACTGCAAACTGCATAAAATTTAAAGTAAGTACTTTATCGCGTCCATAGGTGTTGATTGAGAATACCATATGCAGCACAAAAAAGAGCAATATAAAAGCAGCCACAATCCATTCAAAAAGTGTAAACTCGGGAAGCAAGGGCAATGAAACGTTCATGATTGTGTTTAAAGGCAATAAAAAGCCGGTCACATCATCCTTAACAAAGAATATGGAGAAAGCAGAGCCATATACAAGTAACAATCCAAATAATGATGATACTGTAGATCGGGGTTGGGGTCCTCTCATAGTATGCTCGCCTCGCCATAATAATGGAATGAGAGTTAGTGCATAGATTTGAAACAGAGAAGCTGTTGCTATGAGAATAGATGACTTAAATGAATATAGGTAAGATGTGGATTTTTGGTAAGATTCTAATAATGGAAAAAAAGCAAAAAGAATAAAGATAATGGCTACATAATCTCCAGACATGGATAAGAAATAGGGATACAAGCTTAATAAAATGAGTGGGATTATAAAAGGTAAATTAGTACGCACTCTTATTAAACCAAAACGGTTATTCATTATGGATATAATCCACGCTATGATAAATATTGACAAAGTGGAAGCTGCAAATGAAACCAAAGGGTTAGAAAAAAGATATGACAGGTGATGCCATAAATAGTTATTGCTATATGTACTTCCTGATGTATTTGTGGGTATTCCTTTTTCATTGAACATGAGCAGTCTCATCCCAAGAATCAATATGGAAATTAGGATTGATGTAAAACGACCTTCCACAAAGTTTGCACGAAAGGCTCTGACTGCTGAATGCATTGGTAGTGTTTATTTAGGAGACAGATCGAAACCTACGTCTTTTCGGTAATAGTTATTTTCGAAGCTTATCTTTTGAATGTTTTTATATGATGTTTCTAAAGCTTCTTCCATGTTCTTGCCCAAAGAGGTTATTGCTAATACTCTCCCACCGGCAGTTACTATTTTGCCTCCTGAAATGATTGTGCCGGCATGAAACACACTGCTATCCACAATGGTATCAAGACCTTCAATGGTTTTGCCTTTTTCATATTTATCTGGATAACCTCCGGATACCATCATTACTGTGACCGCATTTCGGTTATCGATTTCTAACACCTTCTGATTTAATGTTTCTGTTGTAACGCCAATAAAGAGCTCAAGTAGGTCAGATTTTATTAACGGAATTACTACTTCTGTTTCAGGATCACCCATCCTAACGTTGTACTCAATAACTTTTGGTTCTCCATCTACATTTATTAATCCGAAGAAGATGAAACCTTTGTAGTCTATATTTTCTTTTTGCAAGCCTTTTATAGTAGGGTCTATAACACGTAACCTCACCTTTTCCATGAACTCACTGTCGGCAAATGGGACAGGCGATACAGCACCCATGCCACCGGTATTTAGACCGCTATCGCCTTCGCCAATTCGTTTATAGTCTTTGGCTACAGGCAGCAATTTATATGATTTGCCGTCGGTTAAAACAAAAACAGAGCACTCTATGCCAGAGAGGAATTCCTCGATCACTACAGCGTTGCTAGCATCTCCAAACTTGCCGTTGAGCATTTCCCACAGCATTTGTTTGGCATAGTTTATATCATCAATTATTAGGACTCCTTTACCTGCTGCTAGACCATCGGCCTTTAACACATATGGAGCATCTAAACTTTCGAGAAAATCATTCCCTTCTGTTATGTTATCAAGTGTTATTGTTCTGAATTGAGCTGTGGGGATGTTATTACGAATCATAAAGTTTTTCGCGAAATCTTTGCTTCCCTCGAGTTGAGCTCCCAATTTAGAGGGTCCGATTACAGAAATATGGCATATATCCTCATCCTGATTAAAGAAATCATAGACTCCTTCTACAAGAGGAACTTCAGGACCAACGATTATCATATCTACATCGTTGCTTAAAGAGAATTTCTTTAATGCATTAAAGTCTGTAACTTCTATTGGCACATTGGTTCCCAACATCGCAGTACCTGCATTACCCGGAGCTATGTATAAATTGTTCAGATAGCTGCTCTTTCGTATTTTCCATGCGATTGCATGTTCACGACCTCCCGATCCAAGAATTAGGACATTCATAAAGTTTATGATTCTGTTTAGTTGTTTATACAAAGCTAATAAAAAAAATAATATAATGCTATCTTTGTATATCTAGTAATAAATATCAAAACAAGTAAATAATAATTCATTTTTAGATGAAACAAAATAGAATATGCTCCATTTTTGGTATCAAATACCCAATTATTCAGGCTGGCATGGTGTGGTGTAGTGGATGGAAATTGGCCTCGGCTGTGAGCAATGCAGGCGGGCTAGGATTGATTGGTGCCGGTTCAATGCATCCGAATACTCTTCGTGAGCATATACAGAAATGTAAGAATGCTACTTCCAATCCCTATGGTGTAAATATTCCTCTTATGTATCCTCAAATAGAGGAAATTATGCAAATAGTAATGGATGAGAAGGTGCCAATAGTTTTCACATCGGCCGGAAATCCTAAAACATGGACGTTGAAACTTAAGGAAAATGGAATAAAAGTAGTTCATGTGGTGTCTAGTTCTAAATTTGCACTCAAATCAGCCGAAGCAGGTGTTGATGCAATTGTTGCTGAAGGATTTGAAGCGGGTGGACATAATGGTAGGGAAGAAACAACAACTCTCACACTTATACCACAAGTTAAAAAAACAGTGAGCCTGCCTATTATCGCAGCAGGCGGTATCTCATCGGGCGAATCAATGGCTGCTGTGATGGCTCTTGGTGCAGAAGCTGTGCAGGTTGGAACACGCTTTGCGCTCACAGAGGAGAGTTCGGCTAGCGACGAGTTTAAACAAAGATGTATAAATTTAGAAGAGGGCGATACTACCCTTGCTCTTAAAAAAGTAATGCCTGTAAGATTAATTAAAAACGAGTTCTACGATCAAGTAAAAGAGATGGAAGATAGAGGAGCATCTGTGGAAGAGTTGCGAAGCCTACTCGGGCGTGGGCGTGCTAAAAAAGGCATCTTTGAGGGTAATCTTATTGAAGGTGAGCTGGAGATTGGTCAGATAGCATCTGATATTAAACAGGTTATCCCTGCAAAACAGGTGATAGAAAAGATGATTAAGGGGTATAATAATACCATCAAATTGTTGGCAGGACAAACATTGTAATCCCCAATCGTTTAGTAAAATCTTGTTATCTTTGTATCAATTATGCAGTATAAACTATTTGATTCGGATCAGTTTTCTTTCTTCAGTCTAAGTAGTGGTAGTTGCGGCAACTGCTACTACATTGGTAACTCTTATTACGGAATTCTAATTGATGTGGGATTGGGGCCTCGTGTTATAAAGAAACGTCTCGCAGAGCATGGTGTGGATATTTCAAAAATAATGGCAATTTTGATAACTCACGACCATTATGATCATATAAAATCCGTAGGTCATCTAGGTGCCAAAATGCACATCCCAGTATATGCTACTCGCGAAGTGCATAAAGGGATTAAGAATTGCCCAATGATTCATCACAATCTTAATGGTTCATCAAAATATATTGAAAAAGGAAAAACATTCAAGATTGAAGACTTTCATATTACACCGTTTGATGTACCTCACGACAGTAACGATAGTGTGGGTTATTACTTCGAATTTGCAGGTCATAAGTTAACACTGGCAACAGATGTTGGAGTCATTACTGATGAAGTAGCACATTATATCTGCAAAGCAAATCATCTAATAATTGAGAGTAATTACGACGAAGATTTACTTAATAATGGCAGTTATCCTTATTACCTTAAAAAAAGAATTACATCAGGTACCGGACATATAAGCAATAAACAAGCAGCAGACTTTCTGGCAGACAATATTTCTTCACATCTACGCAATATATGGCTTTGTCATTTGAGTGGAGATAACAACAACCCCGAGTTAGCGTACAAAACCATGAGTGAGACTCTTATCAATAGAGGTGTTAATATTGGTGTGGATGTTAATATTCATGTGTTGGAAAGAAATATTTTATCAGCAAAAACCATTTTTTGATATATGGATCTAGCTCCTATACTTCTGTTTACATATAATCGCCCTTCACATACATATTCTACTCTGGAGGCTCTACTTAACAATAAACTTAGTAAAGAGAGTGAGCTATTTATTTTTTCCGACGGATTCAAAAATAGTGAAGACAAAGAGGATGTATTAAAAGTAAGGAATCTCTTACGCTCTATTGATGGCTTCAAAAAAACTCATATTATTGAACATTCTGAAAATTATGGATTGGCAGCAAATATCATTAATGGAGTTACCGAAATTGTAAACAGGTATGGTAAAGTAATTGTGCTTGAGGATGATTTAGTAACTTCCCCATGGTTTCTAACCTTTATGAATGAAGCACTTGAGAAGTTCAAAGACGAAAATAAGATTGGGCATATACATGCCTTCTCTTATCCAATTGAAAATCTCCCGGAAGCATTTTTGATTAAATGGGTTGGAAGTTGGGGTTGGGCAACATGGAAAAGATCTTGGCAACATTTTAACAGTGATGGAGAAGAACTGTTGAGAAAAATAAATGAACGCAATCTATCACGAGAGTTTGATTTTAAAGGAAAGTATCCATACACACGCATGTTGCGAAGACAAGTTAATGGAGAAAATGATTCTTGGGCGATAAGATGGAATGCTAGCCTTTTTCTTAAGGATATGCTGTCGGTTAATGCAGGTAGATCTATGGTGCAAAACATAGGTTGCGATGGAAGCGGAGTACATAGTGGAGTAGATGAGATTCATACAGTTAACCTCTATAAGAATCAGTTGAATATTGATATCTCAAATATTAGCGAAAACAAATCTGTTAGAGAAGTTTTCGCAAAATATTATGGTAAAACAAACTCGAAGTACGCAAAAGCAAAAAGAATGATAAATAGATATTTCAGAAGAAGCTAACTTATGAAAATCCTTATCATAAACACATCAGACAATAATGGCGGTGCTGCTATTGCAGCTCAACGTTTACTAAATGCATTGAGATCATATGGTCTAAATGCGACAATGATAGTTAGAGATAAGGAGGGCAATGATAAAGTTGATAATAACATCAAAAGCATCGGTAGTGGCTTAAGAAACAAGTTGAAATTTTATTGGGAACGGGGAGAAATTTTCCTATACAACAGATTATCCAAAAAAAATCTCTTTGAAATATCTACTGCAAGTACCGGTTTACCCATAACTGAAACAGAAGAATTCAAACAGGCTGACATCATCCATCTTCACTGGATTAATCAAGGTATGTTATCTCTTAAGGAGATAAAAAAGATTGTAGCATCGGGTAAAAAAGTGGTATGGACTATGCACGACATGTGGCCTATTACAGGCATTTGCCACCATTCGGGCAAGTGCAACAACTACTTGGAAGGATGCGGGAATTGTCCACTCTTGAAAAAACCCTCTGAAAATGATCTTTCGAGAACAATATTTCAAAAAAAAATATCTTCTTACTTTAAAGGTGAAATAAACTTTGTTGCTTGCAGCAATTGGCTCAAAGAAAAAGCGGAAGATAGCCCCCTCACAGTTGGGCATAATCTTACATCAATCCCCAACCCTATTGATATAGACATTTACAGCCCAACAAACAAAATTACAACAAAGAAGAAACTGAACCTGCCTATTGATAAAAAAATTATTCTGTTTGCTGCTGTAAAAGCCTCAGACGAAAGGAAAGGATTTAAACATCTTATTGAGGCAGCACGCTTAATGGAAAAACATTATGAAGAACTTCTCTTTGTTATCGCAGGAAACAGAAGTGAGGAAGTTCAAAAGGTGTTGTCATTGCCATCGAAAAGTCTGGGTTATATATCATCCGAAGATATGCCTGATATTTATAATGCAGTAGATTTGTTTGTAACACCTTCCCTTCAAGAAAATCTTCCGAATACCATTATGGAAGCAATGTCTTGTGGTACTCCATGTGTAGGTTTTAATACAGGTGGTATACCTGAGATGATTAACCATAAAGAAAACGGTTATGTAGCAGAATATAAGAACTCAACTGATCTTGCAAAAGGAATGCTGTGGACACTTTTTGAATCTGATTATAATCAGTTGTCCGCTAATGCACGTAAAAAAGTTGTCGTCAATTACAACAACAACATTATTGCGGGTAAATACATAGAAATCTATAAAAATGCGAGAGGATAAAATAAGATGAATAAGCTTTCTATAATAACAGTGACATATAATGCAGAATATACTTTAGAGAGAACTCTCAAAAGTGTTCAAGAGCAAACTTATTCTCATATTGAACATGTTATTATCGACGGCAATTCACTTGACGGAACTGTTGAGCTGATTCAGAAATATGATAATGAGAGCATGGTTTGGATTAGTGAACCCGATAAAGGCTTATATCACGCTATGAACAAGGGAATTGCAATGGCGTCCGGCCATTATTTATGTTTTCTGAATGCAGGAGACACTTTTTTTGCAAACAATTCTGTTGAGTCAATAATGAGTATACCAAACAAGTGTTGTAATCTCCATAAACAGGGTATGACACCTCAGAATATTCCAGATATAATTTACGGAGAAACTGCAATAGTAGATAACAACGGCAAGTTCTTGCATATGCGTAGACTAAAAGCACCCAAAACACTCAATTGGGAAAGTTTCAAGCGGGGCATGGTAGTTTGTCATCAGGCATTTATTGTAAAACGAGATCTTGCAAAGGAGTATGATACGCAGTATCGTTTCTCATCTGATTTTGATTGGTGTATTGAGGTAATGAAAAGAAGTATTATAATTCATAATACAAACATTGTTCTTATCAACTACCTGAATGAGGGTATAACCACCTATAATCGAAAAGCATCACTAAAAGAACGGTACAGTATTATGGTAAAACATTACGGACATTTATCAACTTTCTTGCATCACATATGGTTCGTAATTAGAGCATTGATTTGATAGAGGAAATAGAATAGTAGAATATAGATAAATAGAGAACAAAGGAGCCAAAGTATGAAACGACGTAAACTGAAACTTGAAGAGTTAAACAGAATAACAGTTGAGGAATTCCACGAAGCCGAAAAGATACCTCTGACTGTAATTCTAGATAATATCAGGAGTCAGAATAACATCGGATCGGTGTTTCGCACTAGCGATGCATTCAGGGTGAAAGAAATCATTCTTTGCGGCATCACATCTACTCCTCCTAATACAGAGATACACAAAACAGCGTTGGGGGCTGAGAATTCTGTAAAATGGAGGTATTTTGAAGATACTCTTACCGCGGTAAATGAATTAAAAAATAACGGCTATATAATCTATTCCATTGAACAGACCCAAAATAGTGTAAACCTGGAAACGTTACAGATAGATAAATCTACAGAATATGCAGTTATTCTCGGGCACGAGGTACACGGCGTTCAGCAAGAGGTGGTTAACATCTCTGATGCTTGCATTGAGATACCACAATATGGAACTAAACACTCTTTAAATGTTTCGGTAACTGCAGGAATTGTAATCTGGGATTTTTTCAAGCTGCTAAAATAATTTCTGAAATTGTTAACTAGTAAATACACAAGACAAAATTAATCTATTAAACTAAAAACAGTTTGATATAGACTACTTACTCCTCCCACCTTTTTAATTCTAACTTCACACCATCAAAAACTCCGTAAGAAAACAGTGTAATCCAATCACCAAGCATCACTACACTGCACTGCTCTGCAATCGGCAAATTGAGCATTATGTGTCTGTGACCAAAAACAAAATAATTTATCTCGGAGTCTTCCTTAAGCTTACCTTTTGCATATCGAATAAGATACTCATTCTCTTCACCTAGAAAACCAGTAATACCACCACCCTCTCTGCTGCTACCAGACCATGCATGAGCCAAGGGGATTGTCCATCTGGGATGAATTGCGGAGAAACACTTACGTAAAAACTTGCTATGAAATACTCTACGTAGAAACTTAAATGATCTAGATTCATCACCCAGTCCGTCACCATGGGCAAGAAAGAATTTACTACCTTTAATCTCTGTTATAAGTGGTTCCAAATGAAGTATCATTCCACACTCCTTGGCAAGATAATCCGTGAGCCATAGATCATGATTGCCTATAAAGAAATGAACTTCTATACCCGAATCGGTAATCTCTGCTAGTTTGCCAAGCAGCCGTGTGAAACCTTTTGGTACAACATGCTTGTATTCATACCAATAGTCAAATATATCGCCAAGCAGATAAATTGAATGTGCATCATGTTTTACAGAATCGAGCCATCTGCAAAGCTTACGCTCCGTTTCTATGGTATTTGAATGCGACTTAGCACCAAGATGTGCATCCGCAAGGAAGTATATCTTTCCGGTCATTTACATCATACCCAACTCCAACAAGGCCTCTTCACTCATCATAGATTGATCCCAAGGAGGGTCAAAAGTAAGATTAAGATCTACACTTGCAACCTCATCTACTGCTTCTACTTTCATCTGCACGTCCATCAAAATAAAATCTGCTGCCGGACATGCAGGTGATGTAAATGTCATTTCAATAGTAACATTGTTAGATTGATCTACATCTACATCATAGATCATACCTAAATCATATATATTAACAGGTATCTCCGGATCATAGCATGTCTTCAGAGCACCTACAATTTTATCTTGTAAAGCTTGTAATTCTTCGTTCATAATGTTCATGTTTTTTTATTAAACCTTTAAATCGCCAAATTGTTTAATCCATTCAAAGCAATCCTTCATCTGCAAAACTGAAATAGCGATCGCCACATACAATTATATGGTCAAGAAGTGTAATATCCATCCACCTTGCAGCCTCTTTTAGCCTTTTGGTTACATGCTGGTCTTGTGGACTGGGTTGGCAGTTTTCGGAAGGATGATTATGTCCTAGAAATATTCCTGAGGCATATTTGTTTAGAGCCTCGCGTAAAATCAAACGAATATCTACTACTGTCCCCGAAATACCTCCCCTGCTTATCTGAAGTGTAGACACAACCTTGTTGGACCTGTCGGTAAGAAGTGCCCAAGTTTCCTCATGATTTAAGTCTGTGAGTATCGGAATGAACTCTTCATAGGCTATTCGAGAAGAAGTAATCTTTCTTTTGTCAAGAGGTTCACCATTCTTCCTTCTTCTTCCTAGTTCAAGAGCTGCTATAATTGATATTGCTTTAACTTTTCCAATTCCTTTAAAGTTGTTAACCAAATCATCTACTCCTAATCGAGCTAGTCTGTTCAAGTCGTTATCAACTAAAGAAAGAATCTTACGACCTAACTCTACAGCACTATCTAAATTATTGCCAGATCTAATTAATATTGCTAATAACTCTGAGTCGGATAATGATGAAACACCTTTCAACAATAACTTTTCTCTTGGCCGATCTTCTTCGGCCCACTGCTTAATGCTTAACTTATCACTTTGCACGCTCAACGTATGATCCATCACGAGTATCAATCTTAATCTTCTCGCCTGTATCAATGAAGAGTGGAACACGCACCTCCGCTCCTGTTTCTAATGTTGCAGGTTTTAAAGCATTGGTGGCTGTATCGCCTTTAATGCCCGGTTCGGTATAGGTAATCTCCAATATGACATGAACAGGCATCATAGCAGTTAGAACGGTTCCGCTATCGGCGTGAATCTGCACTTCCACAACATCACCCTCTTTTAGAAACTGCACCCCCTCTATCTGTTCACCGGGAATAGGAATCTGATCAAAGGTTTCTGTGTTCATAAAGTTGTAACCCATATCGTCTTTGTAAAGATATTGAAATGAACGTCTTTCGATACGTACTTCATCAATCTTAACCCCGGAGTTGAATGTTTTATCTAAAACTCTACCGGTTGTTACATTTTTGAGTTTAGTTCTTACAAATGCAGCACCTTTACCGGGTTTAACATGTAGGAACTCAGTGATAAAATAATATTGTCCATCTAATTCGATGCACATGCCATTTCTAATATCAGCAGTTGTTGCCATAAATATATAGTATAATTCTTTTATTAATTAATTGGGTTTGAGTATAAATGTAGCCATTTTACACCAAACTCATTGCATCTAACACCATTTTAACAATAAACAAAACAAAAATCACCCACATCGTAGTTGAAATATGCTTCCATTTGCCACTCAATGCTTTCATAAAAACAAAAGACAGCATTCCAAAGATGATACCCTGTGCAATACTAAATGCAAATGGCATCATAATCATAGTCAAAAATGCCGGTAGCGCTTCTGTCATATCATCAAAATTGACATTGACAACAGAGGTTATCATAAACAAGCCCACTAAAATTAAAGCAGGAGCGGTTGCAGAAGCAGGAACCATCAAAAACAAAGGAGCTAAAAAGAGTGCAAGACCAAACATTATTGCTGTAGACAGAGCGGTTAAACCTGTTCTTCCACCAACTGCTACACCAGAGGCACTTTCTACATATGAGGTAACCGTACTTGTTCCCAACATCGCACCTACAGTTGTACCAAGAGCGTCAGCAAAAAGAGCTTTCTTTATCTGTGGAAAACTTCCATTTTTATCGGTAATACCAATTTTTGAAGCAACACCTAATAGTGTACCAATTGTATCAAACAGGTTCACAAAAAGGAAGGTAAACACCACTATCAACATATCGAATGTGAAAATTTGATTCCACTCAAACTGCATAAAAATTGGTGAGATATCGGGAGGTAGAGTTACCAAACTACTTTGTGGAGTGTCTACAAGCCCAAGTATAACCGCAAAAACTGTAGCAGATGCAATACCAATCAGAAAGGCACCATGTACCTTTTTATAGTAAAGAACTGCCGTGAGAACAAGACCAAGAAGAGCAACCCAAACATGACGATCTGACATTGCTCCCAATGTAATCATTGTATTCTCGTCTCTTACTACCAGACCAGCATTCTGTAGACCCAAAAAAGTAATAAAAAGCCCAATACCAACTGGTATAGCATACTTTATAGTGTTGGGAATACTATTTACAATCAATTCTCTTATATTAAAGAAAGTAAGAACTATAAATATAATACCCTGAATGAAAACAGCTGTTATCGCCATTTGCCAACTAAAGCCAAGCCCCAGCACAACTGAAAAAGCGAAGAATGAGTTTAACCCCATCCCAGGTGCCTGTGCAATTGGTAAATTGGGTATAAACGCCATAAACAATGTCCCAAATAAAGCAGCTAGCGCGGTTGCTGTAAACAGAGCACCCCTGTCCATACCTGTTGCGCTAAGTATATTAGGATTGACTACAAGGATATAAGACATAGTAAGGAATGTAATAACCCCTGCTATTAATTCTGTCCTGACTGTAGTATTGTATTTCTTTAATTTGAAAATCTTTTCAATCATTTCTTTATCGATTTAAAAAGTTAGAAGGTCCACTTTGTTGCAAGTGTAGGAATAGCAAAAAATTTACTTTCATTAAATTTGTTCACAAAGTTGTAGCTGAGTTCAACTTCACTTCCGAGTGCGAAGTTTGGAGTAATATTATACCATATTTGCGGCTCACTTAAAAAGATCAACTTCTTGCCATCAGCTTCTGGTCCCGCTGTGAACGATTTATCTTCAGTCCACAAATCAAGAAAACCCACGAGCGACACTTTGCCCTGTGCAAAAGTCGCATTCCACGTAAAAGTAAGCTGTGTATCATGGCTTAGTTGATCAAAAGCATTTAATTTATATACCAGATAGCTATTCATAAAAAAGCTACCCAGCCTAAAAGGATATCCAAAACCACCCATATAAGAACTGGGAATTGAAAAACCATCCGGTAAATATTTACCCGATGCAGGATCAACACTACCTCTAGCTAATCCTAAACCTCCATTATACTCAATATGAGGAAGAAGTGGAAAATCACCTATCTTAAACTCTCGTGCAATCTCGGTATAAACAAGGCCCGGGTTTCTTTTATCGAAGTTAAAATCAACATCAACAAACATAAATGTATTACCCCACTTGTCTGGTTTGTACATCTCGAATGTAGCTGTTAGATAATCAATTTGCGAACCTGACGATTCTCCATATAAAGAACTCCTTGGGTCAAAGTGCAGTTGTAAATTCTGCGATTTCAACGAAGCGCTTACAGCACATAAAGCAACTAAAAAGAATAGAATTTTACGTGACATAAATAACAATTTGAAGATTAGTTAATAATTGAGACCGCAAAAGTATTAAAAAATTGGAAAACTTTAGCACTTTTATACGTTCAATTTCTCTTTTCTGCCTAATTTGCAACATATATCACTAAATTTTGTACTTTTGTCTGATTACACAAATATTGATGACTATGAATCAAATAAAGGGAGACAATCTCATTATTTACAATACGTTAAGTAGAAAAAAAGAGAAGTTCACACCTCTTCATCCACCTCTAGTTGGAATGTATGTATGCGGACCCACAGTATACAATGATGTTCACTTAGGCAATTGCCGCACATTCATATCTTTTGATTTAATATATAGATACCTACTACATTTAGGATATAAAGTTCGATATGTTCGAAACATCACCGATGCAGGCCACCTCGAAGGAGACCAAGACGAAGGTGAAGATAAATTTGCAAAAAGAGCAAAACTTGAGCAACTAGAACCCATGGAAATTGTGCAAAAATATACCATAAGCTTTCATGAAGTGCTTTCTCAATTCAACTTACTTCCTCCAAGCATAGAACCTACCGCTACAGGCCATATCATAGAACAAATTGAGATGATTCAGCAAATTATTGAAGCAGGATATGCATACGAAGTAAATGGCAGTGTTTATTTTGATGTCAAAAAATACAGCAAGAATCATGATTATGGAGTTCTCACCAACCGAAAAATAGAAGACTTGCTTGAAGGAACCCGCGAACTAAGCGGACAGGATGAAAAGAAGGGAAGACTAGACTTTGCTTTATGGATTGCAGCAAAACCCGAAACCCTTATGCAATGGTCATCACCCTGGGGAAAAGGATTTCCCGGTTGGCATATAGAGTGCTCTGCAATGAGCACAAAATACCTCGGCACCACATTCGACATTCATGGTGGAGGAATGGATTTGCAGGCAACTCATCACACTAATGAAATTGCACAATCCAAAGCATGCAATCACGAAGCCCCGGCAAAATATTGGATGCACACAAATATGCTCACCGTAAACGGTGTACGCATGTCAAAATCGGCAGGAAACGGATTCCTTCCACAAGAACTGTTTTCTGGCAAACATCCACTATTGGAAAGAGGATACTCTCCAATGACTGTGCGTTTTTTCATACTGCAATCGCATTACAGAAACACTCTCGACTTTTCCAACGAAGCTCTCAAGGCTGCCGAAAAAGGCTATAAAAGACTCATGGGAAGCATGTCTACTCTGGATAAGATAGAAGCCTCAGACAGCTCCACAGTAGACATTGCAGCTCTCGAAGAGAACTTCTATGAATCAATGAACGATGATTTTAGCAGCCCTGTACTAATAGCTCACCTTTTTGAAGCTGTAAGGATTATAAATTCATGCAATGATAAGTCAGAAACCATCAATGGTGAAGATTTAGTTAGGTTGAAAGAGCTGATGAAAATTTTCATTTTTGAGATTTTGGGTCTCGTTGATGAAACCAAAAACACATCCGGAAGTGAGGTTATAGAAGGCTTGATGAACCTCATTCTTGATATTCGCAAGACATCTAGAGAAAATAAAAACTGGTCTATCTCTGATAAAATACGCGATGAACTAAAAGCAGTAGGTGTAGAAATTAAAGACACCAAATCCGGCTCAGAATGGAGAATTTAAGTAAAAGAGCAACATTTGCATCCAAAATAGGGGTAGTGGCAGCGGCTGCAGGCTCTGCAGTAGGATTAGGAAATATATGGCGATTTCCCAGTCAAGCAGCAGATGGCGGTGGTGCAATATTTATATTCGTTTATATTGGCTGCATATTATTCTTCGGAATTCCTGTAATGATGAGTGAGTTTATAATTGGAAGATCGGCCAGAGCCAATACTGCAGGTGCATTTAGCATTCTAGCTCCCGGCACATCCTGGAAGTGGGTGGGTAGGGTTGGAGTACTCACAGGTTTTGTAATCATGGGGTTCTATATGGTTGTATGTGGATGGACATTGATATACTTTATTCAATCGCTCACAGGCAATCTTCTTAATGTAGGAAATTTTAATGCTCATTTCAACAACATCCTCAACAACCCCTTACAACAGGCTGTTTGGATGATAATATTTACGCTACTCACAGCATATTTTATTCTCTCTGGTGTTCGTAAAGGTATTGAAAAATCGGCAAAAATATTCATGCCCACACTTTTCTTGCTACTCATCATACTTGCCATAAGAGCCGTAACACTCCCCAATGCAGGTGCCGGCCTTGATTTCCTTTTCAAGCCTAATTTAAACAATATTAAACCAACCCTCTTTTTAGATGCAATGGGCCAAGCATTTTTCTCACTTTCAGTTGGTATGGGCTGCCTCATCACATATGGATCTTACTTCAATAAAAGTATCAATTTACCCAAAACAGCGGTACAAGTTTCGGTTCTCGACACACTAGTCGCAATTATTTCCGGTATAATCATATTCCCTGCGGCGTTTGCTCTAACATCAAACCCTGCAACAATAGTAGATGAGTTGGTAATAGGGGGTCCGGGATTGCTCTTTATAACCATCCCCGAACTATTTATTCAAATGCCTGCCTCGGTAATTTGGTCAACATTATTCTTCAGCCTCCTTGCACTTGCCGCACTTACCTCTGCCATTTCTCTGATGGAGGTTGTTACAGTGTACATAAGTGAAGAATACAGAATGTCACGCAAAAAAAGCACATTAATTGTCACAACCGGAGTGATAATTTTAGGCGTCATTTCCTCATACTCATCAGGTTTTTTTAATCTTCTAGATGTTATCTCAGCGAAATACATGTTACCTGCCGGAGGTCTGTTTATAAGTCTATTTGTAGGATGGTATCTTGATAAACGGTTAGTGGCTGCACAAGTTACAAATGAGGGCAAATTGAAGTTCAGTATCGGCTTTATAAAAACCTATATCTTCATACTTCGATACGTTGCACCTATTGCGATTCTCACTGTCTTCATATATGGTCTAATTGGGTAAAAAACAAACCTTTAAAAACAACTCTATAAATCAGACATTTTGAAACAGACCTTTTGAAACAGACGTACTAGAAAACCCAACCCTTTTTTAATTAAATCATTATAAACAAACTAAAAGTAGGCTTATTACGTCAAACTTACCATTTAAAATATTATTTTTGTGTAAAATTCTCAAGAAAGATGCAACTCAAATATATAATTTCTCCACCGGAAGCAGTACGAACAACCATTCAGCTTCCGGCATCTAAAAGTATTAGCAACAGAGCACTTATCCTTAATGCCCTTTGCCTAAGCTCAAAACCAATAAACAATCTATCAGATTGTGAAGATACACAGGTTATTATAGATGCATTCAATTCAAACTCAAATCAGTTTGATGTAAAAGGAGCAGGTACAGCCATGCGTTTCCTAACAGCATTTCTTTCGGGAATGAAGGGAGAATGGATAATAAAAGGGTCAGAAAGAATGCATCAGCGTCCAATACTTCCACTTGTGGAAACGCTCATTGCTGCAGGTGGTGAAATTGAATATCTTGAAAAAGAGGGATTTCCACCATTAAAAATAACCGGGAAAAAGCTCAAAGGAGGCGAAGTTTATTTAGCAGGCAATATAAGCTCACAATTTATCACTGCACTTTTAATGATTGCTCCCACAATGGAAAATGGGCTTACAATGCATATTGAAAATGAAGTTATCTCAAAACCCTATGTAGATCTCACCATAGCACTGATGGCAAAATGTGGTGTAAAAGTAAAGTGGCAAGGGAACACCATCACTGTAAAACCCCAAAAATATATTGCTGAAGAATTAGTAGTTGAGTCAGACTGGTCTGCATCATCTTATTGGTACGAAATTGCATCCCTCTTGCCCGGGTCTGAAATAACACTCAAAGGACTCGTAAAAGATAGTTTACAAGGCGATTCAAATGTGGCAAATCTTTTTAGCGACCTTGGTGTCACTACAGAATTCATCTCAGAAGGTGTCATAATTCGCAGCAGTAAGAAAAAAACGAAGAAATTCTTCCACAATTTTATAAATGAACCCGATTTAGCGCAAACATTTGCAGTCACATGTTGTTTTAAAAATATACCATTCCTTTTTTCCGGCATACAAAGTCTCAAAATAAAGGAAACAGACAGAGTACAAGCATTAATTATAGAACTCAAAAAACTAGGCTTTGTACTCAAAGAGACTGAAATAGGCATGCTTGAATGGGATGGCGAACGTTGCGATCCTGAAGAAAACCCATCCATCGACACATATGATGACCATAGGATGGCAATGTCATTTGCACCCGGCGCAATCGCTAGGGGTATAATAACTATTAATGATCCTCAAGTAGTTAGCAAGTCTTATCCCCTATTTTGGGAAAACTTGAAACAAGCAGGATTCCAAATAAAGAAAGGTTAATAATTATGCAACCAGTAGTATTATTTATAAGTATTATATTGTTTTTTGTTGCGGCACTTGCCATAACAAACTTTATACAGCGTAGAAAAGGAAACACCGTGCATCGTGATGTACCCCCTCCTTCAATAGACTTGGGAGAAGGATGTTGCGGAGCACATGAAATTTGCGACAAGGACAGTTTAATAGCCGCGTTTTCAGAAGCACCTGAATATTTTGATGACGAAGAGCTCGACAAATACTCTCTACGTGATTCATCAAAATACAGCGACAACGAAGTAGAAGAATTCAGAGACATCTTTTATACAATACTTGATGAAGAAAAACCCCGATGGGTAAGAAGCTTACAAATGAGAGAGATATCCGTACCCGATCAGTTAAAAGATGAGGTGTTGATGTTTGTCAATGAGCTCAGAATGCACAAGATGCACGCTTGATAGCGATAATAGATGAATATCCTCGAACTATTTGAGTACACATTTTTTAGAAATGCCATTATAGGCAGCTTGTTCGCAAGTATAGCCTGCGGTATCATTGGCACTTATGTGGTAACCAGACGGCTTGTATTTATAAGCGGTGGCATAACTCATGCATCCTTCGGTGGGTTGGGCATAGGCTTTTACTTCTCCCTGTCGCCAATCCTCTCAGCAATGGTATTTTCAGTTCTATCAGCCTTCGGCATACAATGGCTCTCGAGAAAGCAAGGAGTGCGTGAAGACTCCGCAATTGCAGTATTTTGGTCGCTGGGCATGGCAATAGGTGTAGTCCTCACATTTCTCACGCCCGGCTACGCACCAAACCTATCAGAATATCTCTTCGGAAACATACTAACCATCACTCGCACCGATATAATATCACTTGTAGTACTCTCAACACTTCTATTACTCTTTTTCGCTATCTTTCTCCATGATATAGTATCAATTTCCTTCGACACTGAATTTGCCAGAACAAGGCGAATTAACACCCAATTTATAGAGTACATAATGATGCTTTTCATTGCCGTTACAATAGTACTCAGCATACGTCTTGTAGGAATTGTATTGCTTATGTCTCTAATTACAGTACCGCAAATGACTGCCAACCTATTTACAGTAAACTACTCCAAAATAATATCGCTCTCCATACTATTTAGCTTCGTGGGCTGCATAGCCGGGCTTTTCTTATCCTACTACCTCAATGTACCATCAGGCGCATTCATCATCTTCGTACTCATTATTATGTTCTTAATAGCTAAGGGAATAAAGGCAATACAGAGTGTTAAGTTATCAAAACAAACACAATAAAAGCCCCTATCTTGAGTTATCTAAGATGATAGCATCTTAAAAATAAAACTCTCAAGATGGGATAAAAGTGCGCCTAAAAAACAAAATCTTAATAAACCTGTTGATAATAACTGTTGCAGCTCTAACCCTAAGCTGCTCTACCGGTAGGAACACATCGGCCTCTCGCGCCTATCATGAGCTAACCACTCGCTATAACATTTACCACAATGCCGAACAAAATTACAACCGCATAATTGAAGATCAAATAACTCACTCCGCCGACAACTGGTTTGAACTACTAACATTTCACCCTGGTGAAAAAAACATAAACAAAGAAACCCCGGGCGGACCTTTTGATGCAGTAATTGATATAGCTGCTCAATCAATCGTTAAACACTCCATAACGGCAAAACCTCGCAGAGACCCCACCAAAGCACACTCAACAGAATACAGGCAATGGCTCAATCAGGAGGAGTTTAACCCCTTCATCAAAAGCTCCTGGCTGTTATTGGGCAAAGCATACGTAAATAATGCCGATTATGATGAAGCCCTATCTGTTTTCAATGAAATCCAGCGCATCTTCCCCAATGAAAAAGAACTAATTACAGAAACACAAATATGGATGTTACGATCATATGTGGGATTCAATCGTATGTATGATGCCGCTAATATGGTGTATATTCTTCAAACAGCCACATTGCCCGCACATCTATCAACTCTTTTTAATCAAGATTACACAAACTATCTTTTAGCCAATAAACAATATAAAGAAGCCCTACCCTATCTTCAGAAAGTAATTGATTCCGAAAAACACTACCTACAAAAGAAACGACTACAATTCCTGAAAGGACAAATATACATTCTACTAGAAGATAAAGATGCAGCTTATGAAAGTTTCGAAAAGATAAAAGGCATAAGAACTCCACCAGAAATCAATAATTACGCCTCAATCTATCAGGCTGCCATAACAAATGGCACAAAACAAAAAACACATTACAGCGACTCCATTGCACAAATCATAAACATAAATTTATCGCACTCTAATCAAAATATCAATATATCAGACAGCTCAAACTATTATACTATATCTCCAATAGTAAGAGCTAGAACACTAGAGCTTCATTCTAAAAAGGATACCAACTTAACCCTTTTAACCGAAGACATTAAAAACTCATACAATCTGCTTATCTTTTTGGAAGACAGCAACAACAGGTTAGATCAATTGCTTTTCGCAACATCAAATTTTAATTTCTCCAACTACAATCTGCGTACTTTCAAATCTACACCAATAAAACTTAGAAGTAAACAAGCAGTAAGAGTGGAACCATTCATATCATACTCCGAAGCCGGCCGTTACATCAAACAATTAGAATCAGACACCACTTTCAGAAAGCAAATACCCGGTATACTATATCCTCTAATTGCGGAAGCAGTAAAAATAGACAGCATCCTTTTTTATGGTAAAAAAGAAGATTTAGAAGAAGCGTCTTTTATTTATCCAATTAAATTATCTTTAACCTCTGAAAAGGTAAACCGGGAAAAGGTAAACCCCGAAAATGCTGTAGCTGAAAATGAGAAAAAAGTGAAAGTATTAGAAGAGGTCAAAGTAGAGCTCACAGTTGAAGCAGAAGCTCCGAAAACCCCAAAGATTCAACCTGCAACCACAACAGAACACCCAGGACTACAACCTTCCGAGATAAAACAAAGGCTTGAACTAAATGAGGCAGAAATGTTACGCAGAAGCAAAGCAGCAGAAAGAGAAGATAATAGAAAGCAGCTCCTGAAGGAAAGAGAAAGAGAGCGCGAGGAAAGAATAAAAAACCGCAAAATAGAAATCAGGGAACGTGAACGCAATCGTGAAGCCGAACTCAGACAGCGAGAAAAAGAGAGGGAACAGAGAATTCACGAACAACAAAAATCCAGATAAAACAAAAGATATATAAATGAAAAAGATTGTATTTGCAACCAACAACAAGCATAAGCTTGATGAGATAAGAAAAATAACTACAGGCAAAATTGAGATTTTGAGCCTAGCTGATATAAACTGCCATGAGGATATTGAAGAAACCGGCACTACTCTTGAGGAAAATGCTCTTATAAAAGCACGTTATGTAAAAGACAAATACGGTTATGACTGTTTTGCCGATGATACAGGTTTAGAAGTTGAAGCTCTTAATGGTGAGCCCGGAGTCTATTCATCACGCTACGCAGGTGCCAATTGTAACCCCGAAGATAACATGATTAAACTGCTTTCTGAACTTCGAGACAGCGATAATCGCAATGCTCAGTTTAGAACTGTTATTGCAGCAATCACAAATGGGAGTGAGCATCTTTTTGAGGGTGTTGTGAAAGGCAGTATTATTGAAGAAAAAAGAGGTAGTAATGGCTTTGGGTATGATCCTGTATTTATGCCTGACGGGTATGAGCTTACTTTTGGTGAAATGAGTGATGATGTTAAGAATGAGATAAGTCATAGGGGAGTTGCTATGGAGAGGTTTATTGCGTTTTTGGG
>CAZYGE010000030.1:0-28844 GCA_964647535.1 uncultured Proteiniphilum sp.
CGATAAAAACATCTATTCCTTTGTTTTTATATTCATATCTTCCACTTATTCCCACTAATATAGCGTCTCTGTGAACGCTGTGTCCAATTGTTTTCTTTGCAACTCTAATTAAAGCTTTTCGTGCTTTTTTATGCGCTTGTGTGTATTTTTTACCTTTGGGTATAAAGTCTTTTTCGAACCCGTTGGTGGTTACGACATCGGGTCTTCTCTGTAATAATTGAGCGCTTTCAGCGGCAGTAATATCACTAACCGTGGTAAAACAATCCACATTTTTTGCTGTTGTTTTTTCTATGGAGTGTTTGGCAGAGATGTTTAACTGACGTGCCATCTGGTCGCCGTTATATTCATACAGGTTACTATACAATGGGAGGTTGTTTCCGGCTATTGAACGTCCTATTGATGTTGCATGGGTTGTGAATATGGTTGCAATTTTAGGGACAAACTTCTTTATATAGAGTGCTCCGGCACCTAGCATCCATTCGTTAAAATGGGCAATTACATTGTTGGATTCTAAACGGTAATAACGATAAAAACTTTCAATAAGTAACCCTGTTGAATATGCAAACAGTGTAGATTCATGATAATCACCATAAGAGTCTAATGAATCTACACCAAAATCGTTCCATAATTTGGCGTAAATATCATTCTGACGAACCATAAATTGCTCAAACTTTATTAAAAATACTATTGGTTCACCGGGCACATCCCATCTTCCTGCACGAATTTCTAATTGTTGTGTTTGCTTTGCGTGATTTATCCATTCAGGGTACAGCTCTTTATCTTCTTTAAACCATGGGCTTTCATTTTCCTCCCAAATATCGGGTCCGATAAATAAGACATGGTCTTTATAAATCTTTTGAAGTGAATTGGCTCGTGTGGATAGGACGGTGTAAATTCCACCAACTTTATTGCAAACTTCCCAACTACTTTCAAAAATATAATCAGGAGTAAATTTAGCTTCTACTATCATAATAATATAATTCTATTCTCAATGGAACAAAGATAACAAAAAAAATGAGCTACCTTTGCGCATTGAATTGAATGGTTAGAGTAGTAGAAATTAATCAACTTCAGGCGAGGGTTGAGAAAAACCCTGATATTTCAGCCGCAATTTCTTTACTGAAAAAGATAGATGTTTTATCGGTAAAGGGTTTGCACGGATCTTCTCGTGCATTGTTTGCCGCTTCACTGTTTAATAAACAAAAACAAACTTCTCTTTATATTTTAAATGATGCCGAATCTGCAGGCTATTTCTATCATGATGTAACGCAACTAATAGGTTCAAATGATGTGCTGTTTTTTCCATCTGCTTACAAAAGAGCTGCTAAGTATGGACAGCTGGATGCTGCAAATGAAGTGTTAAGAACAGCAGCATTGAGCCGCTTGCAGGAGGATAATAAGCCTGCTTTGATTATTAGTTATCCTGATGCAATTGCAGAAAAAACTGTTTCTGGTGAACAGCTGAAAGAGCAAACTCTAATGATTTCTACAGGTGAGCATATAGATGCCACTTTCGTAAGCGAGGTGCTAGATAGCTATGGTTTTACGTATGTAGATTATGTGTATGAACCAGGTCAATATGCTCAAAGAGGAAGTATTCTGGATTTGTTTTCATTTTCTTCAGAATATCCATTTAGAATAGACTTTTTTGGAGATGAGGTGGAGTCTATCCGGAACTTTGATTTGGAAACACAGCTTTCCATTGAGAAGTTTGATGAAATAAGAGTTGTGCCTGAATTAGGTAAAAGCAGTTCCAAGAACTCATCTCTAATAGGGTCACTTCCGGGCGATTCTATTGTGGGAATTGATGATATTCGGTGGATTTCAAGCAGAGTTGAATCACTTAACGAAGATGTGCTTCATATCGATATAAATCTAGAAGATGTAGAGTTCACTAAGGCAGATTTACTGTCTAAAGATGATTTTATTATCGAGATAAATAAAAGGCGTCAGATTCGATTCGATACAAAAATGCAGGATACGCCCGATGCTTTAATTAAATTTAAAACATCTCCTCAGCCACTTTATCATAAAAATTTCGATTTGTTGTCAGAGTCACTGCATCAGTTTATTGATGACGGTTATACAATCTACATACTTAGTGACAGTGAGAAACAGCAGAAAAGGCTTTTTCATATTTTTGAAGACCGCAATGATCCCATTCCATTTATTCCTGTAAACAAAACACTGCATGAAGGTTTCTCTGATGCAACATTAAAGATATGTTGTTTTACCGATCATCAGATATTTGACAGATTTCATAAGTATAGTTTAAAGTCGGATAAAGCTCGTTCAGGTAAGGTGGCACTTACTTTAAAAGAGATAAATCAATTGCAAACAGGCGATTACGTGGTGCATATGGATCATGGTATTGGCAAGTTTGCAGGGTTAGTACGTTTGCCCATTGGAGATAAAGTGCAGGAGGTTATTAAGCTTATTTATCTAAATAATGATGCTGTATTTGTATCGATTCATGCACTGCATAAGGTTTCGAAATATAAAGGTAAAGAGGGAGAGTCTCCCAAGCTAAATAAGCTGGGTTCAGGCGCATGGGAGAGGGTTAAATCAAAGACGAAATCAAAAATAAAGGATATCGCCCGTGATCTTATTAAGCTTTATGCGGAGAGGCAACAGGAGAAAGGCTTTGCATTTTCCAAAGACACTTATTTGCAGACAGAGCTTGAAGCATCTTTCATGTATGAAGATACTCCCGATCAGGTAAAAGCAACTCGCGATGTGAAGGCAGATATGCAGAGCGAACAACCAATGGATAGGTTGATTTGTGGAGATGTGGGGTTCGGAAAAACAGAGATTGCTATAAGGGCTGCATTTAAGGCGGCAGTTGATAGTAAACAAACAGCGATTCTTGTACCCACTACAGTGTTGGCAACTCAACATTTTCATACTTTTAGTGGCAGACTAGAAAATTTCCCGGTAAGGGTAGATTACTTGAGTAGAGCCAGATCTACTAAAGAGCAAAAACAGATACTCGAAGATTTGAAGGAAGGTAAGATTGATATTCTTATTGGTACCCACAGGTTAGTGAGTAAAGATGTAGTTTTTAAAAATTTAGGTCTTTTGGTAATAGATGAGGAGCAGAAGTTTGGTGTGTCTACAAAAGAAAAGCTTAAGCAGATGAAAATTAATGTGGATACACTAACTATGACTGCAACTCCTATACCTCGCACATTACAGTTCTCACTCATGGGGTCTCGAGATCTTTCTATTATAAGTACGCCACCACCAAACCGTTATCCAATTCAAACTGAAGTGCATACGTTTGATCTGGAAATTATCAGAGATGCGATAAATTTTGAAATTAGCCGTAACGGGCAAGTTTTTATCGTAAATAACAGGATACAGAATATTTACGAAATGGAGTCTCTTCTTGCGAGGGAAATTCCAGGTATTAAGATTGCTGTCGGACATGGACAGATGGATCCTAAAAAGCTGGAAGGTGTGATTACCGACTTTATGAATCATGAGCAAGATGTGCTTATTGCAACTACTATTATAGAATCGGGTATAGATATGCCAAATGTTAATACAATTGTTGTAATTGATTCTCAGAATTTCGGGCTAAGCGATTTGCATCAACTAAGAGGTAGAGTGGGGAGGAGCAACAGGAAGGCATTCTGTTATCTGTTAGCACCACCGCTATATACCCTTAGCACAGATTCAAGAAGAAGGTTGCAAGCAATTGAGAATTTTGCCGAATTGGGAAGCGGACTTAATATTGCAATGCAAGATTTAGATATACGAGGAGCCGGCAATCTTCTTGGTGCAGAGCAGAGTGGTTTTATTGCGGATCTAGGATATGAAACATATAAGAAGATACTTACAGAAGCTGTTTATGAGCTCAGAAAAGAGGAGTTTTCCGATCTTTATAAAGAAGAGATGGAAAGCAAAAGTGAAGCAGAGGGATATGTTGAAGATGTGCATGTTGAGAGCGATCTTGAACTAATGTTCCCTGTTATGTATATCCCAAATGATGCCGAAAGAGTAGCAATTTACCGTGAGCTAGATAGTATGGAGACCGAAACAGAAATACTTGATTTCACCAAACGAATGGAAGATCGTTTTGGAAAGATACCTCATCAGGGCAAAGAGTTAATTCGCATTGTTAGATTGAGACGATTGGCTAAGCCTCTTGGTATTGAGAAAATTGTTCTTAAAAATGGTAACATGTCACTTAATCTTGTTTCAGATGTAGATTCACCTTATTACATGACTTCTGCATTCGATAGAATATTAAACTATGTGCAGTCAAACCCTCGTGGTTGCAAACTTAGAGAAGTTGGAAATAAACGATCTCTTTTAGTGAGGAATATTGATACTGTTGAAACTGCGGTTGCTTTGCTGGAGTCAATTTAAATAGCACCATTAGATTACAAAATCGTAAGGTCCGTTGAAATCCCTTGCAGTTCGTATTCTTACATCAACTGAATTGGATACTTTTGAATAAGGTATTACACTTTGTGTTAACCAGGCACCTCCTCCAATTATGGAGTCATGCCCCACAACTGTTTTACCTCCCAAGATGGTAGCATTGGCATAAATTACTACATTATCTTCAACAGTAGGATGCCTTTTTACATCAGAGAGTTTCTTCTCTACATATAGTGCGCCCAGTGTAACTCCCTGATATATTTTTACGTTATTTCCAATAACTGTAGTTTCTCCAATAACTATTCCGGTACCGTGGTCCATGAATAGATTATCACCAATTTTGGCCGCAGGATGAATGTCAATCCCCACTTTTGAGTGGGCAAATTCAGAGAAATATCTTGCAATCAATGGTTTACCAAGTTGATATAAACGGTGTGCCAATCTATGAATACTCAATGCATAAAAGCCTGGATAGGTTAGAATAACTTCTTCGAGTGATTTGGCTGCCGGATCGGATGCAACGTAGCAATGTGCATCCTCATATAGCCTTTGTCTTATAGATGGTAAGCTTTCAATAAATGCTTCTACAACTTCATCAGCTGTGATTTTATTAGTTCTGCTAGTTACATTTTTGTGCAGCTTTGTTGTAGCTTCGTAAAGTTCTTTGCTTACATCAGTTGAACCATCGCAATCACACACAGGAAACATAGAAAGATAAATTGCATCAACTACCTCTTCCAACTCGCATTTATTTAGTGGAATATCTACCGGTTCCGGTTTAAATTGTTTAATTAGTTCAATAGTTCTGTCTGTCATAATTTTGTTATAAGACTCAAATATACAAAATTATTTTACATTACTAATTCTCGCAATTAGTTCGTTGCCCAATGCTTTTTTATCTTCAATGTGTTTAAGGGTAGTCTTTACAAATGGATTGTTGTTGAATTCACCTCTTACATATTCAAAATCCATTGCCCTGTCTTTTATATTGCCATCGGCACCAAAGCCAGTTTTGAAGGACAATGAAAACTCTTTTTTTGCATCCTGATAAATTAATTCGTCCAAACCAATAACCGATTCTTTCCATTTCTCCACTATAGCTATAACATCAGATGCGGTTATTTCGTCCACTTTAATGTTATAAAATGACTGTATTTTATCCCATGCCCAAGTCCATTCATTATCATAATAATCTCTATGTAGTTTGTGGAAAGTATAATTAATGTCTTTAAGTTTCGTAATTCTTCCTGACTCAATCTCAACCAACAGGTTATCAATTTCAGATTTTGGAGCAATTAAGCCTGAAAGGTCTACCCATTCACCCAAGCCTGGTCTAGACTCAGCCTGGAGTCTTTCTCTTATTTCTTCATTGGTTTTAAACTCAGTCTTCTCCAATCGTTTTATAATTGAGTTTCCAAGAAACTTATGTATAATTATTTCATATAGTTTCAATCCTCTTTTTAGTGAATGGTTTTGAATTATACAGCTTTGAAATGTATAAATCTCAGAAGTTTCTCCTGCAGTAGCTTGCAAGTTCTTTAGTATCTCAATGCCTGCAAAAACTTTTTGTATTGTGTAGGGGCTTAGTAGGTTAAAGTTGATGCAATCGAGCTTATTAGGATCTTTTCTCATATCCCTCTCGGGCCATTTCTTGGCATCTCTTATTGTACCAACACTACGAAGATTTACAGCGGGTGAAATGTATGTACTGTTGTTTTTCTCGATAAGATAAGAGAAAGGCAGGTTAGAAGTATCGGCATGCTGAGAATGCCTTCCGAGTATCAAAGAAAAAGCACCAACTTTTGCAGGCCATAGGATAAAAGAGTTACTGGTAGTTTTGGCACCTCTTTCAATTATTCCCTGATGTATAGGTCCCAATTTATACATATGGTTACTCTGGTTGGACCCAGATCCGGCATTCATAAAAGAAAACATACCGGCTATAAGTAGTGTGGATTTATGATGAGTAACAGTATATGGACCAGCGAAAAGTGCGCATGCCTCGCCATTTTCTCCATGGCAATTACTGAAAAAAAGCGAGTCGGACGCAGAATAGCCATGGTTTATATGGCATGCTTGACCTATAAAGCATCGCGTTATGAAGGATCCTCCATCTACTGTAGAACCCGATGATACTATGAAGTCTTCAGCAATGACATTGCGTCCTATATATACCGGTGCGTGTTCGTTACTATTTATACTGCCGTTTTTGAGTTTCATTGCTCCCGTAATTTTGCAGTAGGATCCAATTCGCACATTTTTTATGTATCCAACATTTAGAATCATGCAGTTTTCACCAATTGTGCCTCTGTTTGAAGCATGCTTATTGCAATAAAAGAAAGTAATTTCTTTCATTCTTTCAATAAGTTTAGGGCGATGTCTGTATAGTGCGTATATATAAGCGAAATGTGCGGTGAGTTTGTCGTTGATATGAACTTCCCTACCACCGGTTTCATTCAGCACGTTTACTTGAACTCCATTCCCAAAATTGGTTTTACCATCAACAAGAATAACATCTACGTTTTGAATAAAACAGTTGTTACCAATATTATAGTTTGCAATGTAATTTTGTATATTCTCAATAACAACATTGTCTCCTATAGTGCAATTATGAATTACAGCATTTGATATTCCGGAATGCTTCTTCAATCCACCTGCAAGCTTAAACTCTTTTTCGAAAAGTCCGAGTGTTATCTTCCCAGAGAACTGGGTTTTTCTAATAAACTGAGGATTGAAATCTTCTTTTACTGAAACATCCTGCCAATTACTGCAATTGCATCCATTGTTGATTAAAACATCAATCTCTGCTTCTGTTAAACTTCTGTACTTTTGCATAAGAGTACATGTTAATTGTAATAAAAAACGAGATTACCGCCGGTAATCTCGTTTTAAGTATTTATTTATCTTTTAGTGCTTCATGGATTAGTTTTTCGATTTCCTCCGATAGTTCGGGATTATCTTTCACTGCCAGTTTAGCTGCATCGCGTCCCTGACCAAGTTTTGTGTCTTTATAGCTATACCAGGAGCCACTTTTCTTTATAATATCAAGTTCAGCGCCTATATCTATAATTTCACCAGTTTTTGATATACCCTCACCATACATTATATCAAACTCTGCTTTACGAAATGGAGGAGCCATTTTGTTTTTGACCACTCTTACTCTAATGGGCTTACCAGTTTGTGTATCACCATCTTTTATTGGTGTACCATTACCCCTGATATCAAGACGTACCGATGCATAAAATTTTAATGCATTACCACCAGTAGTAGTCTCTGGGTTACCAAACATAACTCCAATTTTCTCACGCAGCTGATTAATAAAGATGCAGGTTGTATTTGTCTTATTTATTGCCGACGTAAGCTTTCTTAGAGCCTGTGACATAAGTCTTGCCTGAAGACCCATACTAGAATCTCCCATTTCTCCTTCAAGCTCTTTCTTTGGAGTAAGCGCTGCAACGGAGTCGATTACAATAATATCTACTGCTGCCGAGCGTATTAGCTGTTCTGCAATTTCAAGTGCTTCTTCTCCGCTACTAGGTTGAGAGATAAGAAGTTCATTTGTATTCACTCCCAGCTTTTCTGCATAAAAACGGTCGAAAGCATTTTCTGCATCTATGAATGCTGCTATACCTCCTACCTTTTGAGCTTCTGCAATGGCATGAATGGCTAATGTTGTTTTACCGGATGATTCCGGACCATATATCTCTATAACACGACCTCTGGGATAACCTCCGATTCCTAATGCAATATCCAAGCTTAATGAGCCCGATGGGATTACCGGAACATCTTCAACCTTTTCGTCGCCCATCTTCATAATTGAGCCTTTACCGTAGCTCTTCTCAATCTTATCCATTGCTGCACGCAGTGCTTTGAGCTTCTCACTGCTCTTCTCATTAACATTGCTCTTATTTTCCTTTACTTCAGCCATTTCTTCTATCCTCTTTTAACTTAAATTATTTTTATATATTACTTTCAAAGATATGAAAAATATTTATATCAATTGATACATACCGCCGGGAAGTGACTCAATAATATTTTTCATTTCCATCTCAAGTAGAGTCATAAAAAGCTCTGTAACGGGAACGTTTAACTCTATTGAAAGTGCGTTTACCTGCATAACGCCATTTTTCTGTAAAGCGATGTAAATCTTCTCTTCTTCTTTTGTGAATTCCAGGAAAAGTTCTCTTTGTTTAGGTGCTTCAATTTCTGGTTTATTATTATCCCATCCCATATGGTTCATAAAATGCTCAGTGCTTTGCAACAGTAATGCTTTATTCTCAGATATTAATTTATTACACCCTATTGACATTTTATCATTATGTCTGCCTGGAAGCGCAAAGACTTCTCTGAAATAAGAGTTGGCTATATCTGCAGTAATTAAAGACCCACCTTTTGACGATGATTCAATTACAATAACTGCATCTGCCATGCCTGCAACTATTCTGTTGCGCCTAACAAAGTTGTGTTTGTCGGGGTTCGTTTCACTAGGAAACTCAGTTAAGACAGCTCCCTTTGCCATCATGTCAATAGCAGTTTGTCTGTGGAGATGTGGATATATTCTGTCTAAACCATGCGCTAAAACGGCAACTGTGGAGAGATCGTTTTTTAATGCTGCTCGATGAGCGCAAATATCTACTCCATAAGCAAGTCCGCTAACTATTTGAACATTCGGGCATTTAGTTGAAATCTCTTTCACAAACTGATTGCAGAATTCATATCCATACCTTGTAGCATTGCGGGTACCCACGATGCTTATTATTTTCTGGCGATTAAACTCTGTATCTCCTTTGGAGTATAAAATAATAGGAGCATCTATGCAGCTGGTGAGTCGTTGAGGATATTTTTTTTCAGTGAAAAAATGAATATTCAATTTATTTCTGGTAACAAACTCTAGTTCTTTTTCGGCTCTCTTTAAAACTCCCGGATTTCTTATTTCTTCAATTAACCGTTTAGAGATTCCGGGTATAGCCGCCAATTCTGATTTGCTTCCTTTAAAAACCGCTTCTTCATCACCCATTACTTGCATGATATTACGAGCATGAGTTACCCCAACACCCTTGATGCATGTGAGGGCTATTTGGTATAGTGATTTATCTGTCAATTTACTAAGATTTAATAGTAGGATTCATGGTTTAGTTTGCACTAAAGTAGCAAGCTTAGCTAAATGAAATCTGTGAATGCCTCATCGAAAATTACAGGTTCAGACAATTTTCCATCAACCAAATTTACAACTTCAATTTTAGCTTTTGCGCAAAGGACATTATCTGGTAATCTTCTGATCTCTTGATGAAAAATATACTTCACGCTCACTTTTTCTAATTTTGATACGGTACATATAAATCTGTCCATACCTAAAAGCGGCACCTTGTATCTAATCTGAACTCGAGAAACTACAGCATCAACTCCTTTATTATGGAGTTGATGAAAATTTAGTCCAACCTTTTCTAGAAGCTCATGTCGTGTAACTTCAAAATAGTGTTGATAATTAGCATTGTTTACATGTCCTTGTACATCGCACTCATAATCACGTACTTTTAGTTCATGTTCAAAAATAGGCTTAGACACTTATATACAGTTTAAAAAGTAAGATATTAATGATTAGACTTTTCAGTCAACCACTCTTTTGCATTCAAAAAAGCTTCCATCCAAGGTGTAACATCATGCTTTCTGTAAGCAAAAGGATAAAAAGCATTCTGCCATGGAAAAATACTACGCTCTAAGTGCGGCATCATCGCCAGATGTCTACCGTCTGTTGAACAAACTGCTGCTGCTGAATAATCCGAACCGTTAGGATTGCCCGGATATTCACTGTAAAGATATTTTGCTGCAATATTGTAATTAGATTCCTCTTCCGGCAAATCAAAACGTCCTTCACCATGTGCAACCCAAATGCCCAATTTACTACCTTCAAGTGATTTGAGCATAACAGATTCATTCTTGGGAATTTCAAGACTAACGAATGTCGATTCGAATTTATTAGATGAATTATATTGCATTCGAGGATGCTTTTTACCCATCTCAGGGAATATTAATCCCAGCTCCATTAAAAGCTGGCAACCGTTACACACACCTAAGCTTAGTGTGTCAGCTCTTGAAAAGAAGTTTCTTAAAGCTGATTTTGCCTTATCATTATATTTAAATCCACCTGCCCAGCCTTTAGCAGAGCCAAGTACATCCGAATTAGAGAATCCACCGCAAAATACTGCAAACTGTACATCCTCAAGCGTTTCTCTTCCAGAAGTAAGGTCAGTCATATGAACATCCTTCACATCAAATCCGGCTAAGTATAGGGAATATGCCATTTCACGTTCACCATTTGTGCCTTTTTCTCTGATTATTGCTGCTGTTAGTCCGCTTTTCTCCGTCCTATCATGAGTAAGCCCCAAGTCATCTAGCTTACCAGTAAAATCTTCTTTTATATTAAATTGCAGTGGTTGTTTTTTATAGTTGTTGAATCTCAAACCTGCATGTTCTTCTCCACTCTGTTTTTTATCCATGAGGTGAGAAGTTTTATACCAAACGTTGCGAAGCTCATCAATATCAAATTCATGATTGATGTCATCTTTGGATATTATCAACTTTCTGCTCTCAATTGGTCTTCCCACAATTGCATACCCTAAACCATAGTCTTCCATAATCTTCTCAACCAAGCGATGGTGTTTAACCTGAATTATTACACCTGGGTTTTCTGAGAAAAGTATTTTTATTAGATCTGTATGTTGAATCTTATCTAGTCTGGCATCTAAACCACCTTTAGGATTTGCAAAACACATTTCCAACATTGTGGTAATCATACCACCTTCAGAAACGTCGTGACCTGCAAGAATCAATCCCCTATTCACAAGCTCCTGCACAGCTGCAAAAGCATTTTTGAAATATTCGGCATCTGTTACTGTTGGTGCTTCATCACCAACTTTTCCAAGTGTTTGGGCAAATGCAGAACCTCCCAGTTTAAATGTATCAAATGAGAAGTCGATATAATATAGATAAGTTCCTTTTATGTAAGCCAATACCGGAGACACAATCTTGCGGATATTCTTAACCTCGGCAGCCGCGGAAATAATAACTGTTCCGGGAGAATAAACTTTATCCTCACCATACTTCTGTGTCATTGAAAGAGAATCTTTTCCGGTTGGAATATTAATTCCCAAATCGCAGCTAAATGAAGAACAAGCTTCAACCGCTTTATAAAGTCTTGCATCCTCTCCCGGATTGCGACATGGCCACATCCAGTTGGCGCTCAGTGAAACACTTTGCAGTCCGTTAGTAAGTGGTGCAAACACTATGTTTGTTAGTGCTTCTGCCACAGCCATAACAGAGCCTGCGGCGGGGTCAATCATAGCTACCTGAGGTGCGTGTCCTAAAGAAGTTGCCATTCCGGCAAATCCTTTATAGTCTAATGCAATTGCACCAGAATCGCTAAGTGGTAGCTGAATTTCTCCCTGCGTTTGCTGACGTGCTATTTTTCCTGATACAGAGCGGTCTACCTTGTTTGTCAACCAATCTTTGCAAGCAACAGACTCAAGTTTGAGCACGTTAAGTAAATACTCCTCAAGCTTTTCAGTTTCATATTCAGGTGCATCAAACTCCTCAATAATGGTTTTGTCTTCCATCACAGTTTCGGGAGTTTTACCAAAGAAATCATTAAGCTCCATATCGATCGGATTAGCACCGTCAGGTTGACTGAAAGTTAGTCTCATATCCCCGGTGGTTTCGCCCACCACATAAAGTGGAGCTTGCTCGCGAGAAGCGATACGCTCAATGCGCTCAATATCTTTTTCGTCTACCAAGAGCCCCATGCGCTCTTGGCTTTCGTTACCAACAATCTCTTTTGCAGATAAAGTTTTATCACCAATCGGAAGTTTGTCAATATTTATAATACCGCCTGTGTCTTCAACAATCTCCGATAGGCAATTAAGATGTCCACCTGCACCATGGTCGTGAATTGAAACAATTGGGTTGTCTTCCGACTCGGCAAGAGTGCGTATTACGTTGGATACACGTTTCTGCATCTCAGGATTGGCACGCTGAATTGCGTTTAGCTCAATTCCCTCAGAAAACTCACCTGTGTTTACTGATGAAACAGCGCCACCACCCATTCCGATACGGTAATTATCACCGCCCATCACCACAATCTTTTCACCACTCTTAGGCTCACCCTTCTTGGCATCGCGTTTATTGGCATAGCCAATTCCACCGGCAAGCATGATCACTTTGTCGTAGCCATACATCTTGTCATTCTCGCTATGTTCAAGTGTTAGAACCGAGCCACAGATAAGAGGCTGCCCAAATTTATTTCCAAAATCTGAAGCACCGTTTGAAGCTTTTAAAAGAATATCCTCTGGTGTTTGATATAACCAATTTCTAGGTTCAATAGCTTGCTCCCATGGACGATTTTCCTCTAATCTTGGATATGAGGTCATGTAAACAGCGGTGCCTGCAATTGGCAGAGAACCTTTGCCACCTGCAAGCCTGTCACGTATCTCGCCACCAGTGCCTGTAGACGCTCCATTAAAGGGTTCCACAGTAGTGGGGAAGTTATGAGTTTCTGCTTTTAGAGAAAGCACACTCTCAATATCTTTAGTTATAAAAAAGTCAGGCTTATCACCGCTAGCAGGAACGAACTGAGTTACTGTCGGACCCTCAATAAATGCCACATTATCTTTGTAAGCAGATATTAATGTATTTGGATTTATTGCAGAGGTTTTTTTAATTAACTGAAACAGAGACATCTCTTTCTCTTCGCCATCAATAATAAACTTACCATTGAATATTTTATGTCTGCAATGTTCAGAATTTACCTGAGAGAAGCCAAAGACCTCACTATCAGTAAGCTTTCGGCCCATTTTTTTGCTCACAGATTCAAGATATTCGATCTCGTCAGGACTCATTGCTAAACCTTCAGATTCGTTGTAAGAGTTTATGTCATCAATATTAATAACTGGTTCGGGAGTTCCCTCAATTGTGAATATCGTCTGATCTAGCTGAGAGTATTTACGCTGCAGCATAGGGTCGAAATCGAAATAGGTAGCCTCAGAAAAAGGAGTATACTCTTCGATACGAGTTATACCATATATACCCATATTGCGGGTTATTTCCACGGCACATGTGCTCCATGGAGTTATCGATTCGCGACGGGGACCTATATAGGTTTTTTCAATTGTTTCTGAGTCTATTTGTTCTGCATCACCAAATAACCAAGTGAGCTTGCGCAAAGTTTCAGTTGAGAATGCAGATTCTGATTCAACAGCAATTATGCTCTGTGAAGGGGTCTTAAAAAATGAAATCATATCCTTGATTTTAGATCGATTTTAGTGAAATACAAAGTTACTAACTTTTTTGTAAAGTCTATTGAACATGGTCTAACTTGTTTGCACGATGTTAAATCTGAAATAAGTAAAACAAGTTTGTATCTTTGCAGAGAAATGGTTGAGACAATTATCAAGGGTTTTGTTATCGGGTTGCTTGTTTCTTTGCCAATGGGGCCTATTAACCTTATTGCTATTCAGAGAACTTTAAATCGTGGACGCTGGCATGGTTTTGTGTCTGGTCTAGGTGCAGTGCTTTCTGATATCATATATGCCACGATTACTTTGTTGGCGTTAAATTTGGTTTCTAGCTTCTTGAAAGAATATGAAAGTTTACTTTTGATTGCTGGTAGTGGCATTCTAGTTCTATTTGGGGTAGCCGTTTATAACTCTAATCCGCTAAAAGGATGGCAGCCAGATAAGCTACCCAAGGAGTCTCGATATATTAAAGATTTTATATCAGCCTTTCTGCTCACTTTTTCAAATGTTGCAATAATTCTTGCATTAATTGGTCTTTACACTCGCTTTTCGTTTAATCCTATGATGGAAGGAAGAGTATCTACTCTCGTAGGACTCGTTTCATTTACGTCAGCAGCAATTTTATGGTGGTTCTTGTTAACAACTTTTGTTTCCAAGCTTAGAAGTCATTTTAACCGAAAAGGTCTAATTATTTTAAACCGAATAATTGGATGTGTATTTATTATAATTGGTTTCGGAGGCGTTTTTCATACAGCTTTTCCCAACTTATTGAGGTTCTGAGAATATAACACTAATTCTTTTTCAAACTACTTTCAAACATCATTCGAACTACTTATAGCATTAATTCTGGTTACCTTCAATTTTACTTTAAACTACTTTTATACTACCCTATAATTTATAGTAAGTGCAATCATTCTCTTTTACAGATCAAATTATAACTTTTCCTATATGTATTTTATCCTCTCGTTCCCAATTCAATTACTTCCAAATCTCTAATATTTCCATTATCCAAAACAAATCTCAATAGTGTTCTAACTTTGTGAAACCCATATAATCCAGCGGCGCCAGGGTTCATATGCAATGTGCCAATTTTCTCATCATACATTACTTTTAGTATATGTGAGTGTCCGGCTATAAATAATTTAGGTCGATTTGCTTTCAACTTAGGGAAAATTGAGGGGGCGTATTTTCCGGGGTATCCTCCAATATGCGTCATGATTATATCAACTTTTTCAATTTCAAACTTCAAAATTTCAGGATAAGCCAACCTAACTTTAAAATCGTCAATGTTGCCATAAACTGCTCTAAATGGTTTCATCTCTTCAAATTTTGACGCAAGCTTCATAGACCCAATATCGCCTGCATGCCATACCTCATCACAATCTTTAAAATGTTCTTCAAACTTATCATCCCAATGTCCATGGGTATCCGATATTAATCCAATCTTTTTCATACCAGCCATTTTTAAAATGCAAAGATACAAAGACACACTTGTTTTATAACCACCATGTTTCTTTAATTATGAATTTTAACGAGCGAAGTAAATACAAGATTGGCGCTAGATAGGAAATTGGTAGAATCTATTCTTTCAATAAAAACAAAAATCAAGACTACTCAAAAGAGTTATTACGAATAAACTTTAGAGTTATTACGAATAAACTTTGTATTTTTGAGAATAAATACGTACAAGTAAACATTATGCAATGAGAAAAACTGAATATTCATTTTTCAAAAGAGATATAAGTTGGCTATCCTTTAATTATCGTGTTCTGTTGGAAGCAAAAGATGAACGCTTGCCGGTTTACGAACGTATTAAATTTTTATCTATATATTCATCAAATCTTGAGGAGTTTTACAAGATAAGAGTTTCTGGATACCACAGTTCATTGCTCGAAAGTATAGACAGAGATGAATCTGTTGAGGAAGCACTAAAGACAATTGTGCAAATAAATAAAGAGGTCACAGCGCAAGAGCAGGAGTATTACAATATCTTCAATAATATGATTCTGCCTGAACTGAAGAAAAATAATATCGTTCTTTATCAAACCCATAAGGTGGAAGAATTCCATAAAGCTTATGTTGGGAAATATTTTAATGAAGAGGTCTTCCCATATCTCCAGCCAATGATTATTCAAAAAGATGATATTCATTCCTTTATTCAAGATGGGCGTATATATCAGACTATTAGCCTCTTGAGAAAGAAGAAGAGGGTTAAAAACACTCCGGAGAACTACTCCTATGCCATAATGAAAATTCCTTTCACAAAAATACCAAGGTTTATTGAGCTACCGTCGTATGAGGGAAATCATTATATAATGTTTATAGATGATGTGATTAAAGCAAATATGGCAAGTGTTTTTCCAGGATACGATATTATAGACTGTTTTAGTGTAAAGATTTCTCGTGATGCAGATTTTTCGCTTGAAGAGGAAGAACAGAAGGATATTGCAGAGGAGATTTTGAAAAAAGTTAGAAAAAGGAAAATTGGAGCAGTTACTCGGTTTCAATATGATAATGAAATGCCGGATTATTTTCTGAAGTATCTATGCGAATCGTATGAAATTGAAGAAGAGGAGCTGCTTCCGTCGTGGCGATACTTAAATTTAGCCGATTTATCCGATTTGCCAAACCCAGTAGGAGAATCACTCAAACAAAAGTTGCCTCAACCATTGCGAGCACCAGACCTTGAATCCAATAGCTCTGTACTGCGTGTATTAAGAAAACAGGATGTGCTTCTGCATTTTCCATACCAGTCTTTCGATTATCTGTTGAGATTTTTGTTGCAGGCGGCTTTTGATCCCAAAGTTTTGGAGATAAAAGTTACACAATATAGGGTAGCAGAGAATTCTGCTGTCATAAACAGTTTGATTAGCGCAGCTAAAAATGGAAAAAAGGTTACTGTTTTTGTAGAACTCAAAGCGCGTTTTGATGAAGAAAACAACTATCTGTCTTCTGAGTTGATGCAGCAGGCAGGGATAAAAATAATCTATAGTTTACCCGGATTAAAAGTTCATGCCAAGGTGGCTTATGTTAGAAAACGTAGTAATGATCCTGATACTCCTCTAAAAGGTTATGCATATTTGGGAACAGGTAATTTTAATGAAAAGACCGCAAGAATTTATTCCGATAAAGGCTTACTCACATCAAATAGAGAAATCATAAAAGATATTGATGAGGTTTTTAAAGTTCTAGAGGGCAAACCTCATATGCATGATTTTAAACATTTACTTGTCACTCAGTTTAATATGCTTCCCCAGATTCACAGAATGGTTGATAGAGAAATTGAACATGTGAAAAATGGTGGTTTAGGTTACATCATACTCAAAATGAATAGCTTGGAAGATAAGGGAATGATTAGTGCTCTCTATCGTGCTAGTGAGGCAGGTGTGAAAATAGATTTGATTGTAAGAGGTATTTGTTGTCTGATTCCAAATCAATCTTACAGTAAAAATATAACAATTACTCGTATTGTGGGAGCTTATCTTGAACATTCTCGTGTATGGTATTTCTTTAATGAAGGAGAGGAAAATGTTTATCTGACTTCGGCAGATTGGATGCAAAGGAATCTGCATCGTAGAATTGAAATTGCATTTCCTATTTACAAAGAGTCTCTTAAGAAGGAGATTATTGATATCTTGAAAATTCAACTTGCTGATAACCGCAGTGCCGTTTGGCTTGATGAAAATCTTAATAATGTATTTAAAAGAGATTTTGCTCCTGAAAATGCAAAACACATACGGGCACAAAATGCTACATACGAATATCTGAAGAAACTGACTGGGCAGTAGGAGTAAATTAACCGGATAATAATAAAAATAAACCCCGCTCATATTATTATAATGAGCGGGGTTTAATATATACCTCTTATGAGGCGGCTATGAATAATTATTATTCAACCGATTCCTCAAAAAGATTAGTGCGTTTATTAGCATTAAGCTTTTCAAAATCTTCGCGAGATCCAACAACAATTTTATCATATTCTCTCTGACCTGTACCTGCCGGTATGAGATGACCAACAATAACGTTCTCTTTGAGTCCATCAAGCGTGTCGGTCTTACCATGAATTGCAGCATCATTAAGAACTTTAGTTGTTTCCTGGAATGAAGCAGCAGACATAAAGCTGGATGTTTGCAGTGCTGCTCTTGTAATACCTTGCAACACCTGATTGGCTGTCGCGGGTACTGCATCACGTGCTTCTACCAGTTTAAGGTCGCGTCGTTTAAGTGAACTGTTCTCATCCCGCAGCTTACGTACAGTAACAATCTGCCCCGGTTCAAATATTTGCGAATCACCGGCATCAATGATAACTTTCTTGCCCCAAGTGCGGTCGTTTTCTTGCATCATTTCAAGCTTGTCGGCAAGTTGCTGTTCAAGGAAACGTGTGTCGCCCGGATCAATTACTTCTACCTTACGCATCATTTGACGTACGATAACTTCAAAATGCTTATCATTAATCTTCACACCTTGCAGACGGTATACATCCTGAACTTCGTTCACTATATACTCCTGAACTGCGGTGGGCCCTTTAATTGCTAAAATATCGGCAGGGGTGATTGCTCCTTCTGACAGAGCCATACCGGCACGGATATAATCATTTTCCTGAACAAGTATTTGTTTGGATAATGGAACCATATATTTCTTGGTTTCACCCGTTTTGGTTGTAACAGAAATTTCTTGATTACCACGTTTAATTTTACCAAAGGATACCTCTCCGTCAATTTCAGTAACAACAGCGGGGTTAGATGGGTTTCTTGCCTCAAATAACTCAGTTACTCTCGGTAGACCTCCCGTAATGTCGCCTGTCTTACCGATTGCACGTGGGATTTTAACAAGAATATCACCCAGTTTTATACTATCACTCTCATTTTTGATTATGTGAGATCCAAGTGGTAGGGTGTATGATCTTAATATATCATCATTTTCATCTACAATGTGTGCTGAAGGTGCTTTAGTTTTATCCCGAGATTCAATAATAACTTTTTCTTTCAAACCGGTTTGTTCATCCGACTCTACTTTGTAAGTCATATTCTCAGTGAAGTTTTCGAACCTTATCTTACCTTCTGCTTCCGATACAATTACAGCGTTAAAAGGATCCCAATCACATATTAAATCACCTTTTTTCACTTTGTCCTTCTGGGCGAAGTATAACTTCGATCCGTAAGGTACGTTATGTGATACAAGGATAATTTTTGTGTTTGGATCAATTATACGCATTTCACATAAGCGGCTTACAACCACTTTATGTTTTTTGCCTTCCGCATCTGTAGCTTCAACGAAGCGCAGTTCATCAAATTCAACTATACCGTCGTATTTTGCTATAACTCTACTTTCTGCAGCAATGTTAGAAGCGATACCTCCAACGTGGAATGTACGTAGTGTCAACTGTGTACCGGGTTCTCCAATGGATTGAGCAGCAATTACTCCAACAGCTTCTCCTTTTTGAACCATGTGTCCGGATGCCAGATTTCTTCCATAACATTTTGCACAAACTCCTTGGGCAGATTCACATGTAAGTACAGATCTGATCTCAACACGCTCAATAGGAGATTTATCAATCTTTTCAGCAATATCCTCAGTGATTTCATCACCCGTATTCACTAATACCTCTCCGGTATTAGGGTGCTGAACGTCATGTACAGATACACGTCCTAGTATACGCTCATAAAGAGATGCGATAACTTCTTCGTTATTCTTAATTGCAGTAGCTGTTAATCCACGCAATGTTCCGCAGTCATCTTCATTTACGATTACATCTTGAGAAACGTCAACTAAACGACGAGTCAGATAGCCGGCGTCGGCAGTTTTAAGAGCCGTATCGGCAAGACCTTTACGAGCACCGTGGGTTGAAATGAAATACTCAAGTACCGATAGACCTTCTTTAAAGTTAGCAAGAATAGGGTTCTCAATAATTTGAGCTCCTTCTGCTCCACTTTTTTGTGGTTTAGCCATTAATCCACGCATACCCGATAACTGACGAATCTGTTCACGAGAACCACGAGCTCCCGAATCTAGCATCATATATACAGAGTTGAACCCTTGATCATCCTCCGAAAGCTGCTTCATAAGAATATTTGACAGCTTAGAGTTAATGTGAGTCCATGTATCGATAATTTGGTTGTAACGTTCGTTGTAGGTGATGAATCCCATGTTATAGTTATCCAATATCTGTTCAACTTCGTTATAACCTTCCTGAATTAAATCATCTTTTTCTTTAGGTATGATTACATCATCCAGATTGAATGACAAGCCACCCTTAAATGCCATGTTATAGCCTAGATCCTTGATGTCATCAAGATATTGAGCAGTACGTCCAACTCCGCAAGTTTTAATCACTTTTCCGATGATATCGCGAAGTGATTTCTTTGAAAGTAGTTCATTTATATAACCAACTTCTTTTGGAATTGCATCGTTTGTAATAACACGACCAACTGATGTTTCATGCATCTTGCGAACAGGATTGCCCTCTTCATCAATATCATCTACTACTACATTTACCAATGCGTGAGCATCCACTGCACCTTCGTTATATGCAATTATTGCTTCTTCTTCACCATAAAATGACATTCCTTCGCCCTTGGCTCCCGGTCTAATTTTAGTGATATAATATAATCCAAGTACCATGTCTTGAGAAGGCACAGTAATGGGTGCACCGTTAGCAGGGTTTAATATATTGTGTGATGCAAGCATCAAAAGTTGAGCTTCAAGTATTGCTTCGTTGCCAAGAGGAAGGTGAACCGCCATCTGGTCACCGTCAAAGTCAGCGTTAAAAGCAGTACAAGCCAATGGATGTAACTGAATTGCTTTTCCTTCAATAAGCTTTGGCTGGAATGCCTGAATTCCTAAACGGTGTAGGGTAGGAGCACGGTTCAATAGAACGGGATGCCCTTTCATTACATATTCAAGAATATCATATACAACCGGCTCTTTTCTATCAACAATCTTTTTTGCTGATTTTACCGTTTTAACTATACCTCTTTCGATAAGCTTACGTATAATAAACGGTTTATAGAGCTCTGCAGCCATATCCTTAGGAATACCGCATTCATGCATCTTAAGTTCCGGCCCAACAACAATAACCGAACGCGCAGAATAATCCACACGTTTACCCAGAAGGTTCTGGCGGAAACGTCCTTGTTTTCCTTTAAGGCTGTCGGAAAGTGATTTTAGCGGACGGTTAGATTCCGTTTTGATTGCACTTGATTTACGTGAATTGTCAAAAAGAGAATCAACCGACTCTTGAAGCATACGCTTCTCATTTCTAAGAATAACATCCGGAGCCTTAATGTCTATAAGTCTCTTGAGTCTGTTATTACGTATAATAACACGACGGTATAGATCATTCAAATCAGATGTTGCAAAACGTCCACCATCAAGGGGTACAAGTGGTCTTAAATCAGGAGGTATCACAGGGACAACCTTCATAACCATCCACTCGGGCTTATTTATGTTTTTAGATCCCCGGAAGGCTTCTACAACTTGAAGCTGTTTTAGTGCTTCATTTTTACGTTGTTGTGATGTTTCCGTATCTGCTTTATGACGCAAATGGTTCGCAAGTTTATCGAGATTAATTCTCTCAAGTAAGCCCAAAAGTGCTTCCGCACCCATTTTTGCAATAAATTTGTTAGGATCTGAATCTTCAAGCGATTGGTTGTCTTTAGGTAGAGTATCAAGTAGTTCTAGATATTCATCTTCTGTAAGAAGATCTTTTTCTGCTACTTGATCTTCAAGAATACCTGGTTGAATAACCACATATCGCTCGTAGTAAATTATCGTATCAAGTTTCTTCGTAGGTATTCCCAACAAATACCCAATTTTGTTGGGTAATGACCTGAAATACCATATATGCGCTACCGGCACTACCAAATGGATGTGACCGGTACGTTCACGACGAACTTTTTTCTCAGTAACTTCTACACCACAACGGTCGCAAACGATGCCTTTATAGCGAATACGTTTGTATTTACCACAATGACACTCATAATCTTTAACCGGCCCGAATATACGCTCACAAAACAGACCATCGCGTTCCGGTTTATATGTGCGGTAGTTTATAGTCTCAGGCTTTAATACTTCGCCAAAAGAGGTCTCAAGAATCTGTTCCGGTGATGCCAGACCTATGGTGATTTTTGAGAAGTTACTCTTTATTTTATTTTCTTTTCTATATGCCATAATTATCTTTCTAAAGAGATATAATAGATATATTATTATTTAATCAAGTGTGATGTTTAGACCCAACCCTTGTAGCTCATGAATAAGCACGTTAAGAGATTCCGGTATTCCCGGTTGTGGCATTGCCTCTCCCTTTACAATAGCTTCATACGCTTTAGATCTACCTATTACATCATCAGACTTAACAGTAAGGATCTCTTGCAATATATGGGCAGCACCAAATGCTTCAAGAGCCCATACCTCCATCTCTCCAAAACGCTGTCCACCAAACTGAGCTTTACCTCCAAGTGGCTGTTGCGTAATGAGTGAGTAAGGTCCGATTGAGCGCGCATGCATTTTATCTTCTACCATGTGCCCTAGCTTCAGCATGTAAATAATACCTACTGTTGCAGGTTGGTCAAAACGCTCTCCGGTCCCACCATCATAAAGATAGGTTTTACCGTAAGCAGGGATACCTGCCTTTTCAGTCCATACATCCAAATCCTCCAACTGTGCGCCATCAAAAATGGGTGTTGAGAATTTGATATCCATCTGTTTTCCTGCCCAACCAAGAACAGTTTCAAATATCTGGCCCAAGTTCATACGGGAAGGAACACCAAGTGGATTTAACACTATATCTACCGAAGTACCATCTGCTAAGAAAGGCATATCTTCCTGACGCACAATCTTAGAAACAATACCTTTATTACCGTGTCGTCCTGCCATTTTATCTCCTACCTGTATTTTGCGTTTTTTGGCAACATATACTTTGGCGCTCTGTATGATTCCCGAAGGAAGTTCATCACCGATGGTAAGGTCAAAACGTTTACGTTTGAGTTCAGAGTCTAGCTCTTTGAAACGACGCAGATAATTTATAACTGTTGTGCGAATAAGATTGTTTGTATGCGCATCATTTGTCCATTTATTAAGCTGTACCGATTGAAAATCAATCTCAGAAAACACCTTATGTGTGAATTTAGCTCCTTTAGGAACTACATCAATATTGGTGTAATCTTTAACTCCTGCTGAGTTTTTACCTTCGGTAAGTTTAATAAGTTTTTCTATAAGAACCTTTCTTAATTCTTCAAGTTTAACTTCGTATTCTTCATCAAGTTTGGGAAGTATAGCCTTATTTGAAAGTTTAGTTTTCCCTTTTTTAGATGCCTTTGAGAATAAGTTTGTATTAATTACAACTCCCTTTAAAGAGGGTGAAGCTTTAAGTGAAGCATCTTTTACGTCACCTGCTTTATCTCCAAAAATAGCTCTAAGAAGTTTTTCTTCGGGGGATGGATCTGATTCTCCTTTTGGTGTAATTTTACCAATCAGTATATCACCAGGTTTAATACGTGCTCCAACTCTCACGATTCCTTTTTCATCAAGGTCTTTAGTCGCCTCTTCACTTACGTTCGGAATATCTGAGGTTAGCTCTTCCATTCCGCGTTTGGTTTCACGTACTTCGAGTGAGAATTCTTCAACGTGGACTGATGTAAACACATCATCACTAACTAGTCTTTCACTAAGAACAATTGCATCCTCAAAGTTATAACCCTTCCATGGCATAAATGCCACTTTTAGGTTTTTACCTAGTGCTAATTCACCTTTTTCGGTTGCATAACCTTCGGTAAGAATTTCACCCGTTTCAACCTTTTGTCCAACTTTACAAATTGGGTGAAGATCAACTGTGGTGTTTTGATTAGTTTTGCGGAATTTGGGGATATTATAAGTTTTCTCTGCATCTTCAAAACTTGTAAACTCCTCTTCCTCACTTCTATCGTATTTTATCTTAATTGTAGTTGCATCAACATATGTAATTACTCCATTACCTTCTGATACAATTTGAGAACGTGAGTCATGAATAACTTGGTTTTCAATTCCGGTTCCCACAATTGGGGATTCAGGTCTGACAAGTGGCACTGCCTGTCTCATCATATTAGATCCCATTAATGCACGGTTCGCATCATCATGTTCAAGGAATGGAATTAATGAAGCTGCAATAGATGCAATTTGCATAGGTGAAACATCCATAAGTTCCACTTGCTCAGGTGCAACTACTGGATAATCCGCATCTCTCCTTGCTTTAACACGTGGATTGATGAATTTCCCTTTCTTATCTAAGGGAGCGTTCCCTTGTGCAATTACTCTATCTTCCTCTTCTTCAGCTGCAAGATAAATAACCTCATCATTATTTATATTTACTACCCCGTCACCTGCTTTACGGTAAGGAGTTTCAATAAATCCAAGGTCGTTTATTTTAGCATAAACGCAGAGTGATGATATCAATCCGATATTCGGACCTTCAGGGGTTTCAATAGGACAAAGTCGTCCATAATGAGTAAAATGCACGTCACGAACCTCAAATCCGGCACGCTCTCTTGAGAGTCCACCCGGGCCGAGTGCAGATAAACGTCGTTTGTGTGTTATTTCCGCTAATGGGTTAGTTTGGTCCATGAACTGAGACAACGCATTGGTTCCGAAAAATGTATTAATTACGGAAGATATTGTTTTTGCGTTAATCAGATCGATAGGGGTAAAGACTTCGTTGTCTCTAACGTTCATCCTTTCACGAATAATACGCGCCATACGGGTAAGCCCTATGCCAAACTGAGTGTAGAGTTGTTCACCAACAGTACGTACTCTTCTGTTGCTAAGGTGGTCAATATCATCAACCACAGCTTTAGAGTTGATAAGCTCTATTAAGAATTTAATAATCTCAATGATATCCTCTTTAGTAAGTACACGGATTTCATTTTCAATCTCGAGATTAAGTTTCTTATTAATTCTGTATCGTCCTACATCACCTAAATCATATCTTTTTTCTGAGAAAAACAGATTGTTTATAACATCACGAGCACTTGAATCATCTGCCGGTTCGGCGCTACGTAATAATCGGTATATATGACGAATAGCATCAATCTCCGAGTTACTCGGATCTTTTTGCAGAGTATTGTATATTATTGAATAGTCGGTAGTATTTGCTGTCTCTTTATGAAGTAAGATAAAAGCAATTCCCGATTCAAGGATTTCATCTACATGTTCCTGCTCCAATATGGTTTCACGCTCAATAATAACTTCATTTCTCTCAATCGAAGTTACTTCACCAGTATCTTCATCAACAAAGTCTTCCATCCAAGATTTAAGTACACGAGCTGCTAATTTGCGCCCTAATACTTTCTTGAGATTGGTTTTATTGGCTTTCACCTCTTCAGCCAAATCAAATATTTCCAGAATATCTTTATCATTCTCGAAACCAATGGCACGAAGTAGTGTTGTAACAGGTAATTTCTTTTTACGGTCGATATATGCATACATGACACTATTGATATCAGTTGCAAATTCTATCCAAGAACCTCTAAATGGTATTACACGTGCGGAATAAAGGATTGTTCCATTAGCATGCAAACTTTGTCCGAAGAACACGCCCGGAGAACGATGAAGTTGCGATACAATAACACGCTCTGCTCCATTTATTACAAATGTACCTTTTTCGGTCATATAGGGAATTGTCCCTAAGTAAACATCTTGAATCACAGGAGTAAAATCTTCGTGATCAGGATCGGTACAATACAAATAAAGCTTAGCTTTTAGAGGCACACTATATGTTAGTCCTCTGTCTATACATTCATCAATCGAATATCGTGGAGGATCTACATAGTAATCTAAAAACTCAAGAACGAAGTTGTTTCTGGTATCTGTAATTGGAAAATTTTCAGTAAAAACCTTATACAATCCTTCCTTTTTTCTACTTTCTGGTGGTGTGTCGAGTTGAATGAAATCCTGAAATGACTGTAATTGAACTTCCAGAAAATCAGGGAAGTTAAGCGGATTTTTAATCGACGCAAAATTTATTCTTTGATTGGCTTTGTTTGAAGACATAGGAATGAGTTTATGAACCTAATATATATTGACAGAAAAGGTTAAGAACCTTCTATACGGAAGATTCCTAACCGAATTAACCTAACTTAGGTAAATGTTATTTAAGCTCAACTTCTGCTCCAGCCTCTTCAAGTTGTTTTTTCAAAGCTTCCGCTTCTTCTTTTGTTACACCTTTTTTCAATTCACTTGGAGCAGCGTCAACTAAATCTTTTGACTCTTTTAGACCTAGACCAGTAAGCTCTTTAACTGCTTTTACTACAGCAAGTTTAGCTGATCCGTGACTTTTAAGTATTACATCGAAAGAGTTTTTTTCCTCAACGGCTTCTTCTCCGCCGCCGGCAGGACCTGCAGCAACAGCAACAGCTGCAGCAGCCGGTTCGATACCGTACTCTGTTTTTAAAATTTCAGCTAATTCATTAACTTCTTTAACTGTTAAGTTAACTAAGTCTTCAGCAAATTTTTTTATGTCTGCCATTTTTTGTATTTGTTTAATTATTGATTACTAATTCTGTTTGTTTGTTGTTTGTGTATAGTTATTCTTCTCTTTCTGAAAGAGTTTGTAATACACCATGTATTGTAGAACCACCTGATTGAAGTGCAGAAATAACATTCTTTGCTGGAGATTGCAGCAATGCAATAACATCTCCAATAAGCTCTGTTTTACTCTTAATACTTACAAGATCTTTAAGGTTTTCAGCACCAATAAAGAAGCTTTCTTGAACATATGCACCTTTTAAAGAAGGTACTTTGTCAGCTTTGTATTTTTGAATAATTTTAGCCGGAGCATTTGCTGTATTTGAGAACATCACAGCTGTATTACCTTTTAATATCGGGTACAACTCTTCATAGTTTCCTTCCAGCGATTCGAATGCTTTTTGCAACAAGGTATTCTTAACTACTACCAGCTTAATATCTTCTTGGAAGCACTCACTTCTAAGCTTACTAGTTTTCTCTGCATTTAATGTTGAGATGTTAGTAAGATAGAAATTTTCATACTCCTGAATGTCAGCAGTTAGTTGTTCTATTATTTGTTGTTTATCTTCCCTTTTCATTGATTCCTAATTATTTTGATTCTTCTAATGCTTTAGTATCCAGCTTAATTCCTGGACTCATTGTGCTAGAAAGATAAATACTCTTAATATATGTACCCTTTGCGGCCGTAGGCTTTAATTTAATCAACGTTTGAACGAATTCTTTAACGTTGTCTTTAATTTGCTCTGGCGTAAATGATACTTTTCCCACAGATGTATGAATAATACCGGCTTTGTCTACTTTAAAGTCGATTTTACCTTGTTTTACTTCTTTCACAGCATTTGCCACGTCAGTAGTAACGGTTCCGCTTTTTGGGTTAGGCATTAATCCGCGTGGTCCTAGAACTCGCCCTAAAGCACCAATTTTACCCATAATTTGCGGCTGAGTGATAATCACATCAACATCAGTCCAACCACCTTTTATTTTTTCGATATATTCATCTAGTCCTACATAGTCTGCACCAGCTTCTTTAGCTTCAGCTTCGACTTCAGGAGAACACAATACAAGAACTCTAACTTGTTTACCGGTTCCATGTGGCAGAGATACAACACCTCTTACCATCTGGTTAGCTTTTCGAGGATCTACGCCTAAGCGCACATCGATATCAATCGAAGCATCAAATTTGGTAGTTGTAATATCTTTTACCAGCTGAGATGCCTCTTTTAGTGAATAGGATTTGTCCACTTCAATCTTGCTAAAAGCTAACTTTTGATTTTTTGTCAGTTTACTCATTTCTCAATTGAAGTTTTAATTTGTAATATTTGCAGGAAACTTTCCTTTAACTGTGATACCCATGCTTCGAGCCGTACCGGCTACCATTTTCATTGCTGATTCAAGTGTGAAACAATTCAAGTCGGTCATTTTGTCCTGAGCGATAGTTTGAACCTGCTCCCAGGTAACTGCAGCAACCTTTAATCTATTAGGCTCTGCTGATCCTCCTTTTTGTTTACTTGCTTCTAAAAGTTGAATAGCAACTGGTGGCGATTTAACAATAAAATCAAACGACTTGTCAGCATAGTAAGTTATTACCACAGGCAACACCTTTCCAGCTTTGTCTTGAGTCCTGGCATTGAACTGCTTGCAGAAATCCATAATATTAATCCCTTTAGAACCTAATGCAGGTCCTACAGGGGGTGATGGATTTGCAGCACCTCCTTTAATTTGTAATTTTAGTTGTCCGGCAACTTCTTTAGCCATTTTCTTGATTTTAATTAATTGGTTTTCGAAACACTATGAAGAATTTACAGAATCTGCGTAACCAAATAACTGATTATTCTTTCTCTACTTGCATATAACTTAATTCCAGAAGTTGTTTCCTTCCGAAAATTTTAACCATAACTTTGAGTTTCTTTCTCTCATCATTAACTTCTTCAACTACACCGGAGAAACTGCTGAAAGGACCGCTAGTCACTTTCACGTTTTCACCAACATAGTATTTCATATCCATATCTTCGCCGGCTTCTTCCAATTCATCCATTGTACCCAAAATACGCTTAACCTCTGACTCGTGTAAAGGTTGAGGATTAGTTGTACTGGGTAGAAAGCCCGCTACGTAATTGATACTTTTAAGTTCATGAATTACCTCTCCCGTCAGTTCGGCCTCAATAAGTATGTATCCTGGAAGATAGGCGCGTTCTTTCATCACCTTTTTCCCGTTACGTACCGTAAAAGTCTTTTCTGTTGGAATTAGTACCTGAGAAATAAATTTTCCCCAGTCGGTTTTTTGTATCTCTGATTCAAGATATTCTTTGACTTTATTCTCTTTTCCACTAACGGAACGTAAAACGTACCATTTTTTTCTCTCTTCAGTCATTATGTCTTATCTTCAGATTTATAAAATACCGTAGAGGATTTTTAGAATCCACTCAAATAAAGAGTCCATGCCAAATACGATCAGGGCAATTATAAGGGAAGCAATCAATACAATCACCGTACTTCCGGCTAACTCTTCTCTAGTAGGCCAAGTAACCTTATGAACTAATTCGTTATAAGAATCCTTGATATATGCAACTATTTTTTTCATCTAATTCAGATAATTTTGCACGGGTCGAGAGGCTCGAACTCCCGACAACTGGTTTTGGAGACCAGTGCTCTACCAACTGAGCTAGACCCGTA
>CAZYGE010000031.1:0-21722 GCA_964647535.1 uncultured Proteiniphilum sp.
TTCAATACAACCTTCTTCTCCCCATAAAAATCAAGAAGTCTTGCATAAATGGGATGTTTTTGCAGGATGCGTGCATTGCCAATTAAGAAAAGTTGCTCTCTTGCGCGGGTTATTGCAACATTCAGTTTGCGGTCTACGGTGCCATCGTGGTTGAGGTTGCATAGAAACTTCATTTGACTTTCTTGGTTTAGGCAGAATGACATTATTATAATGTTACGCTGACTGCCTTGATAACGCTCAACTGTGTCAATCATAATTTTATCTGAATTGGGGATATTCGATTTAGTAATTCTGTCTCTTATAAGCGCTACCTGATTCCTGTATGGTGCAATAACACCAATGGTATTAAAATCGATAGATTTATCGTTATGTGAATAGACATTTATGATGGACTGTAGAAGTTGCACTACTACCTGTGCTTCTGTTTCATTTATTTTATTTGATGCTGAGGGAGTATTTATAATTTCAGTTGAGAAAAAGATGTTTCTATGGTTTGCTACATGATAATCTAATTGCTGATCTAATAGATTATCACTATTAAAATTCATTGTCCATTCGGATGACTGCCACTCCAGTGCAGGAGTGAGCCCTTCGGTGTAAAAATTATTTGCGGGAAATTCTGCTATATCAATATGCATTCTTCCCTGTTGTGTTAGTTGAGTAAATGAGTGCGTCCAATCCATTTGCATGCATTTGCGCAATAGACGCTCAAAGAAGGAGTCCCTGCAATCTATAATACCAATTGCATTTAATTGAGACTCGGATATTTTTGAATGTGATTTATCTTGTAAAACTATGGTTGCGAGTTGGTTGTGGTCGCCTATCATTATGAATTTTTCAAACTTTGGCAATAACCCAATGATTTGAGGTTCAAGAATTTGTGATGCTTCGTCTATGATGGCTACCTGAAATTCTTTTAATGAGAATATCTCGAGTTTACCTGTAATTGAGGCGAGTGTTGATACCCATATTCTGCAATTATGAATAGTTTCTCGCAACGAATCTCTGTTTGGTGCTTTTTCAGATATGTTTTTTAATAATCTGTGGCGATGCTGTGGTGCACAGGATAACTCACTCCCAATTCTGATATATTCTTCACATGCGCTTTCGGTGCAATTAAATGCATCATTAATAGCTTCACATAGTTCATCAACTGCTCGGTTTGTGTATGCTATTACCATTATATTGGTGTCGGGGCGTTTGTGGTATTCTTCTATTAATCTACGTGCAAATATTGATGTCTTTCCGGTGCCGGGAGGACCAACAATAAGAAAGTAATCTTCAGCTTCAATTGCCTTTTTTATAATATTTTCGGGGTATTCTTGAGACTCGTTTAATTTTGACTTGGGAATAATTTCATGGGTTGTATGTATTGGTAGATTCGTTTGAGTGATAGATTGCTTGTCTTCGATACTTGCAGGTCTCAAACCTAAAAGTAAATTCTTCTTCGATCCCGGTGCAGAGATATAATCGAAAAGTGATCTATACATATTATTATAGGAGGTGTCTGATGAGTCGTGTTCGATAGCCCACCGCGGTGCGTTTGCGAAGTAATCACGGTTCTTTTGCTTATATCTAAATCTTACAACCACTTCATCTGTTGATAGTTTTACGATTGTGCCCTTTAGGATTTGTTTATTAAGAACAGTGTCACCTTCATCGCTTCTGGGGTAAACAATACAGATGTCGCCTTCTCGGAAGTTGACAACTGCGGTGTTATTATTATTTCTGTGAAATATAATTGTCATGTCATCATCACTCTCATCGATACTTAGAATAGTGAGGTTGAGCATCATATCTAAAGCATCTATCCTCTCTTGAAAGTTACTGTTCCATAAAGATGCAACCCCAATTGGGCTTTCGTGTTCTATGTCACCAATTTTATGGTGGTATATTTCACGAGATATAAATTTAATAAACCTATATAAATAGATTTTTTCAAGCGCACTTGAGCGAGATAAAACTGATTCGATTTTCTTGATATTATTTACATAAAATGCCGGAAGTCTGTAATCAGTTTTAATTTGATCAATGATGGAATTAAAAACTTCCTCTATGTGGTTTATTTCATCATTAATAATTTTATGTTCATTGATTATTATGTGATTACGGAGGTTTAAGATTGCTTTTTCGAGTGTGCCATTTAGTATTGCATTGCGTACATTTTCACCCGGATTGCTGGCGGCCGCATACAGAATTGACGCATCAACATAGTTTTTATCTTCGGCAAAGACACTTTCTACCATTAGTCTGTATATGTATGTTTGAACTTTATGGTTTAGTGCAATTTTAGTAGTGTCGATTGCAGGATAGGGGAGGCGACCCGATTTAAGTTCAATTATTTTAGCTTCGGATGAAAGTTCTTGTGTATAAAGGAGGTCGAGCCTTCCTTGAAAGCCATATTTCACACAAAAGAATGAGGGTTCTAATGTGCAATGATTAACATCAATGCCAATTGAAGGAAAATCATTTTTGATAACTCTCTTTATGTTTTCAAATCTTAGTTGAGCTTTGTTCATGAATTCACGGAAATCAGAATCAGATCGAATGTCTTCACAGCTGGTGTATTCAAAAGGTGATTGTTTGAATGAACGAAGGAATACATCATTGAATGAAACTTTATCTATGTCTTCTGCAAAAATCAACTCATCTAGAAAAAAGTTGGATAGATTTCCCAAGAGCAGATAGGATCGGTTTTCAATATTTTCGAATTTTCTTCTGAAATAATGAAGCGGGGAGATAGAATAATCTTGAAAACATTCGGCAATGGCAGATGCATCTATAAGATAATCGGGTTCAAGAATTATGTATGATGGTACTAAAAATCCATTTTCATCTATAATGCAGTCTAAAATATTCAACTTGGCTCCTTTCCAAAAATGTTCTACAGAACTGTTGAATTCAATGTTTTCAGGGCTCACTCCATATCTTACAATTAATGAGGAGTCGTGATAATCTTCTGAATAACATATTAGAATCTTTTTCGCATGATCAATTTCGAGCAGCTCAGCTTTGATAATTTCGGGTAGGGGCATTGATTTGACTTATTATTTCGTGCCAAAAGTACTAAATTTGATTATCTTCGCAAAAATAAGATACGCACTTAAAACATTCGTATATTTGTATTTGATAAAATTCTACTGACTATATGTCTTATAAATGCCCCCTTTGTGGAAATAACAGATCGGAAGATTCACTTTTTTGTAACAGTTGTGCAAAAAAAGTGCAGTCTGACTATGAAGTAGAGTTACCTAAAGATATTGAGACAGCAGATTCCCGAATATTAGATTCTCGGAAAGAAGATCTTCAGGCAGAAGGATTAAATACAGATAATTTTGAGCAAGAAACTGAAGAAGTTGTTGAGGTTGTTGAGGAAGAAGAAATAAAAGAAGTTGGAGAAGTAGTTGAGAATAATTATAAAGAGAAGGAATCACTCAATAATAACGATTCGGATTATGATTATTCTTCCAACAATGACGATTCTCAGAAAAACAACAGAAGAAAACCGTTAAACAGATTTCTGATAATACTTATTTCTGCTTTAATATTAGTTGCTCTTTTCTTTGTTTACAATGAAACCATTCGCGAGAATAATTTGGAGAGGAGTGCATGGGAGACTGCATTAAAAGAGAATAGTGTTGAGGGATATCTAACATATATTGAGTCTCACCCTTCGGGGATTCACTTTGATGATGCGCAGACGGGTTTAATGAAACTCAAGCAGGATGAGGCTATAATTTGGGGAAATCTAAAAGAGTCGGAAAATATATCGGAGCTAACCGGTTTCATTAATCAATTTAGCAATTCTCCATATTTGCCACTTGCAAATCTTCGATTGGATTCATTGTCATGGATAGTTGCTTTAAAAACCAATACAACGCAGTCATATTCAGAGTACTTACAAAACGCACAAAACGGAATGTTAAGAGGTGAGTACCGGGCAGAAGCAGAAAAAAGATACAATTGGTTATACCAATCATCACCGGTAAACAATGAGGAAATGGATTCGATAAGAACTACAGTCAATGGTTTTTACTCATCGTTATCTTTAATCAATCATACAGGTATGTTTCAGTTCTTATCACCGCATGTGCAAAGATTTTTTGATTCAGGGGGTGCTTCACGTGAAAGAATTATTGGAGAGTTGATGGTTACAGCTGCACAAGTAGGGCGGTCAAGAATAAATTTTTCGCCTAGTCTTGAAGATGTTAAATATGAGAGAATGACAAATGGAGGTTATGAAGTAAATGTGCCTCTTGTAAAATCATATACAGAGAGTGGTTCAAATATTTTAGTTCCGGGCTATATAGCACATATTACAATGAATTCAGATTTTGAGATTTATAGTATTTATGAAACTAAACCATACTACGGTGCACCCTAATTAAATTATTATTATTATGGAATTTCAACTTACATCTGAATTTGTACCTACGGGCGATCAACCGGAAGCGATTAAAGCTCTTGTTGAAGGTCTTAATCAAAAGGAGCCATATCAGACTCTTTTGGGAGTAACCGGCTCTGGGAAAACATTTACAATTGCTAATGTAATAAAGCAAGTTAATAAACCAACCTTGGTACTTAGTCATAATAAAACACTTGCTGCGCAATTGTATAGCGAATTCAAGAGTTTTTTTCCTAATAATGCTGTTGAGTATTTTGTGTCTTATTATGATTATTATCAGCCTGAGGCTTATCTGCCTACATCTGATACTTATATAGAGAAGGATCTTTCAATCAATGATGAGATAGAAAAGCTGAGACTGGCAACTACATCTTCTCTATTATCGGGCAGGAGTGATGTTATTGTTGTTTCTTCCGTTTCGTGCATTTATGGTATTGGTAATCCTGAGGATTTTCAAAATACTACTATTGAGGTTGAGGTGGGACAACAAATAGATCGTGATGAGTTACTGCGTCTTTTGGTATCCAGCCTTTATTCTAGAAATGAAACTGTGGAGTTTGACCGAGGTAATTTCAGGGTTAAGGGCGATACCGTAGATGTTTTTCTAGCATATCACGATTATATTATAAGAGTAATTTTTTGGGGTGATGAGATAGAGAGTATAGAGTCTGTGGATCCGCTTTCGGGAGTTACTACAGAAAAGTTTGATGCTTATCGTATATTTCCTGCCAATCTTTTTGTGACAACACAAGAAAGGATTAATAGAGCTGTTGATGAGATTATTATTGACATGGGTAAGCAGGTAGAGTTTTTTAGAGAGATTGGCAAGCCTTTGGAGGCTAAACGTCTTTATGAAAGGGTAACCTATGATGTGGAAATGATAAAAGAGATTGGTTACTGCTCGGGCATTGAAAATTATTCTCGCTATTTTGACGGACGTGCTCCGGGTACAAGACCATTCTGCCTTCTCGATTTCTTTCCTGATGATTACCTCACTGTAATAGATGAGAGTCATGTTACCATTCCCCAGATACGTGCAATGTATGGTGGTGATCACTCACGTAAAACAAATCTTGTGGAGTATGGTTTTAGGTTGCCGGCTGCAATTGATAACCGACCGCTTAAATTTGAAGAGTTTGAAGCTCTTACTCCGGAGACAATTTTTGTAAGTGCAACGCCGGCAGATTATGAATTGGAAAAGTCTGAAGGTATTATTGTAGATCAGTTAATACGTCCGACTGGTTTGCTTGATCCACCGATAGATGTGCGCCCCAGCATGAATCAGATTGATGATTTGATGGAGGAAATACAGCAGCGTACTGAGAAAGATGAGAGGGTTCTGGTTACAACATTAACTAAGAGGATGGCAGAAGAGTTGACAGATTATCTAACAGGAAATGGTGTTAGATGTAATTATATTCACTCAGACGTGGAAACGCTTGACAGGGTGAAAATAATGGATGATTTAAGAATAGGACTGTTTGATGTGTTAATTGGGGTGAATCTGCTACGTGAAGGGCTTGACCTGCCTGAGGTTTCCTTAGTTGCAGTACTTGATGCAGATAAGGAAGGATTTTTACGTTCTCATCGTTCACTAACTCAAACTGCAGGTAGAGCTGCACGTAATGTTAATGGTAAAGTGATTTTTTATGCCGATAAGATTACTAACAGCATGAAGATGACTATAGATGAGACCAATCGCCGGAGAGAGAAACAGATGAGTTATAATGAAGAACATGGTATTACTCCTACACAGATTAGAAGAGGGCACTCATCATCATTAAGTAAGGAGTATACCAGTTCTATTGAAGCAAAGGCATATATTGAACCGGATTATAGTTCATTGGCTGCAGAGCCTCTGCAGGAATATGCTACCGAAGATGATTTGAAAACTAAAATAGAGCAAACCCGCAAAGCTATGCTCAATGCAGCCAGGAAGCTGGAGTTTCTAGAAGCTGCACAATTGCGTGATCAGATTGCTATGCTAGAAAAGAAGTTATAATATAAAATATACAAATGAAATCAGACATTCAAATTGCAAGAGAAACACCATTAATCAAAATTAAAGATATTGCCGAAGGAATAGGAATTCCAAGAGATGAGGTAATTAGTTTCGGAAGACACATGGCAAAAATTCCTGTTAATCTTATTGATAAGGAAAAAATTGATAAGAGTAATCTGATACTTGTAACTGCTATAACAGCTACCAAGGCAGGAATCGGAAAAACAACTGTTTCAATTGGATTAACACTTGGGCTTAATAATATTGGAAAAAAAGCAATAGTTGCATTGCGTGAACCATCTTTAGGACCGGTATTTGGTATGAAAGGCGGTGCAGCGGGCGGAGGTTATGCTCAGGTACTGCCAATGGAAAACATCAATCTTCATTTCACCGGAGATTTTCATGCTGTTACGACAGCACATAATACAATTTCTGCTCTTTTAGATAATTATAACTCTCGTGTACAAGGTACTGAAGATGCATTAAAAGAGGTACTATGGAAAAGAGTGTTGGACGTTAATGACAGGAGTTTAAGATACATTGTTACCGGATTAGGGCCGGCTAACGGAATTCCACAGGAGGCGGGTTTTGATATCACTGCTGCATCCGAGTTGATGGCAATTCTTTGTCTTTCGGAGGATGCAGATGATCTCAGACGCAGAATTGAGAATATTCTGCTAGGATATAAAAGAAACGGAGAATCTTTTACTGTCAAAGATTTAGGTGTTGCAGGTGCTATTACGGTATTAATGAAGGATGCAATTCATCCTAACCTGGTGCAGACTACCGAAAATACTCCTGCTTTTATTCATGGCGGTCCTTTTGCAAATATCGCGCATGGATGTAATTCAGTTCTGGCAACTAAGATGGCGATGTCTTATGGTGATTATGTTGTGACGGAGGCAGGCTTTGGTGCTGATCTTGGAGCTGAGAAATTCTTTAATATTAAATGTAGGAAAAGTGGATTACGACCCAAACTTACAGTTATTGTAGCTACTGCACAAGGCCTTAAAATGCATGGTGGTGTAGCTGAAAAGGATATAAGGTTGGTAAATGTAGAAGGATTAAAAGCAGGGCTTGGTAATCTTAAAAAGCATCTCGATAATATTAGCTCGTTTGGTCAGTCTGTGGTGGTTGCGTTTAACAAATATGCGACAGATACAAAAGAGGAGATTGATGTTGTAAGACAATTTTGCAATGACAGAGGTGTTCTATTTGCAGTTAATGACTCTTTTAGTAAAGGTGGTGAAGGTGCTGTGGATCTTGCAGAAAAAGTTGTGGAGGCAATTGAAAGTAAACCTTCGGGCGATTTAAAGTTCACTTATAGTGAAAAAGATTCTGTTGAGGTTAAGATATCGGAAGTCGCAACAAAGATTTATGGTGCACGTGATGTAGTTTTTAGTGAATTAGCTTTGAAAAAGCTTAGGTCGATTGAAGGCACTTCACTTGAAAGTATGCCAGTTTGTATTGCAAAAACTCAGTATTCTTTTTCTGCAGATCCAAAATGGTATGGTGTTGCAAATGATTTTAGGCTAAAAATAAATGATTTGGTTATTAATCAGGGATCGGAGTTTATTGTTGCAATTGCAGGTGAAATGATGCGTATGCCTGGTCTTCCCGCAGATCCGCAAGCAAAAAGGATTGATATTGTTAACGGGGAGATTGAGGGATTAAGTTAACGACCTTAATTAATAAGTTTGATAATTTATTAAGAGACGCACCACCATCATTTAGAGTTAGACCTTCATTAAATCGTCAGACCATCATTAAGTCGCTCATGATTCCGTCTGAAATGAATATACCCTCTCGGGTCAGTTTCATAGTATCATCTTGTATGGATAATTTCCCTGTGTTTATATAGCGTTGGGAATTTTCCATGCAATAGTTATATAGTTTATCATTGAACATTGTTTTCATTTCATTCAAATTGATGCCCCACATTGTTCTTAGGCCGGTAAGGATAAATTCATTGTATTTTTCATTTAAGCTGAGGTGTTCTGCCTGACGTTCTAATTTTCCTGTTTCTACACCTTTTATATATCTAATTAGTGACGCAATATTCCAAGATCTGTCATAGCCGTCATAAGAATGTGCAGCAGGTCCTAATCCCACATATTTTCTGTTTTTCCAATAGGATGTGTTGTGTTGGGAAAAATGACCTTCAATACCAAAAGCAGAGATTTCGTACTGTATAAAACCGTGTCTTTTCATCCAGTCTATTAACATTGAAAACATTTCAGTGCTAAGCTCTTCCTCTATAGGTTTGATGCTACCTGCTTTAAGCATATTGTACATTTTTGTTTTCTCTTCATATATAAGATGGTATGCCGAAAGGTGCTGGATTCCCAGATCTGTAGTCTTCTTAAGATTTTCACTCCAGATTTCTTTAGTTTGATTGGGTAAACCATACATAAGGTCCACGCTTATGTTGTTAAAACCATATCTTTGAGCCAAATTTACTGAATTCACTGCTTGTTGTGATGTGTGTCGTCGGCTAAGAAATACTAGCTCTTTATCATTAAAACTCTGAATACCGATACTTAAACGATTTACAGAAAGTTCAGACAATCTTTTTATATAATCTTCCGATAGATCATCGGGGTTTGCTTCTACTGTAATCTCAGCCTCCGGATCAATTGTGTAGTTGTTATATAGGGCTTCAAATATTTTCTCAAATTGATTTTTGTTTAGACGTGACGGAGTGCCTCCACCGAAGTAAATGGTTTTAATATTTTCTTTTGTGTCTACACTCCTTATTGCTGCTTCGGAACAAATTGCATCTACAAAATTGTCAATTTGGGTTTCATTCGTTAGGGTATAGAAATCGCAATAAGTACATCTAGTTTTACAAAATGGAATGTGTAAATATATACCCGCAGAATTGCTATTAAACTTATTAGTACTCACTTTTGAAAGATTATTCTTTTTCTTCAATCTCAGTTAGTTGTTTATAAGCAGAAAGATATTTTTGTAAACGAGGAATATCTTTTTCTTGAATTTCGTTCCAACGACGGATATCCATGTTGTCAGAAAGATCATTCATTTTAACTCTAACTGCAATTGGGTTGTTAAGGACTCGCCGCATATAATCATCGTATGCCTCTTTGTCTCGTTTGCTAATTGCATCTACGGCTTCTACAATTTCTTGTGAAAAGCCTTTATCCTTGAGTTTATTAGGTGTCCAGTAAGTATCTTCAACTACATCGTGAAGAACTCCTACAATCTTTTCTTTCAGAGTGTGCCCAGCATTCATTACTCTAAATGGGTGTTCAAGATATGGGCGTCCGTTGAATTTATCGAACTGCCCATCGTGTGCTGAGATTGCTATTTCAACTGCTAATTTGAGCTGTTCAGATAATTTCATTTGTTCAATCTTTCTCTAACAAGCAATGGTTCGTCAGTTGTTATAAAATCTACATTGAGCTCTATCATTTTATCAATATCTTCGAGACTGTTGACTGTCCAAACATTAACTTTGAGTCCGAGGTCATGTGCTTGTGTAACCCATTGCGGATTTTTCTTAATTACATTACGATTATAATCGAGTCCGGTTAAGCCCATTTTCTTCAATATCTGAGGAGTTAAGTCTCCGTTAAGATAATAATTGGGAGCTTGAGGAGCTAGACGTTTTACCTGTTGCACAAAATTAATACCAAATGAAATATATTCAACTCTGTCTTGTAATCCTCTGCTGTTTACCATATCAACTACTTTGCGTGCAAGTTCATCTTCTCTATCTTTTGATTTATGGGTTTTAAACTCAATAATTAGTTTGATGTTGTTGCAATCTTCAAAGGTGTCGAGATATTCTTCGACAGTTGGGAGATGTTCGCCATTTGAAAGTTTTACTTTTCTTAATGTGGCATAAGGGGTATCCTGAACAATAAGTTTTTCACCCTCAAGTGTTACATCTGCATCATGATTTACAACCGGTATTCCGTCTGATGATAACCAAATATCAACTTCTGAACCATATACATTAATTTCGTTTGCTTTTTTTAGAGCAGCAATTGAGTTTTGAGCAGACCCTTCTGTTTTCCAATAACCACGATGAGCAATTATTTCTTGAGCATTGATATTTATTGTTCCTAATAAAAGGAAGAGGATTAGTGGTAATGATAGACTTTTCATATTGAGTAATTTTTTTTATGTTGAATAATCTTTTAAAAATATTTTTGTTTAAAATTACAATTAAAATTCTTGGTAGCAAACCAAATCTGGATAATATTGAAGTTTTATAGGCTTTCTCCGAAATCCTCTTTGAATTTTGCAATTAGTTTTTGAGGCCAATCGTTTATGGGCTCAAGACCACCCATGAAAAAACGAAGTACGGGAGGTTCATACACAAAGCGTAATCCACCAATTAGAGCACGGTTCTCATATAGCCATGCCATTCTGTCGGCAACATATTTTATTTGAGATAAAGTAAAAACTCTACGAGGTACTGCAAGACGTACCAGCTCCATATCTGCATATGTTTCATTACCATACTCATCTCTTTGGTTTGAAACTGAGCCTCTCTCCATTCCTCTAATCCCCGATATAAGAAAAAGCGCAGCAGCAAGAGAACCAGCCGGATATTGGCTTTGCGGAATATGCTCGCATATTTTCATTGCATTTACATGAGCTCCCAGTACACCGGCAGGAGTTACCATTGGTACGCCATGAGATTCTAAGCTATTAACAAGATATGCAATAAAATCTGGGCTCTGACGTATCATTGATTCATCTAAAGTTTCATAAAGCCCTACCGCCATTGCTTCAATTTCACGCACAGATATTCCACCATAAGTTAAGAACCCCTCAAAAAGTGGCACAAGTGCTTCCATCTCCCGATATATATCCAAATCGTTTGTGCAAATTCCACCACCGCGTGAAGAGCTAAGTTTACGTGCAGAGAAGTAAACAATATCAGAAAGATCGGTCATTAATTTAATAATATCTCCTAAAGAGCTGTCTTTAAATTCTTCTTCGCGAAGATGTATAAGATATGCGTTTTCTCCAAGTAAGCTGGCATCGAGTACAAGACGAATATTGTATTTATCTGCTACGGCTCTTACATCCCTGAGGTTTTGAATTGAAAATGGTTGTCCTCCAATTAAGTTGGTTGATGCTTCCATGCGGATAAAAGGGATATTCTTAGGACCATGAATTTTAATAATCTCTTCAAGCTTTTCGATATTCATATTTCCCTTAAAAGGATGCTTGGAATCGATTACGTAGCCTTCATCATAAAGTAGTTCAGCAATTTTACCACCATAATGGGTGATATGTGCCAATGTAGTTGTAAAGTGATAGTTCATTGGTATTAAACTACCTTTTTTTATATATGCATTTGAGAGAATGTTTTCTGCAGCACGTCCTTGGTGAACAGGGAGGAAATACTTTTTTCCTAACACTTCTTGTACCGCAGTATACAGACGTTCGAAGCTTTGAGATCCGGCGTATGCATCATCGGCTTGCATCATTGCTGCCATCTGATTGTCGCTCATGGCATTTGTTCCACTGTCTGTGAGCATATCAAGAAACACATCTTTGGTTGATAACCTGAATGTGTTATATCCTCCTTCTTCTAATGCTGCAAGTCTTCTTTCAATTGGCACTAAATGCAGTTTTTGTACAACTCTTACTTTGTGTAGTTCTAAAGGGATGTTTTCCCCATAATAAAATTTAATTTCTTCCATGTTTATAAACTCTTCAGTTTCTTTTGATTGTATTATTTAAAACTTGTGTGTTTGAATGTTTTTCCGGGAAATCATAAGAAGTCGTTTTGATTGCATTTGACCTCTGATAGTTGAAATCTGCTATTATTTATTTGTTTTAATTCGATAATTGTAAATAATAGATTGCAAATATATAACAAATATTCTTTACTATAAATATATTAATGTTCTGAATAAACATGCGATAGTTGCTAACATATTAAAGTGATGATAGTATTGTAGATCAAATAAAAATAAAAATTCATATATTTGCGGAGACGTAACATAAATAAACATCATTGATAAATTATTTTTAAGAACAAAATCATGGATAAACCATATGTGATTGGAATAGACGTTGGCGGTACAAACACTGGTGCCGGTATTGTTGACAAAAGAGGTCAGATTCTGGTAAGTGGAAGTATTAAAACAGGAAAACACCCTGAAGTTGAGAACTATCTTGATGAGCTGAATAATCTTATTGAAGATTTAATAGGTAAAATTACAACTAAGGATCAAATTAAAGGTATTGGAGCAGGTGTTCCAAACGGAAATTATTTCACGGGTAGCATTGAGTTTGCACCTAATTTACCTTGGAAAGGCGTAATTCCGTTTGCACAATTACTTGAAGATCGTACAGGAATCCCCGTAGCTTTAACAAATGATGCAAACGCAGCAGCAATTGGTGAAATGACATACGGAGCCGCACTTGGTATGAAAGACTTTATTGTTATTACATTGGGAACCGGCGTGGGCAGTGGAATTGTTATAAATGGACAGCTTGTATACGGAAATGACGGCTTTGCAGGAGAGTTGGGTCACACAATAGTAAGACGCGAGCATGGTCGTGTTTGTGGATGTGGCAGACATGGTTGCCTTGAGTCTTATGCTTCTGCTACAGGTATGGCTCGTACAGCACGTGAGATTCTTCAAGAAAGACCGGATGCAAAATCTCTACTTAGGAATACTCCTATTGAGGAATTAACTTCCAAGGATGTTTTTGATGCAGCTATGAAAGATGATGAAATAGCAAAAGAAATATTTGAATTTACCGGAAAAATACTTGGTGAATCATTTGCAGATTTTGTTGCATTTTCAAGCCCCGAAGCTATTATTCTTTTTGGTGGGCTTTCTAAAGCAGGCAATCTTATAATGGATCCGGTTCGTAAGAGCATGGAGGAAAATTTACTCCCAATTTATCAAAATAAGATAAAATTGATGTTCTCAGAGCTTAAAGAGAGTGATGCAGCCGTATTAGGTGCTAGTGCATTGGGTTGGGAAGTAAGATGATATGGTGATACAATAATTAGGTGGCTTATTTGAAAATTATGAACACAAGTAACAGCTGGTAAGTGATTGCCGGCTGTTTTTTGATTTGCCTAAAACTAATAATTTATTTTTCTCCATATAAGCGATAGATTTTATACCTTTGTGTACTTTAAAAAATAACAGGGTAAAAAGTTGTATAATGTCACGTAAGATTCAAACAGCACTCATTTCTGTTTATCATAAAGATGGACTAGAAGAGATTCTTCATGAGTTAAATCGATTACAAGTAAAATTTATATCTACGGGTGGTACAAGGGATTTTATTGATTCTTTGGGCTATGAGTGTGATACAGTAGAAGATGTAAGCGGATATCCCTCAATACTTGGAGGTAGGGTTAAAACACTCCACCCAAAAATATTTGGTGGAATTCTTTATAGAAGAGAAAATGAATCAGATAAGAAACAGGTTAAATCATATGATATTCCATCAATTGATTTAGTTATTGTTGATCTGTATCCATTTGAAGAAACTGTTGCTCAAGGTGGCACAGAGGATGAAATTATTGAAAAAATAGATATTGGTGGTATCTCATTGATTAGAGGCGCAGCAAAAAACTACAAAGATGTTTTAGTTGTAGCATCTAAAAAACAGTATTCGCCCCTTCTAAATTTGTTGAAAGATAATAACGCATCCACAACATTAGAAGAAAGAAAACATTTTGCAGCAGAAGCTTTTAAAGTGACTTCAGAGTATGATTCTGCTATTTTCAACTACTTTGACAATAATAATAGATCGGCATTGCGTGTCGCTTTAAATGATTCAAAGCAACTGCGATATGGCGAAAACCCACATCAAAAAGGAACATTTTACGGTAATTTTAATGATATATTTGAACAAATTCACGGTAAAGAAATCTCCTATAACAATCTTCTTGATATTGATGCAGCAGTATCTCTAATCTCAGATTTTGATGAAACATCTCTAGCAATTTTAAAACATAATAATGCTTGTGGGATGGCATGCCGTCCTACTGTTAAAGAAGCGTGGAGTGCAGCACTTGCAGCCGACCCTGTGTCTGCATTTGGAGGGGTTGTAATTACGAATAGACATGTAGATAAAGGTGCTGCTGAATCTATTAATGAGATTTTCTTTGAAGTAATTATAGCACCCGGATACGATAATGATGCTTTGGAAGTTTTGTTTCAGAAGAAAAATCGTATCATTCTGATTTTAAAATCAATAGAAAAAGCTAAACAGAAACTTCAATACCGTTCAGTGTTAAATGGTGCACTTCTGCAAGATATAAACGATAGCGTTCAGAGTAGCGCAGACATAAAAGTAGTTACCGACTCCAAACCCACTGAGACAGAAATTGACGATTTGCTTTTTGCTAATAAATTAGTGAAACACACTAAATCAAATGCTATTGTATTGGTGAAAAATAAGCAACTTATTGCCAGTGGCACCGGTCAAACTTCGCGCGTGGATGCATTAAAACAGGCTATAGAAAAAGCCGCATCCTTTAATTTCGACCTTAAAGGAGCAGTAATGGCAAGTGATGCTTTTTTTCCTTTCCCGGATTGTGTGGAGATTGCACACAAAGCGGGTATTAATTCTGTAATTCAGCCGGGTGGTTCTATACGTGATACTGAATCAATAGATTATTGCAATAAGAACGGAATATCTATGGTTACAACCGGAACTAGACATTTTAAACACTGATAACAAAACTAACTATGGGCTTATTCTCATTTACACAGGAGTTGGCAATGGATCTTGGAACTGCCAATTCTATAATAGTAAACAGCGCAGGGAAAATATTGTTGGACGAACCATCAATAGTAGCGCTGGATCGCAAAACCGAAAAAATGATTGCTCTTGGCGAGAAAGCGAGACAAATGCATGGGAAGACTCATGAAAATATTCGCACCGTTAGACCGTTGAGAGACGGAGTAATTGCAGATTTTAATGCCGCGGAACAAATGATTCGCGAGATGATTAAAATGGCAACCAAACATAAGAGAGGGTTGTTTTCACCCTCGTTACGTGTTGTAATTTGCATACCTTCGGGTAGCACCGAAGTTGAAATAAGAGCTGTACGTGACTCTGCAGAGCATGCAGGAGGTCGTGATGTATTCATGATATTTGAACCTATGGCAGCTGCCTTGGGTATTGGACTTGATGTTGAAGCCCCCGAAGGTAATATGATTGTCGATATAGGTGGTGGTACCACGGAAATTGCAGTTATTTCTCTTGGTGGAATTGTTTCGAATAAGTCTATAAAAATTGCAGGAGACGATTTCAGCGAGGATATACAAGATTATATGGGACGCCAGCACAACATCAAAGTTGGAGATCGTACAGCCGAGCAGATAAAAATAAATGTAGGCTCAGTTCTTACTGAGTTGGATAATCCACCGGAGGATTATGTTGTTCATGGTCCAAACAGGATGACTTCATTACCTATGGATGTTCCGGTATCTTATCAGGAAGTTGCACACTGTATTGAGAAATCAGTCTCAAAGGTAGATTCTGCCGTGCTAAGTGCTCTCGAGCAAACACCACCTGAATTATATGCCGATATTGTACGCAATGGTATTTACTTAACAGGTGGAGGAGCTTTACTCCGAGGACTTGATAAGAGATTAACTGAAAAGATAGGTATTCCTTTCCGCGTAGTAGACGACCCTCTTCATATTGTAGCAAAAGGTACAGGTGTAGCTTTGAGAAATATTAATAAATTCAGCTTTTTGATGCGTTAATGCGCAATTTAATAAACTTCATTCTAAGAAATAGTCACTGGATGCTTGGGGTACTGTTAATAGCATTCAGTTTCTATCTCGTTTTTGCGAATAATTCATATCAAAGAAGTGTCTATCTTACTTCTGCAAACAATGTAATGGGGTGGATTTATAATGCTTCAAATAATGTTATATCTTTTGTACATTTAAGGAAAAGCAATCAACTGTTGCTTGAGCAGAATGCAACTTTGGAGAGTGAACTTTATCATCTTAGATCTCAATTAAGTGATATGAATACCGTTGATTCTGCAGATGTAATTGCGTTTGCAAATGACTCAATTGAACAATCACAGTTTAATTTTATACCAGCTGAGGTAGTGAACATGAGCTTTTCGGGAATTAACAACTTTATTACTGTTAACAGAGGTTCAAATGATGGCATAAAACCTGATATGGGTGTAATTTCACAAAGAGGAGTTGTGGGAGTCGTGTCAAATGTATCTTCAAATTTTTCACTGATAATTCCTATTATAAACCCACTATTCAGGTTAAGTGCTAAGTTGAAGAACTCAGATAATTATGGATCACTTTCGTGGAACGGAAATAGTTTTAATGATGCACAATTGGGAGAATTGCCAAAGCATGAAACTTATAATATTGGAGACACTGTTGTTACCAGTTTCTCTCGTATTTTCCCTAAACACCTTGTAATTGGTTTTGTGAATGGAATTGGCGAATCTAAAGATGATAACTTCAATACTTTTAATGTTGAACTCGCTACAGACTTTAACTCACTTCAAAATGTTCTAATTATAAGCGATATGTATTATTATGAACAGAAAGAACTGGAAGAGACCGCTGAGAGATGACTCAGCTATATAATTTGTAATGATGATATGAAGATTAGATATATACAGGAGTTTTTTATATTTATCCTACTTATTCTGTTGCAAGTTCATTTATTAAACAGAATAAATGTTTTTGGTTATGCAACACCTGTATTATATATCTATTTTCTTTTGAAATTGCCTATTGGTAGAAATCCCTTTTATGTAATTATATCAGGCTTCTTGATAGGGTTGATTATAGATATATTTTTAAATACGCCGGGTATGAATGCAGCAGCTACAACTATTGTAGCTACATTAAGAAGCCCAATACTAAACTTATTTTACGACAGAGATATTTTTGATGAATTTGTTCCCGGAATGAATACCGGAACAAGTCAATTTGTGAAACTAACAGTATTTATAGTACTATTACATTTAACTCTGTTGTTTTTTATTGAATCTTTCACGCTTTTCAATGCGGGAAGTACTATAATTAGAATATTATCATCCACCATAATCTCTATACTCATTTTAATTTCATTGGATGGTTTAATTTTTAGAAAAAAATCAAGTGAGCAATCCTAAGAACTTTGCAAACAGACAGTATATTATCGCTGCTATTGTGGTGATAATAGGAGTTGTTTATTTAATTCAACTGTTTAATTTGCAGATTTTAAGCCCCCAATATAGAGACTACGCAGACAGTAATGCATTCTTGCGAAGAACACTGTATCCGTCTCGTGGTGCTATTTATGATAGAAATGGAGAGCTGCTAGTGTACAACAGACCAACTTATGATGTAATGATGGTGGTTAGAGAAATGTCTCGTTTTGATACTTTAGATTTCTGCAAAACTCTCAATATAGATTTAGAGAGATTTAAAGAGCTGGATATGGAGATGAAGGATAGACGTAGAAATCCAGGCTACTCATCTTATACCCCACAGTTATTTATGTCGCAGCTTGATGTTGAGGAGTATGGTCTTTTACAGGAAAAGTTGTATAAATTTCCTGGAATATATATTCAAAATAGAACTGAGAGACAATATTCTTACCCAAACATGGGGCTTATTTTGGGCTATATAGCAGAAGTTGACAGAAATAAAATGTCTGAGGACCCTTACTATGTCAGAGGTGACTATGTTGGTAAATCTGGCATTGAATTATCTCACGAGGAGGATTTAAGAGGTAAAAAAGGTGTTGAGATTATGCTTCGGGATGCACATGGCAGGGTTCAAGGGCGATTCGACGAAGGTAAACAGGACGAAGCACCTGTGTCAGGTAAAGATTTAACGCTGGGCATTGACATCGAAATGCAGGCATATGGTGAGCTGCTCATGCAAAATAAGGTAGGGAGTATTGTGATTATAGAGCCATCAACGGGTGAAATAATAACTATGGTATCTGCTCCTTCTTATGATCCTGCACTTTTAACGGGTAAAGATTTTAGTAAAAACTATCAATCACTTGCTGATAATCCATACAAGCCTTTAATAAACAGATCGATAGCTGGAACTTACCCGCCTGCTTCCACATTTAAAGCTGCACAGGGTTTAGTCTTTCTCGAGGAAGAAATAGTTACTCCACAAACACTCTATTCATGTTATGGAGGATATGCTCCATTGGGAGGCAGACCTGCATGTCATGGACACCATTCGCCTGTAAACATACAGTATGGGTTAACAACATCCTGTAATTCATATTTTAGTTACGGTTTAAATCATATGCTTAATAATCGTAGCAAATATGCAAATACCAACGAAGCTTTTGATGTATGGCGAGATTACATGGTAGATATGGGCTTTGGTTACCGGCTTGGTGTTGACCTTCCGTCTGAAAAAAGAGGATTTATACCGAACAGTAAATTTTATGCAAACGTACTCAATAATGAAAGATGGCATGCCCACAATATAATCTCAATTGCAATTGGTCAGGGTGAAATCTTAACAACCCCATTACAAATTGCTAATCTTGGGGCCATTATAGCTAATAGGGGGCATTATTATACACCTCATATTGTTAGTGAAATAAAGGGAGGTGAATTAGGTTCATCTTTTACAACTAAACACGACACCGGCATTAGTAAAGAACATTACGAACTTACTGTTGCCGGAATGGCAGATGCTGTATCAATGGGTACTGCCAGAGGTATCAACCTACAACCACTTGTTGAAGTATGTGGAAAAACAGGAACTGCTGAGAACCCTCATGGTGATTCTCACTCAATGTTTATGGGTTTTGCACCTAAAGATAATCCTCAGGTTGCAATCGCAGTAATTGTAGAAAATGGCAGATATGGTGCAACTAATGCTGTGCCAATAGCCAGATTAATGCTACAGAAATTCTTTGGTGGTGAAATTCCGGAAAGCGACAAGTGGTTAGAGAAAATGATTATGGAACGTGAAATACTACCTTATGTATATTCACGAAACATGCCTGCAAGCAGGATTTAATAAGGTTTACAAATATGGTTTCATACAGCAATACAGAATTTTCGGATAAAGGAAAAGTGGATAGACCAACACTAATCCTATATCTAGTATTTGTATTGCTTGGCTGGTTTAATATCTATGCAGCTAGTTTTGATTTAGAAAATGCAACTGATATGTTTGACCTCTCAACAAGAGCAGGCTCTCAGTTAATTTGGATTGGTACATCACTACTACTCGCATTTGCTTTATTAAAGATTGAAGTCAGTTTTTATGAAACATATGCCTTTTTGTTTTATATTATTGGAATAATATTATTGGTCATTACACTCATTGTGGCAGAGGAGATAAATGGATCGAGATCATGGCTGATAATAGGACCGGTGCGACTTCAGCCTGCCGAATTTATGAAATTTATTATTGCACTTACTTTGGCAAAAGTATTTTATGCATATGATTTTAAGTTGATGGAAAAGAGAAACCTCTTACTTGTAATGACAATTATACTCTTGCCGGTAATGCTGGTCATCTTTCAAAGTGAAACAGGAACTGCACTTGTTTATATAAGTTTTATTTTGGTTCTATACAGAGAAGGCTTGCCGGGAGGCGTACTATTTATGGGGTTAGCAGCAATTGCCTATTTTATACTCGGCATAAGATTTTCGGAAACTCAGCTTGGGATGCTCTCTACAGGTGAAATCATTTCAATTACGCTTATGATTATCTTCACTGCCGGTATGATTTGGAGTTATATGAAACGCAAGAAAACAGCTTTTATGATAATACTCCTTTCATTATCCATCTACATAATTGCTTTTATAATTTCATTTTTTGAAGTGCAAATTGACTGGGGCCTAGTTACACTTATTGCTTTAGTTTCCACTACTATATACCTAATTTATCTATTCCTACGATATAGAACTAAAACTTATTTTTACATATTATTGTTCCTGATTGGTTCTTTTGCTTTTCTTGAATCAACAGAATATGTTTTCAACGATGTGTTACAACACCATCAGCAGATGCGTATCAAAGTCACACTTGGAATGGAGCAAGATTTGAGAGGAGCCGGTTACCACGTTGGGCAATCTAAAATAGCCATTGGTTCAGGAGGCTTAACCGGTAAAGGATACCTCAACGGGACTCAAACAAAACTCAAATATGTACCTGAGCAAGATACCGATTTCATTTTTTGTACAATTGGAGAAGAACATGGCTTTATCGGATCTGCTATAATTCTTATTCTTTTTAGTATATTCACATTACGGTTGTTAAAACTCGCAGAACGACAAACATCATCCTTTGGCAGAGTTTATGGATATGGAGTTGTTAGTATAATACTCTTTCACCTTGTAATTAATATAGGAATGGTAATTGGGATTATGCCGGTAATAGGAATACCATTACCCTTCTTCAGCTATGGAGGCTCCTCACTTTGGGGATTTACAATACTGCTTTTTATCTTTTTACGAATAGACAAGTCACGTAAGCGATATGAATAAAACAGCATTAATTACAGGGGCATCAAAAGGAATAGGCAAAGAACTTGCTTATATATTTGCAGAGAATGGATGTAATCTGGTATTAGTAGCAAGAAGTAGAGATCTTTTAGCTCAGATTAAAACAGAAATAAAGAACAAACATTCTGTTGAAGTTCATATATTAGTGAAAGACTTGTGCGATAAAAAGACTGTGTTAGATTTATATAGTGAAGTAAAAGAAAAGGGGCTTGAAATAAATTATCTTGTAAATAATGCCGGATTTGGTGATTATGGAGTATTTGCGGATACTCCTTGGGAAATATATGAAAATATGATCTCACTCAATGTATCTGCACTAACTCAACTAACACATCTATATATAAACGACTGGAAAGGCAGAAAAGAAGGAAAAATTCTAAATATTGCATCCACGGCCGCATTTCAACCCGGACCAATGATGGCTGTTTATTTTGCAACCAAAGCGTTCGTTCTCAATCTTTCAGAATCCGTTGGCAGAGAGGTGAAAAAAGACAATATCACAGTTACCGCACTTTGTCCGGGTCCCACAAGTACAAATTTTGGTGAGATATCAAAAATGAATGCATCTCAGCTAGTAAAAAACGTAAAGATTGCTAACTCCAGAGATGTAGCAGAGTTAGGCTACAAATCAATGATGAAAGGTAAAACTACTGTAATCCACGGATTTATGAATAAATTAGCTCCATTTGCAATTCGCTTCATGCCAAGAAGTTGGGTCGCAAAACTCTCAGAAATTGTCTTGAGACAGAAGTAAAATTATTCAACTTTGCATGCTCAGATTGTGTTTATTATAAAACGGAAATAATAAAGCACAAATAATAAAG
>CAZYGE010000031.1:21822-28651 GCA_964647535.1 uncultured Proteiniphilum sp.
CATGCTCAGATTGTGTTTATTATAAAACGGAAATAATAAAGCACAAATAATAAAGTATAAATATTAAATCTCAAATTATTAGTGCAATTTTAAAGCGCAAATGTACTATATATCAGAAGTAATTATATGAAACTTCTAATAGTTATATTGAAAATATACATGCTTTCAGAACCTCTTTTTGCTCAAACATTAAATTATTCAATAAAAGAGATAAGTCAACATTTTGAACAAACAAAAGAAATTACTGAAAGACATATAAAACTATGGGATAAAGATATATATGCTCCAATTCTACTAATAGACCCCAAAACAAGAGAAGTTTTTGCAAATGTCCAGGATGAAGCCGGCGAATTAAAAATATATAATGAATTACATGATGGTAAAGAAGATGGAATACATGATACAATATACATAGGGCTGTTGCCTAGAACAGTGCCTGTATCAAACACTGATATAACTTGGAACGGTATACATTGGGCAATGTTGGAACTACCCTTGCCAGAGGGAAGATATGACAGAATAGATTTAACCACGCATGAATTGTTTCATCGAGCACAACCATTCCTTGGATTCAATATGATAAGAGAAAACAATAATCATCTCGATCAAAAAGATGGCAGAATATATCTCCGTCTTGAACTAGCAGCACTTGAAGCAGCACTTAAATCAAGCAGATTAAAAATATCTGAAGAACACCTTAGAAATGCACTAATTTTCAGGAAATACAGACACATATTATATCGCGGTTCGCAACAATCAGAAAACTATTTAGAATTACTTGAAGGACTGGCAACATATACCGGTCAGATGATGAGCGGACGAAATAAGTGGGAATGGCGTGAGTATTTAATTAAGAGAATTGCAGAATTTGATAAATCACAAAGTTTTATACGATCATTTGCATATGAAACAACCCCTGTCTACGGATTTTTTCTACAACAAAAAGATTATTATTGGAACAAAAAAGCAGACAATGAAACAAACCTAACAGACTTTTTTTCTGATGCTTTTGGCCTTGAATCACGTATTTTACTTCAATCATACGTTCGTCAGGTAGCAAACGAATACGGATACAAGAAAATCGTTGATGAAGAGATGAGTCGATCATCCATTCATCAATCATCTCTTGATGAATACCGAGATAAATTCTTTGAACGAACCCGGCTTGAGATACGACTTGAAGATATGACCATGTCTTTCGACCCAACCAACCTTATACCTCTTGATGAAGACGAAGGTATCATCTATCCACAAATTATACTTTCAGATAATTGGGGTATACTAACCGTTAAAGAGGGTGGGGCACTGCTAAGGTCAGATTGGCACTGGTTGGTTGTTTCCGAACCAACAGAAATTACAGATGATAGAATAATGGGTGAAGGCTGGGTAATTGAACTAAATGAAGGATACGGAATTGAAGAGAATTTTGAAGGTAATTATATACTTATTAAAAGGAGAAACTTCTGACATCTTCTGAAGTTAATTTTGGCTAAGACTTAAGACTCCGCTTAAAAAGTTACCTAAAAAGATTTATTGAATTACCAGTACGTGATTATGAGAGTATGCTTTAATGAGATAACTTTGGTAATAAACAAGAAATTAGCTAATTTTGGGTTCAATTTAAATATAACAAAAACACAAACTCACTGTATGGAGTTATGAACGATAAGGAAAAAGATGTTGTCAGAAAAATGATCACTATATATTGCAACTCAAAACACAAACTTGGCAAAAGGTTGTGTGAAGAGTGCAACAAGCTAAACGAATATGCTCTGCAAAGATTAGAAAGATGCCCATTTGGCGAGGACAAACCCACCTGCGGTACATGCACAGTTCACTGCTACAAAAAAGACATGAGAGAGCAGATAAGAACTATAATGCGCTATGCGGGACCGAGAATGATATTTTACCATCCTGTTGATGCAATAAAGCATTTCCTGCGTGAGAAGAAGCTAAAAAAAGAATTCGCAGAAAATTCAATTTAAATAAAACAGAAAAGTGCAATTACTGAACCAAAATACTGTAATGGCTGATTTGCTATGTGAGCACAATGAGCTAATCCCTGTACTGAATCGTTTTGGAATTAAACTGGGAGTAGGCGAAAGCACAATTGAAGATCTTTGCAATGAAAATGATATAAACTCATCTCTTTTACTAGCAGTACTTAACTTATATATCGATAAAGAATATATCCCAACCCAATTAGATCAGATTGACACAGAAACCATTGTAGACTACTTTCACCATACCGCCGAAAACTACATCTATGAGCTCATCCCCAATATCGAAAAGCACCTTAACGCATTTATAGCAATAAGCGGCTCTGAGAATGGTTCAGAAAGTGTTAATGAAGAGTTGATAACGCTCAAAACTGTTTTCACTAAATTTAAAGACAAAATGTCTGAGTATCTCAAAAGTCTCATAAACTACGATGAAGACTTCCCTGACGAACTACTCTATGACCTCAAGAATATACTCATAAAACATGTCTCAAAAGACTTCAATCAAAACCTTTGTTACGCAGTAATATTTTCTATACACTCGTTTGAAAAAGATATGTCTGCACACAACAGGCTTCGTAGTAGAGTCTTAAGTCCTAAATTAAATCTTCTTGATTCAAGCGGAATTCGTGAACTTCAAGACACTATTACGCACGACCATACAAGCAGACCCGAAATTGATGATCATCACCTTACAAATAGAGAGCTTGAAATACTAAAACTTATAGTAAAAGGCTATATCAACAAAGAAATAGCCGACATGTTAAACATAAGTTTAAATACAGTTTTAACTCATCGAAAAAACATAATCGGTAAAACAGGTATAAAGACAGTATCGGGGCTAACATTCTATAGCCTTCGAAAAGGGCTTATCACAATTTAAAATTACCAATTAACTATAAACCAACATATGGCAAAAAACAGTTTCCTCCACATATCCCAAACAAACTGGGGCGAAATAATTAAGCAGAAATACAACATTGCTATTCTCCCATGGGGAGCAGTTGAACCTCACAATTATCACCTCCCATATCTAACCGATTGTATTTTATCATATGAAATTGCAAGCGATTCAGCTGAAAGAGCTTATGATGATGGTGTAGTAAGCATGGTTATGCCACCAATATACTTTGGTTCGCAAAACGCAGGACAGTGGAATAAACCATTTTGCATTCACACCAGAAGTGAAACTCAAAAGGCCATTCTTACAGACATAGTAACATCGCTGGATATACAGGGAATAACAAAACTTGTAATCATCAACGGACATGGAGGAAATACCTTCAAGTCTTATGTAAGAGACCTACTCGTAACCTTTCCGCACTTCAAAATAGTAGTTGTAAACTGGTGGACAGTAGTATCGCCCGAAGGATATTTCGAAGAAACCCTCGATGACCATGCAGGTGAATTGGAAACTTCAGTTATGTTGCATTACAAACCAGAGCTTGTGAATATGGAAAGCGCAGGCGATGGCGCAGTAACCCCCGTTAAAATAGAAGCACTAAATCAAAATATAGGATGGATGCCACGCAATTGGGACGAAGTGTCAGAAGACACCGGAGTTGGCAATCCAAAAAAAGCAACAGCCGAAAAAGGCAAGCGATTTGCCCAAGCCGTAGTTGAAAATATAACTAAACTTCTAGTTGAATTCAATAATGCTTAGCTAAAAATCTATATAAAATAGATTGCATACAGTCTAAACACTTTTAAATGAGAGCTAAATGTTGTAATTTTGCCTCTCCTAAATAATAATAAATAATAAGATATGAGTAATCAGAGAGAGAAACTTTTCACAGATTTTCCTCCTGTTTCCACCAATGAGTGGATGGAAGTTGTAACTAAGGACCTCAAAGGTGCTGACTTTCAAAAAAGGCTGGTATGGAAAACAAAAGAAGGGTTTAATGTAAATCCATTCTACAGAGCAGAAGATATTGAAGGCTTTGCTGCCACTGAAAATCTTCCCGGTGAATTTCCTTATGTTCGCAGCACGAGAAAAGACAACTTGTGGTATGTGAGACATGAGATTAAAGTAACTGATTTTAATGAGGCAAACAAAAAAGCAGTTACGCTGCTCAATAAAGGAGTAACTTCATTTGGCTTTCAATTACCTAAAAACCAACTGTCTTCAGAGAATATTGCTATACTTTTAAATGGTTTAGCACCTGATAAAGTTGAACTTAACTTCAGAACATGCATCTCACGCACAATTGAGCTTGCAAAACTAGTTGTAGACTATGTGCGCGCACAAAATTTAAACCCACTTGAATGTTTTGGATCAGTAGAATTCGATCCATTCCGAAAGATTCTAAAAAAAGGAGTTGATGAACCAAGTTGGATTGAAAAATCTGTAGAAATTGCAAATATCACAGCACCATTGCCACGTTACAGAGCAATTTCTATTACAGGCAATATGATGAATGATGGCGGTGCGTATAGCTACCAAGAGCTTGGATATGCTCTGTCTTATGGTAATCAAATACTATCCGCACTCATAGAAAATGGTGTAGAACCATCTACTGCAGCTAAAAAAATCAAATTCGAATTTGGAGTAGGATCCAACTACTTCATGGAAATAGCCAAATTTAGAGCTGCACGTTGGTTATGGGCAGAAATAGTAAATGCCTACAAACCACCATGTCCACATGACTGCGAAAACAAAGCTGATGACGTAACTTGCCGCTGCGCTGCAAAAATGAACATACATGCAACCACATCTAAGTTCAACCAATCGCTTTACGATCCATATGTAAACCTTCTTCGTACACAAACAGAAGCAATGTCAGCTACATTAGGCTCGGTAGATTCATTAACCGTACGCCCATTTAATGAAGCATATGAGACACCAACAGAGTTTTCTGAGAGAATTGCAATCAATCAGCAACTACTCTTAAAAGAAGAAGCACACTTTGATAAGGTTACAGACCCTGCATCTGGATCATATTATATCGAAACATTAACTGCTTCATTAGCCGAGGAGGCTTGGAAACTATTCTTGCAAACAGAAGAAACCGGCTTTTATAGCTCTCTTAAAGCAGGCTTCGTTCAGGACGCTATTAACTCCGCTGCCGATGAGCGTTTTAAAGCCCTTGCAAACCGTCGTGAAATAATGCTTGGAACCAATCAATATCCAAACTTCAACGAAAGCATGTCGGTCAAAATAGATGGTGAAATAACTCAAGGGTGCGGCTGTGGAAGTACAGCAAATAACTCACCCCTCAAGAGCTTAAATAAAAATAGACTATCAAATGAGTTCAATGAACTCCGCTTAGCAACAGAGAAAAGTGGTAAAAGGCCAAAAGCATTCATGCTAACAATAGGAAATCTAAATATGCGCTTAGCTCGTTCACAATTCTCCAGCAACTTTTTTGCAACAGCAGGATATGAAATCATCGACAACCTTGGTTTCAAAACAGTTGAAGAAGGAGTTAATGCAGCAAGAGAAAAAGGTGCCGATATTGTAGTGCTATGTTCAAGCGACGATGAATATCCAGCTTATGCACCAGAGGCACACAACCTTCTAAAAGACGGGAATGAATTGCTAGTAGTTGCAGGTGCACCCGCATCTATGGATGAACTAAAAGCTCAAGGAATTGAGCACTTCATACATGTGCGCACCAATGTGTTGGAGACCCTACAAAACTTCAACAATCAACTGCTAAACAGATAATATAAAACAACTAACGCAATACGCCAACATTACTGTTAAATTATGGATGGAGGAGGTAAATTAAAAAACTGGATACTTGTAGCACAACCTTGGGCTTGGTTTGCATCTGCATCCCCGGCAATAGTAGCATATTCATACGTGTTTTACCTATTCAGAACGGGAGAATACCCTATTGAAGTAAACTGGGGCTTTGGAATACTAGGATTCATTGCAATGCTTATTCTTCATGTTTCCGGTAACACAATGAATGAATATCAAGATTTCATGAAGGGAATAGATGTGAAAGAGAAAACAGGACCACCGCGACTAATCGTGCAGGGCATATTCAAACCCAAAACGGTACTGTACTACTCGCTCACAATGCTAACAATTGGTTGTATAATAGGTATATACCTGATTTTTAATACCGGACTACCTTTGTTGATCATAGGAATAGTGGGGGTACTCAGCATCCTTCTGTATCATAAATTTAAATATGTAGCATTGGGAGAATTACTAATATTTGTATGCTATGCCATGGCCGTACCTATGGGAATTGGATACGTACTCACGGCAGAGCTATTATGGGTAATTCTACTTATCACCACACCAACCGGTCTGCTAGTAGTAGGAATATTACACGCAAACAACACACGAGATGTAGAACAGGATAAAGCAGCAGGAACACGCTCACAAGCAATGAAATTGGGGCTCGAAGGCTCTCAGATAGTATATCAAACATTAGTTTATGTGTCATACTTACTCATTGCTCTTATGGTTACAATTCACCTGCTTCATCCACTCACATTCTTGGTGCTTATAAGTTTTCCTATGGCAAATAGAAACATCAAATCTATGAAACTGGCAACAGAAAACGATCTGGAGCCAATTCATTGGCTTGATGCACGAACATCTAAACTGGCGTTGATTTTTAGTATATTATTAGCAGCAGGCAATTTTATATCGCCTTTTATTTAACTCAGAAATTAAAAACAAATTATAAGTCTAAATATATGAAACCTAATTTTAAGGACATAGACATTAAAAAAGCCGATTCTTCTACAACAAATGTAGATGAATGGCTAAACAAAAATGAAATCAAAGCCGATTGGCTAACATCGGAGCAAATACCGGTAAAACCTGTATACACAAAAGATGATCTTGAAGGAATGGAACATCTTAA
>CAZYGE010000032.1:0-26796 GCA_964647535.1 uncultured Proteiniphilum sp.
TTCATGAAAGTTGCAGATGCTATGATGGCACAGGGGATTGTATGATAAAACTATAGATTATAATGACTCCCTTCCTCTATAAAGTTGCAGATCTTTTTTATTCACGTTATGGATCTGAGTTATATAAACATACGTTTGTGTTTCCTAATAGGCGTGCTGCTATGTTTCTTAAGAAACACCTTGCTGAGATAGCAGGAAAGCCGATCTTTTCTCCTACTGTACTCACAATACAGGAGCTGTTTTCATCTTTATCGTTTTACCGATCAGCTGATAAGATAGAGATGCTGGTGAAGTTGTATAAGCATTTTAAAAAAATTAGCGGTTCAACGGAATCATTCGATGACTTTGTTTTTTGGGGCGAGATGTTACTCAACGATTTTGATGATGTAGATAAATATCTTGTTGATGCTAAGCAGTTATTTGTAAATGTTCATGATTTCCGTTTACTGGATGACGACTTAACTCATTTAAATGATAAACAAATTGAGGTAATGAGACGCTTCTGGGGCAATTTTATGCCGGTGGAGGGAAGTGAAACAAAGCAAAAGTTTCAAGAAACATGGAAGATCCTTTTTGAATTATATTCATCATTTAGAGAAGAATTGCATAATGAAGGTCTTGCCTATGAAGGTATGATCTTTCGGGATGTTGCGGAACGAGCTGAAAAACAAGAGCTGTCTTTTAAAGAAACTGAGAGCTATATCTTTGTTGGGTTTAATTTATTGAGTCCTTCCGAACATAAACTTTTTAACTATCTTAAAAATTTAGGAGTCGGCGATTATTACTGGGATTATGATTCGCTTTTAGTCAATGATGAAAATAATCGCGCTTCGTTAAAAGTTAAGGAAAATCTTAGAATGTTTCCTTCAAAACTAGAGGCTGAAGAGACAAAGTCTCTAGAGGCTGAAGTCTATTTAAACCAAACACCAAATATAGAACTCATAGGAGTACCATCAGGAGTAGGGCAAGCAAAACACGTATCACGAATACTTTCAGGATTAATAGATTCAGGAGATATCATAAACCCAAACGAAGCAATAAATACTGCTATAATACTTCCTGACGAAAACTTGTTGCTACCAGTACTTTATTCTATTCCGGATGAAATTGGAAAGATTAATGTTACGATGGGTTATAGCCTATCTCATTCATCAATTGCAGGATTAATGGAGCACATCTCTTTGCTTCAACAGAATCAAAGAATGTGGAATGATGAACCGGCTTTCTACCATAGATTTGTGAAATCGATATTAAATCACCCATTAATATCTATATCAGCCAAAACTGAAGCTGATGATATGAAAAATCATATTTTAAAACATAACAGGATAATTATTACCTCGTCTGAGGTAAAAGACAATCACCTACTTAAATTGATTTTTAAGCCGATATCACACAGGAGTGAAATTACAGACTACTTGCATAATATACTTTCCTGTATTTATAATTCACTGACTTCGATAAAGGATTTAGAACCCGATGATGTTGATAACGAAGAGGTAGAGATAATGAGAGGCTCAGTAAATGATGAAGTAAGTGGTGTGATTAAAAATACCACTCAAACAGACTTGGAGAGAGAGTTTATAGTACAATATTATAAAACAGTTACAAGTTTGGGCGATCGTCTGAGTGATGTTGTTGATATGTCAATAGATACTTATTTCCGTCTTTTAAGGAAAATTTCTCGCGGAATAAGTGTGCCTTTCAGTGGAGAGCCACTATCAGGTTTGCAAATAATGGGAGTATTAGAAACACGTGCTATCGATTTTGATAACCTTATAATCATGTCGATGAATGAAGGTGTGTTTCCTGTTAAAAAGTCATCAAACTCTTTTATCCCTTTTACACTCAGAAAAGGGTTTGAATTACCCACTTTTGAACATCAGGATAGTACCTATGCTTACCATTTTTACAGAATGATAAGTAGAGCCAAAAATATATTCATGCTCTATGATACTCGTACTGAAGGATTGCAAACTGGAGAAGTAAGCAGGTACTTTTATCAACTAAAATATATATATCATAACTTATTTAATATTTCCGAAAGAGTTGTTGCTTATGATGTGTCTGTACCAACAAATGCTCCGATAATTGTGGAAAAGAGTCCTGAAGTTATGAAACAACTAAACGAGTTTCGCGGAAGAGGGGAGAAGTCATTATCTGCTTCATTAATAAACACTTATATAGATTGTCCATTAAAGTTTTACTTTTCAGCCATTGAGGGATTTTCTGAAGAGGAAGAGGTTCAGGAATCGATTGAGTTTAATGTGTTTGGTACAATATTCCATAGATTAATGGAAGTTATATATAAGCGATACGTAAACCAGACTGTTACTCCCGATGTTCTAACAACCATCATTAAAAACGACGAGTATTTAACGGATATACTAGAAAAAACATTTGCACGTTTCTATTTTAAAGATGAAAACAACCCACGTTCTCTTGAAGGACAATATTTTTTAATAGGAGAAATTCTAAAGAGTTATGTAAAACAAACTTTAGAAACTGATAAACAAATTACCCCATTCACATATTTGAAATCTGAGTACAGATTTAAACCACAATATAAGGTTAATGAAAACCTTACAGTAAATTTCAAAGGTAGTATAGACCGAATAGACAAAGTGGGCGATACATTGCGAATAATAGACTATAAATCGGGCAAGGGTGAAACTTCGTTTAAAGACATTGCTCAACTGTTTGATTCATCAAAAGATAATAGACCACACCAGATATTGCAAGTATTGATATATGGCCATTTTTATTTGCTTGAGAATCCTGATACTAAGGTATCGCCGGCGGTTTATTACTTACGCTCTATATTTAAAGATTTTAATCCCGCAATTTGCTTCCAAAAGCACCCTATAGATGATTTATCTATTTATATTTCAGAGTTTAAAGAGATGTTTGATGAACTCATCGAAGAGATATTCGATCCTGAAATACCATTCTCACAGACTAAGAATAATAAAAACTGTGAATGGTGTGCGTTCAAAGAAGTTTGTGGAAGATAGAGCATTTCAGTGCTGTAAGGAATAGCGGGATCGTAAAGGGCATCGAGACGGCTAAGCGTATCAGGAGGACAATTTAAATGTTTAATAATAGTTCCAAATCGCTGTAGCTATTTACAACAAAATCAGCACCTGCATTTCTCAAAACATCTGCATTAAAAGATGTCGTCATGCCTGCAACTGTGCATCCTGCCGTTTTACCTGATTTAATACCATTAATCGAATCTTCAATTATCAAAGTCTTGGATTTATCTGCCTCAAATTTCAATAAAGCTAGAAGATAAGGATCTGGAAATGGTTTGTGCTTTTGTGTATCTTCTTCTGTTATAATTACTTCAAAATGTTGTTTTAAATTAAGAAGCTCATTCACTTTGTTTACTGTAAACAGAGATGAGGATGTTACTAAACCTATTTGATGAACATTTTTATCAACTTTATTAATAAATTCAATGAAGCCTTCTACATATTCAAGTTCTGCTAACAATCCTTCAAAAAGTGTGTTTTTAATATCCAGAAGTTTCTCAACTTCAAAGCTGCTATCGATGTTGTCAAATACATATGTGAAAAAAGATTCATCAGAGCGCCCTACATATTCAGTCAAAAATGGGTGGGAATATGGTATATCATGTTGTTCTAAAGTTAGTCCCATAGCTTTTAGGTGGAGCTTTTCGGAATCGATAACTACACCATCCATATCAAATAAAATTGTTTTAAATTCTTTCTGTTGCATATGAGTTTAACTTCAATTAAAAAATATTGTTCACACTAAATTTAATTTGTAATCTGAAATTAGCTTCAACCTGAAGTTTAATTTAAAAAGTAGTTCCGATTTCAAATCTTAATGATACCCAATGAGTAGCACCATCAAAACCGATTACCTCCTTCTCATAATTTGGTTGTTGATACTGATACCTCAATCCAGCTTTCATTATTCGGTTAATTTTACCGGGAATGTACTCTTTGTTTTGAAGGTTGTAATCCATTCCAATACCTGCATTCCACAGTAATGAATTAATCTTCAATGATGAAAGAACAGGGTCTGAATTAGCTGTTTTAAGATTAGGCTCAATAAAACCATAACCGATACCTGCAAAAGGATAAATACTAATATTGCCACTCTCCAGAATATTAACCGCTATATTTCCTCCAATAAATGCATGCAGAGCATTTGACCCCGAAGGCCATATAGCTTCATTATTGTCAGATAACATAACAACCGGAATATCTCTTGCAAGATTATTGGTGGAGAAACCACCATTAACTATAAGGAATGCCTTTTTGTAGTATATGTTAAGTTCGGTGTCGGCTGCGAAACCTGGTTCAAAATTATTGGCTAAATTTCCCGAAGGTGTCATTGCACCCAATCCCACACCCCATGAAAATGCCCATGGAGATGGCTCAACAAAATAACTTTGTTGAGAGTGTGTTATTTCGGAATAAAAAATTATTGCTAAAAGCAGGATTATAACTCTAGTTCTCATTTCAAATATTTAGATTATATTTATTTACGGTCAGTCTTAGTATTGCATGTAAGCTCCGATAAATTTGGCAATTATCTCATTCCTTGTTTTTAATGATAGTGTATCATTTTTAATAGAATAATTATCGGTGTTTTCTAGTACTTTAAGATAATCTTGCTCATAGTTTATATCCCTACAAGCCATGCGAGTGGTAGCTATTTGAGAAAAACTTATTTCTCCTTTGTCACCATAATCCGACTCCACTTTAAATGAACCCATTAGGTTATTGCAACCGGTATTGCCATAAACTTTGTTATCTTCTTTTTGTAAAACTATAAATGGTTCAATATCTCCCTTTTCTGCATTTACAGAAATTTCTTTACCATTCAATTTAACCAACTTCCAATGTTTGTTAATAAGAATATTATCCACATCAATTTTCTCAATTATATATGTCTCAGCCGGAAAATTGTTATCAATCTTATTTCCTTCTGCATCAAGCATAATTAATCGGTTCTCTCCAACTCGATACCAATTACCTGCACCCTCTTCTCCAAGAGAAAATCTAATCTTACCGCCTGTTTCATCCCACTCAAACGCACCTTCATCAGTAAACTCGCTTTCATCCTCATCAAGATAGTTCAAAACCCTTTTGTATGAATTATCCTCATTTAACTGAATTTCAACAATGATTCCTTCACAATTGGCACATGGAATTTTTCCTTTATAAACGCCCGCCCAATCAACCGCATTTCTGCTACTATGCTCTGCTATAAACTCTTTAGACATTTCAAATTCCGCAGAATCAGAGTTTTCAGTTTGACTCGATTGTTTTCCTGCATTACATGAAACCAATATCACAGATGTAACAGCAAATAATAGAATGTTTCTTTTCATATGGTTTTGAATTATTCTTTGTAAAATTATCATTTTCGGAATAGTTGTAAAGATCGCTTTAGTCCCTCTTACCGCAAATATAAATTATTACTATCGTATATGGCTAGATCCAAGCTTATTTTATTGGTTTCGGGGAAAATATCCTTCTATATATCAGATACAACGAAGTTAAGAGCATAATTAGCAATGCTGTGAATGCAATGCCATCTGTTATTTTTATACTTTTAGGATCAAACCTAAATTCAACCACATGTTTTCCAGCCGGAATAGGTAAAGCTCTCAAAGTATAATTGGCTCGTAACATATCTGCCTGCTCTCCATCAACGGTTATTTGCCACCCATTAGGATAGTAAATTTCAGAGAATACAGCAAGTTCATCTTTTATTGCATCAACCTCATAGATCAGATAATCAGAGTCATAATCAACTAATCTTATAGTGGATTCTGAATTGCTTTGTAGCACAGTGGCAGAATCATTATTTAAATTAGAAAAAGATCCTATATCAAATCCATCTAAAACAGATTCAAACTCCTTGTCGGCAACTGCTTGTCTTTTTATATCTAATGTTTTTAAAGCCTCAATTTCTGCATCTGCATTATCTACGAGATTGATGTTATCTACAAACCAAGCATTTCCCATTGCATATGGATTTTCTATGGGAATAGAACCCTCCTGTGTAGGCATAATAATCCACTTTGAATTAAGCATATTCAGCACTTTAAAATTATCTGCATTCACTGAATCCATATTGCCTTGCGAATTATAAATATCTTGTTGAAGTGCCATCATTTCACTTGAAAGATGCACATCAATTAAATCTTGATATCGACGAAGTTTTGCTGCATGATAACCACCAATAACCTTGTGCCAGTAGGGCGATACACCATCGTTAAACGTGCTGGTTGCCATATTTAAAACGCGATAATACTTGGTTGTATCCTGTAGTATATATTCATCTGCAGGAGATTTAGTAAACATTTGTTGCTGATCGTTTTTATGAATAAAATCACCATCGTTGAGATATCTTTTATTCACCCCCCACATATCCACAATGCAAAGAATTATAATACCTGCAACCATATACTCAGCCCTTAATTTATTCTGCAAAAAACACCATAACAATACGGCTCCAATAACGATAATAAAGCAACTTCTCCATGCATCGGCTGTCAACATAGAAACCCGCATATCGGTGAGATTTGCAATAAATGGCTGCATATGCTCCGGCGGAAGAGACTGTGAGAGCGCCTGTAACTCCGAAGATGATATAAAAGAGGAAAAGAATACTTTTGGTGCAATCGCAAATAATAGAGCAAAACCACCCGTAACTCCAAGACTAATATATAGAGGTTTCTTGTCATTTCTGAATGTCTTCGGCTTTACAATCAGCTCCTTAAGTGCCAACACTGCAAGTAGAGGAATACAAAACTCTGCAACAACAAGAATAGATGATACTGCTCTAAATTTGTTGTACATAGGCACAAAGTCTATAAAAAAATCTGTTAGACCCATAAAGTTCTTACCCCAAGAAAGAAGAATAGAAAATATTGTGCCTGCAAGCAAAGCCCATTTAAGAGGGCCCTTTACGATAAATAATCCCAAAATAAATAATGCAAGTATGAAAGCGCCAACATAAACAGGTCCTGATGTACCCGGCTGCTCCCCCCAATATTGCCCTATTTGTTGATATATTTGAACATATTCAGGTCTAGCTTTTTTCATAGCGCGCTCATTATCAGCAAGAGGCACCGAAGCACCACCTTTCGCATTGGGAACCAATAATGTCCAAGTCTCTCCAATACCATAACTCCAAGCTGTAATATAATCCCGCTCTAAACCGTCAGAAGTAGCATTTGCTGCATCATGAAAAGTTGTCAGTTCGGATTTTCCTCTCATTGTCTCTTGAGAATACTCATACGTATGATATAGATTGCTAGAATTAGCTGCTACACCAATAATTCCTGCAATTAGCAGTACTCCTGTTGCTTTGAAAAAGTCTGGTAACGCCTTCTTGCGCTGTGCATCTACAAAAAAAGAAATCACCATGAAAAGCATTAAAAAGAGAAAATAATAACTCATCTGGAAGTGGTTGGCGGAAATCTGAAATGCAACGAAAACCATAAATAGCAGCCCGCCCATTACATATTTTCCCCTATACACATAAACCAAACCTGCAATGGTGGGCGGTATATATGCCAGAGTGATAAATTTCCAAATATGTCCTGCCGATATTAGTATAAAGAAATAGGAAGAAAAGGTCCATGCTATCGCTCCCAATGCACTTAATAGAGGAGAAGCTTTGAATGCTCTCATCAGGATATAAAATCCCAGTAGCATTATAAATAGCAGATAAACATAATTAGGTAGAAATAAGGAATATGCTTTCTTTGCACTATCCAATGGCTTAGAAGAATCATAGGTAGGACTCATCTGATATGATGGCATTCCGCTGAACATCGATAAGTTCCATCGTGTGCGTTCCCCATCATGTCTCTCCATGTAATCACGTTGCTCTTGACCCTGTCCTATAGCGGCAAGTGAGTCGTGCTGAGAAATTACTCTGCCATCAATTACAGCCGGGGCAAAGTAAATGAATGAAATAATTATAAATGCAACGACCACTATTAAATCGGGAAGTATTTTCTTAAAATTAAAGGATTTATCCATTGTATTTCTTTTGCGAGTTACCATTTAAATACAAATTTACATTATATTTCCTGAAATTCTAAAAGAACAGTGGATATCGCGTGTTGGATCTTAGCTGCATTTTAAATATTATAAGACTTGACTACCGGCGCTAACTAAGTTTGAAGGTGCAACAAGCGAAAGTGTTCCATCCAAATTCTCTGCAGATAGTATCATTCCTTCCGAAAGTATTCCACGCATCTTACGTGGAGCAAGATTTGCAATAAAACACACCTGTTTTCCAACTAACTCTTGAGGGTTAGGATAGTATTCGGATATACCCGAGAGAATAGTGCGTTGTTTTAATCCATCATCTAATAAGAACCTTAATAGCTTATCTGTTTTTGGAACTTTCTCACACTCCAGTACTGTTGCTACACGGATGTCAAGCTTTTCAAATGTGTCAAACTCAATGGTCTCTTTTATAGCCTTAGCATTTTGTTTTGTCTTCTCTTCTGCTTCATTTGCAAGCTTGGTGTCGTGTAGTTTCTTAACCTGCGCTTCAACTACTTCATCTTCAATTTTGTCAAAAAGAAGTTCCGATTTGCCTAAAGCGTGACCTTCTGACAGTAAATTAAAACTGCCCAGTCTGTCCCATCCAAGGCGATCAACCTCAATGAATTTACGCAGTTTGTCTGCAGAAAACGGTAAGAATGGTTCAATCACAATAGATAAATTTGCAGTAATTTGCAACGCAATGTTCAGTATTGTTGCAGTTAGCTCCATATCTGTCTTAGCAGTTTTCCATGGTTCTGCATCTGCAAGATACTTATTGCCAATTCTTGCTAAACTCATAGCCTCTTTTTGTGCTTCGCGGAAATGGAAGTTGTCTAAATTAAACTCAACTGCAGCTTTTATCTTTTTAGCTTCAGCGATGGCATTTTTATCCAGATCGGACAATTCGCCCAAAGCAGGAACTTTATTATCAAAATATTTATTAGTTAAAACAAGAGCACGGTTCACAAAGTTACCCAGAACAGCCACAAGCTCATTATTATTGTGTGCTTGAAAATCTTTCCAAGTGAAGTCGTTGTCTTTTGTCTCAGGTGCATTTGCTGTTAACGCATAGCGTAACACATCCTGCTTACCAGGAAACTCTTCAAGATATTCATGAAGCCACACAGCCCAATTACGAGAAGTAGATATTTTGTCTCCTTCGAGGTTCATAAATTCATTTGCAGGCACATTATCCGGTAAAATGTAACTACCTTCTGCTTTAAGCATGGCAGGAAAAACTATGCAATGGAAAACGATATTATCCTTACCAATGAAATTAATAACTCTTGACTCCTCATTCTTCCACCATTTCTCCCAATCGTTGGGCAACAATTCGATTGTATTTGAAATGTACCCTATTGGAGCATCAAACCACACGTATAACACTTTGCCTTCGCCACCTTCAACGGGTACAGGCACTCCCCAGTCTAAATCGCGACTAACCGCGCGTGGTTGCAATCCCTGATCGAGCCACGATTTGCATTGGCCGTAAACATTAACTTTCCATTCTTTGTGGTCTTCTAGAATCCACTTTCTCAACCACTCTTCATGCTTATCAAGAGGCAAATACCAATGTTTTGTATTTCGTTTAACAGGAACGCTCCCACTAAGAGTAGACTTAGGGTTTATTAAATCATTAGGGCTCAATGATGTCCCGCATTGCTCACACTGGTCGCCGTAAGCATTTTCATTGCTGCAATGGGGGCAAGTACCGGTTATGTATCTATCTGCTAAAAACTGTTTAGCCTCTTCGTCATAATATTGCTCACTTTCCTGTTCATTAAACTCACCTTTATCATAAAGAGTTTTGAAAAAATCTGAAGCCGTTCTTTTATGCGTTTCTGAAGTCGTTCGCGAATAAATGTCGAATGTAATACCAAAATCACAAAACGCATTCTTTATAAGCTCATGATATCTGTCAACAATATCCTGTGGTGTAACCCCTTCCTTGCGTGCTTTTATCGTAATTGGTATACCATGTTCATCAGAACCTCCAATAAAAAGAACTTCCTCGCCTTTAAGCCTCAAATAACGGGCATAAATATCTGAAGGAACGTAAACACCGGCCAAATGACCAATATGTACGGGTCCGTTGGCATATGGAAGCGCAGAAGTTATTAACGTGCGTTTAAACTGCTTTGACATAATCGTTTACTATATTGAGTTTTTACTTGAGTGCAAAGATACTAAAAATAGCTCTTTTATCATTTTGTATCACATCAAAAAACTCAAACCAGCTTATTGTGTTATAATTACAATCTGATGGTTACGATAATTCATAATAATTCAGATTTAAAAGTACAACTAAAAAACAATGTATATATGAATTTCAATTTAAAAGGAAAAACAGCAATTGTTGGTGGAAGCAGCAAAGGTTTGGGTAGAGCCTGTGCCGTTGCATTGGCACGCGAAGGTGTTAACATCGTTTTGAGTGCACGTAATAAACAAGCATTATTTGAAACACAAAAAGAAATAGAGTCCCTTGGTGTGAATGTGATTGCGCTTGAAGCTGATATGTCAAGCGCAGAAGACAATGAGCAATTAGTACAAGAAACCGTAAACCGTTTTGGATGTATTGATATTTTAATAAATAACTCAGGCGGTCCAAAACCCGGTACTTTTAGAGATATTACTAAACAGGATTTGGATGATGCCTACAATTCTGTGTTAAAATACAATGTTAGGATGATTAATCATTGCTTACCATATATGGAAAAGAAAGGGTGGGGCAGAATAGTAAATATTACATCGATAACAGTAAAAGAGCCCTCTCCAAATATGGTGTTGTCAAATATTTTCAGATCTGCAGTTGTAAGCTATGCTAAAACTATCAGCAAAGAGCTCATTTCAAAAGGCATTACAATTAATAATGTTTGTCCTGGTTATTTTAAAACAGATCGAGTAACTCAACTTCTAGAAGTTCGTTCTGCTGAAGAAGGCATTTCAGTTGATGAGTATGAACAAAAAGCTATAGCGGATTTTCCTCATAATCGATATATGGATCCACAGGAACTTGGCGACTATGTTTGTTACCTGTGTTCGGAGCAAGCTCGCTCAATAACCGGAACATCAGTTCAAATTGATGGTGGACTCTTAAGTGGTTTGTTATAAATTGTTTTCAACAATTAAGTATCTCCTATCTTTAATAAAAAGTATTTCCTGCAAATTTAAAGTTTTGGATGCTCTTTCCTAAAATCAATCCAATACTTTGCAATGGTCTGTTTCACCTCTTTATGGAGAATTAATAATCCTATAAGATTAGGAACAGTCATAAACGCAATAGTAAGCAGCGATATATTCCAGATTATTGTAGTATCAATAAATGATGCTATAAAAAATGCTAATACAAAAATAATTCGATAAATCGTTACATATCTCGACCCAAAAAGGTAGGTGATAGCTCTATCGCCGTAGTATGACCATGCAATGGCGGTTGAAAATGCAAACAATAATAACCCAAATGCTACTATATATTTACCCGGTTCTCCCAAAAAACTTTGTGTATAAGCAATTGTTGTAAGCGGAGCACTATGTATGAGAGAGTTACCTCTAAAGATAAGGTCGCTTGCAGTATCTACCATTCTGCCGTTCACTACATTAATCTCACCATTGTATACTTCTCCTCCTTTCTCAACACTTATATTTTCTGCCAATGAACGTGCATGCAAGACAGAGTTTTCTTTTGAAATCTCACCATTTGTAACACGTAATACTCCCGTGAAAAAGGGGATAGTAGACTTATTATTCAGATAATCACTTATAACTTTTACATCATTTTCATTTTTTTCATTGTAAGTGCCGGAAAGAACTATTATATCAGTTTTCTGAAATTGATTGTAAACCTTTTCATTCCATACGCCCGATGATAGAAGTACCATTCCTGTTAAAGAACAAATAATTATAGTATCAATAAAGGGTTCAAGTATAGATACCATACCCTCTGAAACGGGTTCGTGTGCTTTTGCAGCAGCATGTGCAATGGGAGCCGATCCTTGACCTGCTTCATTTGAAAAGAGACCCCTATTAACTCCATTGTTAAACGCAAAAGCAAATCCTGCCCCCATAAAGCCCCCTACAGCTGACGATCCGCTAAACAGATCGCTAAAAATTGAAACAAATGATGGAATGATATTTTGGTAGTTGAAAAGAATTACTGCTATTGCACCAAGAAAATATATTATAGCCATGAAAGGGACTAGTTTCTCTGTCACTTTCGCAATTCTCTTAATACCGCCAATGATGATAAGTGCAAGTAAAACTGCCAGTATAGCTCCTGTAATTATATGTTTCACACCAAAGGTTGTGAACATTGCATTTGAGATGCTATTTATTTGTGGTAAGCCCCCTGTACCAAAAGAGGATAAGATTGTGGCAATGGCAAAAAATCCCCCAAGCCAGTAGCCGGTCTTTATCACCTTGCCATTCTTTATACTAATATTTAATCTGCTTTTCATAAAATACATCGGTCCCCCTGCAATCATTCCTTTCTCATCAAACTCTCTGTATTTATGCGATAGTGTAACTTCAACAAACTTTGTACACATTCCCAAAAAAGCTGTCGTTAGCATCCAAAAAAGGGCGGCGGGTCCTCCCAGATGAACGGCAAGAGCTACTCCTGCAATATTTCCCGTACCCACAGTCCCCGAAAGAGCAGTAGCAAGCGATTGAAAATGTGTTGTATCTCCTAAGTCATCCTTTTTATCATATTTACCTTTAACAACTCTGATAGCGTGTCTAAAATATCGTATTTGAGGGAATTTAAGATATAAGGTGAAGAAAACTCCTGTACCCAAAAGCAGGAATATAAACCAGTTGTTTCCCCCAATGTATTGGTGTACCGAAATAAAGAAGTCATTAACTTTATGCATGCAAAAATGATTAATATAGATTATCCAAAAAGTCAAAAGTATAAATATTTCTTTAATTAACTGTATAACGATTAATTAAAAAGTCGCTCAATTCTTATTGATCCATTCTTTATTATATTTGTGTATATATCTTACATATTTTAAAAGATTACAGAGGCCCTGGAAATTACCCTTTTTATAATTTTGAATCCAAAAAAAAGGCAGAAAATAGAAAAACTATCTTCTGCCTTTTGTATATTTCAAGTATGCAAATTCTTAAAATTTAAGCACCCAAGCTTCAAATGCTTTTAGCCAGTCATCTAAGAACTTACGAGTTTCAGAGCTGGCAATTTCGTCTTGATCATTAAACAATGTCATTGTATTTCCAATATAAGCTTCAGGCTGTTGCATCATATAAACATCAACAAACACCATTGGCTGACGTAATGCATGGTTTGCGCCCAAACCGCCAAGTGCACTAATTGAGCTACTCACAACTGCTCCGGGCTTCCCACCCCAATTGTTGCGTCCGTAAGGTCTTGAACCTACATCAATTGCATTTTTCAAAACCCCAGAGATTGATCTATTATACTCAGGCGTAAAGAATAGATAGCCATCAGCTTCTTTAATTTTTTTGCGGAATTCAACCCATTCTGCCGGTGGATTTTCGTCAAGATCTTCGTTGTAGTGTACTAAATTTCCAATTTCCACTATTTCCATATCAAGTGCATCGGGTTGCATTTTTATTGCATCAAGTGCAAGTTTTCTGTTATAAGAACCTTCACGTAAGCTACCCACTAAAACTGCAATTTTTTTCTTACTCATACTGTATAATTATTAATATTGATAAATGTGTTTTGTTTTTTACTGATCGTTTATAATCATCTCATATTTAAACGTATTTAAGCCGCTATTTGTTTATTTATAAAATTTATAGGTTATTAATTTAGCACCTAATATCTCTACTTCTTTTAATCACAAGTTTATAATCAAGATGCTTCGAATAGTGTAGTTATACTTCAATAATGTTTTTTCGATGGAATTTGTTCTTTTCAAGGTTGACGAGTCATGTATTTTACACTTATACCACTTTCAGCAAAGGAAATCGATTCTGTTTGTACTCGAGCCGGAGATTTAAGCTAACAAATCATTACTATCTAACGAATCTGCTTAAAAAAAAGCTGCATCAAATATGAGCAATCATTTGCCATAACCCCAGAGGTTACTGATGTTTTTGGATGAAGTAGGTGAGTGGCTATTAGTGAATAGCCTCTCTTTGGGTCTGATGCGCCATATACCAATCTAGAAAGCTGTGCCCATCGGAGTGCTCCTGCACACATTGGACACGGTTCAACGGTAACATAAAGCGTGCAATCAGTTAGATATTTTCCACCTAACACATTTGCGGTTGAGGTTATTGCTTGCATTTCGGCATGTGCCGTAACATCATTGAGAACCTCTGTTAGGTTGTGAGCACGGGCTATTACGTTTTGATTTGAAACAACAACTACACCCACAGGAACTTCTCCTCTGTCGAAAGCTTTGTGAGCTTCTTGAAGAGCAAGTTTCATAAAATAGTTATCGTCAAGCATTTTGGTTCCGTTTAAAATCTAGAATTATCTTCGCATCTCATTTTCTTCAAAAAGAGTAGGATAGTCCTTATCCAAATTTTTAAGCATGTGGTTCATAATAGTTTCTCGATACCAACGGGAACGGTTTGTAATCCTATATTTCTTAAGGTAAAATTGAATAAAGTCATATTCCTCATCGTTTAGAGTAAATACAACTTTTTTAGTCCTACTTTTTGACCGCCCATTCAACTTGTAAATTTTTGTTCCCATTAAATATTTATTGATAAACTGATCTACATTCAGCATTTGTAGTTACAAAAAAACAAAATATATCTTCTAAAAAGAAGTATTTATAGGGTTAATTTGTATTTTTACCATGTATACGGGGCTTTTAGCATATTTAAAGTCTTATTTTATATATAGCAATGGCTGAACATAATTTATTAGGTATAAAAGGTGAAGATTTTGCAGTTGAGTTTTTAAAAAGAAAAGGTCACCGATTGATAGAAAGAAACTGGAGGTCTAGTGGATACGAAATCGATATTATCACAGAGGACGAGGAGTTTATTGTGTTTGTTGAAGTAAAAACGCGCTCATCGTCAGATTGGGGTAATCCTGAAGATGCAATTGGAAGGTTAAGAATGCGAAGAATGATAAACGGTGCCAACAACTATTTAAAATTAAATTGTATAGATAAACCTGCGAGGTTTGATGTGGTCGCCATTATTATGTGTAATAAAAGAAGAGAAATTGAATATTTTGAAGATGCCTTTCTTGCTTTCTAATTTACATTTATAATATTTACAAATCAAGAAATATATAATTATAATGAAAAACATCAATACCTGCGTTTATCTCATTTTAATCGGTGCACTTTTTTTGTCCTCATCCGATAAAATTAGGATAGACAAACATCAAGAACAATACATGGGCCAAAGTCCAAGTGCAGATTTATTAATATCAAGAGGCTGGGTTAGCTATAAGGACTTCGGAGCTAAAGGAGATGGACAAACAGATGACATATTATCCATTTCGAAAACACATAACTTTGCAAATGAGCATAACTTGAAAGTGAAGGCTGACAAGGAGTGTAAATATTACATTGGCAAAAGCAATACAACTGTCGATATACAGACAGATACCGATTTTGGAAATGCATCTTTTATAATTGATGATAGAGATGTAGAAAATCTGAGAGCAAATGTTTTTTCCGTAACTTCCAAATTATCACCAATAAAAATAACAAATGTTCAATCACTGAAAAAAAATCAGAATGAAATAGGTGAATTCTTCAAAGAGACAACAGGATTGGTGATAGCGGTAAACTCTAATGTAAAGAGGTATATTAGGTATGGTTCCAATCAAAATAGTGGTTCAAGTCAAACCGATGTGTTTTTAATATCTGAAAATGGGGAAATAGATAGTAATGCGCCAATCCTTTGGAATTTTGATGAAGTTACAGATATGACCTTTTACCCAATTGACGAAGATACGCTAACGATAAGTGGAGGACGTTTCACAACAATCGCAAATAAAGATAGCTCAAACTATAGATATTATAGTCGTGGGTTTTCTATCTCCAGATCTAATGTGATAGTTGATCGACTTACACATTATGTAGAGGGTGAAGGAGAAACCGGCTCTCCATACTCCGGGTTTATTAATATTTCAAATTGTGCAAACGTTTTGGTTAAGAATAGCACATTAACAGGACGTAAAACATATCAAACAATCGGATCGGCAGGTAGAACAGTATCTATGGGCAGTTATGATATTAGTGTTGGCAGGGCTGTAAACATAGCATTCGAAAATTGCAAGCAAATTAACGATATTCACGACCGAACATATTGGGGTATAATGGGTTCCAATTATTCAAAAAATATAAGTTTAGATAGTTGCATATTTTCTCGTTTTGATGCTCATCAAGGGGTCGCAAATGCTACTATACGCAACTCCACCCTCGGACATCAGGGTATTAATGCAATTGGTAGCGGAACGTTATTAGTAGAAAATACAACAATAAGCAGTAGGAATATTGTAAACTTGCGCTCCGATTATGGCAGCACATGGGAAGGTGAGTTTATTATTAGAAACTGCACTTTTAACCCAGTCGGAATTAGTAATGGTCGTGTAAATTTAATAGGAGGCGAAAATATGGGGAATCATGATTTTGGATACGAGTGTTTTATGCCTCAAAAAATCATCTTTGATAATGTGTTGATAAATGAGTCAGAACATTCAGATAAATATCAAGGTGCTACTATATTTGCTAACTTTAATAGAGACATGACTGATCAAAGCTATGTAGAAGATTACCCATACAGCTTAACAAAAGAGATTGTGCTTAAAGATGTAAAAACTACAACAGGCAGACCTATTAGAATAAGTGATAATCAGTATATGTTTAAGGATGTATTGATTGTTGCGGATCATTTTAAAGAATAAGCTTACATTTGCCATATGGATCTATTAAGTGAAGATAGACTTATAATACAACTTGAAGAGATTGATTCTACAAATAGCTATTTGAAGAAGATTCTGTATGAACAGCATCCTGCAGAAGGGTCTGTGGTAATTGCGGATTATCAAACTTCAGGAAGGGGACAGATGGGCAATGGTTGGTCATCAGAAAAGGGGAAGAATTTGCTGTTAAGCTTGTTGGTTTATCCAAATGAATTGACTGCTAACGAACAGTTTATAATCTCTCGCATCGCATCTTTAGCAGTGAAAAACTGTTTAGATCAATTTGTTGATGACATACGTATAAAATGGCCTAATGATATCTACTGGAAGGGTAAAAAGATTGCAGGTATGCTTATTGAGAATGACGTACAGGGCAAGTTTATCCAGAATTCAATAATTGGGATAGGCATTAATGTTAATCAAAAAAACTTTGACGATAATTTGCCCAACCCAATTTCATTGAAACAGATTACAGAAACGAATCATGATTTAGAATATATTGCCAATATTTTTATTAGAGAGTTTTTTTTGCTTTATCGAGAATTTCAAAATGGTAATACAACTCAAATTGAGAATGAATATATGCGAGATCTCTACAGAGTAAATGATTATTACTGGTTTAAAGATGAACATGGTAGTTTTAAAGCAATTATTAAAGAAGTATTGCCTTCGGGACACCTGTTGTTGAAAACCATGACTGTAGGAGAAATAAGACAGTATGCTTTTAAAGAAGTTTCGTTTATTGATGGCGAATAAAAGATAAAACATTATATGAACATGAAGTATAGAAGAATTTTGCTAAAGCTAAGTGGGGAGTCACTAATGGGTAGCAACGAATATGGTATAGATGAAAAAAGACTTGCCGAATACGTAAAACAGATACAGGAAGTTTCTCAAATGGGAATTCAAATAAGTATTGTGATAGGAGGTGGTAATATATTTCGTGGTTTATCCGGTGCCTCAAAAGGTTTTGATAGGGTAAAAGGCGATCAGATGGGTATGCTTGCCACAGTTATTAATAGTTTAGCTTTAAGTTCTGCATTAAATTCAATTGGACAAAAGAATAGGCTTTACACTGCTATACGAATGGAGCCGGTTGGTGAATTTTACTCTAAATGGAAAGCAATTGAGTCTATGGAAAAAGGGGAGATTGCTATTATCTCCGGTGGAACAGGAAACCCGTTTTTTACTACTGATACCGCTTCTGCTTTGAGAGGTGTTGAAATTGAGGCAGATGCAATGTTTAAAGGTACACGAGTAGATGGTATATATACTGCCGATCCCGAGAAAGATCCTACGGCTACTAAATTTCAGACAATTTCGTTTGATGAGGTATACGACTTGAATCTGAAAGTGATGGATTTAACTGCTACCACAATATGCAAAGAGAACAATCTTCCGGTTGTTGTATTTAATATGGATGTTGTTGGGAACCTCAAAAAAGTGATTGAAGGTGATAACATGGGAACCATAGTGCATGTTTGATGGTTGATAATTAGTATTTTTTCATTATTTTTGTTTTAATAATCAATTTAGGGAAAATAATTCAAACAATGAAATTATGGAAACAACAGCAATTATGCAAGATGCTGAAGAGCAGATGAAAATGACCATCGAATTTTTACAGGAGACTTTCTCAAGAATTCGTGCAGGAAGAGCAAATACACATATTCTAGACGGAGTACGTGTTGAGTATTACGGAAGTGTTGTACCTCTATCTAATGTTTCAACAGTGACTACACCCGATGCTAAAACTATAATGATTCAGCCTTGGGAAAAGGCAATGCTAAAAGTAATTGAAAAAGCCATTATGGATTCACCGGTTGGTATTACTCCAGAAAATAATGGTGAAGTTATTCGTTTAGGTATTCCACCACTTACAGAAGAAAGAAGAAAATTACTGGTGAAACAAACAAAGCAAGAGGCGGAGGATGCAAAAATTAGTATCAGGAATACACGCAGAGAGGGAATTGATGAAATTAAAAAGGCAGTAAAAAATGGCTTGCCTGAAGATATCGGCAAAACTGCCGAAGAAGATATGCAGAAAGTTCACGACAAATATATTAAGCAAATAGACGATTTATTTGTCGAAAAAGAGAAAGAAATACTTACCGTTTAATGACAGTTGTTACAAAAGGGCTGGTTATTAAAAATACAGGTAATACTTATCTGGTGAGGGATGAAGTTGGCAGTGAGTTTATTTGTAAGGCCAAAGGTAATCTGCGTTTGAAGGGTATAAGAAGTACTAGCCCTGTTGTTGTTGGAGATATTGTTTTTCTTGACGTAAATCCTGATGGTACCGCATATATAACTGAAATAGAAGAAAGGAAGAATTATATTGTACGTAAAGCTTCTAATCTTTCAAAACATACCCATATATTGGCAGCTAATATAGATTTAGCTTTGCTTTGCGTTACTATAAAATTTCCTGAAACCTCAACTGTTTTTATTGATCGCTTTTTGGTTACAGCAGAAGCTTACTCTGTACCGGTTCATATTATTTTTAATAAAATTGATCTCTATGAAGACGAAGATGATTTGGGATACCTTGAGGGATTAATAAACCTTTATACAATTATTGGATATCCCTGTCTTAAAACATCGATGGAAACCGGTGAAGGACTTGAGGAGCTAAATGAAGTTACTAGAGAAAAAGTTGTTTTACTTGCTGGTCATTCAGGAGTAGGTAAATCAACAATTATAAATACTCTCATAGGGGAGAAAGTGCAGAGAGTAAGAGAAATATCCAGTTATCACGATTTGGGAATGCACACAACTACCTATTCTGAAATGATTGATTTAGAAAATGGTGGGCTTTTGATAGATACACCCGGAATTAAAGGTTTTGGTACTATAAATATGACTGTTGATGAGGTTTCACATTATTTTCCTGAGATCTTCGAAATTTCCAAAAAATGCAGATTTAATAATTGCCTTCACGTAAATGAACCGGAATGTGCAGTACTTAAGGCGGTTGAAGAGCATTATATTAGCGAAAGCAGATATCGTTCGTATATTAGCATTTTGAGTGATATTGATGAGGGTAAATATCGTGTTTGATTAGAATTAAATATGCAAATTAATGCTACAGTTCTTCTGATTATTGAGGCACTATACCTGCTAACGGTTGCGAGTATTGTAGTGGTGGTTATTTCAGAAAACAGGAATCCGATAAAGACTGTTGCATGGATTCTGGCGGTTGTTTTCTTACCATTCATTGGTATTATATGGTATGCTTTTTTTGGACAGGATACCACTAAAAAGTATGTGATTTCTAAGAGGATGTATAGTAAGTTGAAGAAACGTCCGCTTGATGAAATGGATATTCCCGTGGAGTTTTTTGTTCCGGATGAGCATGACAACCTTGTTGCACTGCTTAAAAACATGGACTATAACCCACTTCTTGGAGGTAATGATGTGAAGTTGTTTAGAAGTGGTGCAGAAAAATTCAATCAACTTTTTATTGATATAGAGAATTCAAAAAAACACATACATATAGAGTATTATGTTTTGACAGATGATATCCTTGGATTGAAACTTCAAAAGACACTCATCAAAAAAGCCAAAGAGGGAGTGGAGGTGCGTATTATTTATGATAGTTTTGGCTCAAGGAAATTGAAAAAGAAGTACATCGAAGATTTCAGAATGGCAGGTATTGAGATTGAGCCATTTTTGAAACTTACATGGAATGCTCTAACATCGAGATTGAACTATAGAACTCACCGTAAAATTATAGTAATAGACGGTCAAATTGGTTATGTAGGTGGAATGAATATTGCAGATAGATATATCGATGGCTTAAGCTGGGGTAAATGGCGCGATACACACTCACGAATTGAGGGTAAAGGTGTTCAAGGGTTGCAATCAACTTTTCTCATTGATTGGTATTTCGTTTCTCAAACTCTTATCACATCTCGAAAATATTTTCCATCGCTCGAGAATTTTGGAGATACACCTATGCAAATAGTTAATAGTGGTCCTCTTAATGATGAAAATGAACTGTCGCATGGAATAACACAAGCTATATATGATGCAAAGAAATTTGTGTTTATTCAATCACCCTATTTTCTCCCTCCTGAAGGTATGCTTAATGCACTAAAAGCAGCTGCAATAAGGGGAGTAGATGTGAGGGTTATGATGTCAGAAAAATCAGACGTTCCTTTGGTACAGTATGCATCTAAATCTTTTATTAAAGAAATGTTGAAAGCAGGTGTAAAGGTATATTTTTATACGAAAGGGTTTTTGCATTCTAAGTTAATGATCTTCGATGATTCATTAACTCTAATTGGCTCTGCCAATTTTGATAGTCGCAGTTTTGAGCAAAATTTTGAAATAGAAGCGTTTATATATGATAGCAAAGTGACAGAAGATGCTGTTGATATATTTGCAGTAGATCAGAAGAGTTCTCATGAACAATATTTAAAAGACTGGATAAAGCGTCCCGTATTAAAGCGTTTTGTTGAATCTATATTTCGTTTGTTTGCTCCCCTGTTTTAATTAAGAACTTTGTGTGTTTATACATACAATAAACATATATTTTACATGAAAAGAGTATTTCTCATAGGATATATGGGATCGGGTAAAACCACGGTTGGTAAGAGGTTGGCCAAACTTCTTTTGTTATCATTTGTAGATTTGGATGATTATATTCAAAATAAATACAGAAAAACTATAGCTCAAATTTTTGATGAATATGGAGAAGAGGAGTTCAGGAAAATTGAAGCTAGGGCACTTAGGGATGTTGCTGAGATTGAAAACGTTCTGATCTCGACCGGTGGAGGTGCACCTTGTTATTTTGATAATATGAAGATTATGAATCTTACAGGTGTTACTGTATATATCGAAGCAGACCCTGAGGAGCTGGCCTCACGATTGCTTGCTTCTAAAACAGTGAGACCGCTCGTTGCAGATAAGTCTGAGGAGGAGCTGGTTCCCTTTATTGAGAAGCATTTATCACAGAGGGAAAGTTATTACAAAAGTGCCAATATTATTTATCGCACCGAGAGGATGATAACTAAGGAGGAAATTCATCGCACTGTTCTCGGTATAGCAGAACAGTTGGAAAACTTTAAGAAATAATGGTTTACAAATCAGAAAAAAGTTCTTCACTTTTTGTGAAAGAATTAATGCTTAAATCAGATAAGAGCAAGATCTCTTCTGTCATTGGTATTCCAAAAGAAAATCAAGAAGTAGACAAAAGAGTTCCATTAACTCCTGAGACTGTAGCAATACTAGTATCATCCGGATACAGAGTTTTGATTCAAGCTGGTGCAGGACTCACAATTAATTACACCGATACTTATTATGCAGAGTTAGGTGCAGAAATAGTTGATACTGCAAAAGAGGTGATGCAAGCAGATATTATTCTCAAAATATTACCGCCCACGTTAGAAGAGGTGGGAATGATGCGACAAGGAGCGGTTGTATTTTCCTTCCTACATCTTCATAGACTTTCTAGGTCACTGATTGAACTTATGTTGAAAAAAAGAATAAATGCAGCTGCGTATGATTTAATGCACGATGATACAGGTAGTTCTCCTTTTGTTACAACAATTTCTGAGATTGAAGGAGCTTCTTCTATAACTCTTGCTGCTGAGTTACTTAGTAATTCTAACGGAGGTAAAGGTATATTACTTGGTGGTATTGCTGGTATTTCACCTACCGAAGTGACTATAATTGGTGCAGGAGTAGCGGGAGCAATGGCAGCTCGTTCTGCTTTAGCTATGGGAGCATCTGTAAAGGTGTTTGATAATGATATAAGTAAATTACGTAATATAAGGCATGAATTGAGCGAACCATTATTTACTTCTACACTACAGCCTAATGTTTTGAGAAATGTGTTCCGCTCTGCTGATGTTGTCATTGGGGCAATGCAATATATCAATAAGCAGCATTTTTATAGAATTTCATATGATCTAATTAGAGAAATGAAGAAAGGGGCTATCATAATAGATTTGCGAATGGCACAGGGAGGGTGTTTTGAAACTACAATGGAGGCTTGCCTTCCCGATCATCCTACTATGTTTGAAAAACATGGCGTGTTTCATTTCTGCGAGATGAGCTTGAGTTCACGTGTTGCCAGAACTGCTTCAATAGCTCTAAGTAATATTTTTATTTCATTATTCACAGCAATGGCAGATTCAGGGGGTGTGGATAATTTTGCTCAATTCGACAGAGGATTTGCATCTGGTTATTATACCTATTTAGGTAGAATGGTTAATGTCTATTTGGGCAATCATTTTAATTTGCCGGTTGCTGATATTGGGCTTTATTTGAGAGGATATTAAGGTTTAATTTTTTTAGAATTAAATACCAAATAAAAAGAATTGTTCCTTTAAAGATTGAAGTGATGGTTATTGCCCACCAAACTCCTGTTACTCCCATTTTTGATCCTAGAAATATTGCCAGTGGAATTCTGAAGGTATTAAAAACGATGCTTATAATTGCCGGTGGCGAGGTCCTTCCAAATCCATTAAACATTCCTTGTGTTGTAAGTTCAAGCATCATAAATAGTTGAGAAATACCAAGCACGAACAGATAAGCCCCACCTGCTTCGTAAGCCTCTTTATCTGGAACAAAGAGAGAAAATATGCTATCTCCATGCATAATAAAAGCGTAAGAAGCTATGCTCCCTAATATTCCCATAAGAATAAGGGTTATGCGAAATGCGATTTGGGCTCGTTTTAATTTATTAGCAGCGTAATTCTGTGCCGTGAAGCTACCAAGTGCTGTAGAGAAACCTGAAGAGGAGTTCCATGTGATTCCTTCAATTTGGCCTCCTGTGGTTTGGCTCATAATTCCAAGATGACCTCCGTAAACGGAAGCTATCCTTGCAAGATTCATGTTGATGAAAGCGAAGTATATATTCATGGCAGCAACAGGTAACCCCAGCTTTAATATATTAATGGTGTATTGTTTTCGTAGTTGTATTAGGAATCTGAATTTACCCAGTATGCCATTTTTATTCTTCATATTATATACGAAAAGTGCTGCAACTACTCCCTGTGCAATCAATGTTGCTAATGATGCACCTTTTACACCCATTTGCGGGAATGGTCCATATCCGAATATCAATAATGGATCGAGAATAATATTTATTATTAATCCTACTGCATTAAAATAAAATGGTATATCGCTTCTTCCTGAACCAATGCATATACCTGAGAAGTTTAGCACCAAGAAAACAAAAGGGATTCCCAGTGATATTAGTTTAAGATATGATTCGGCTTCCAATGCTACACTGCTATCTAGTTCATAAAAAGAGATGTATGGTTTAGGAAAAAGAAAAAAAATCACCCCAAAGAACAGTCCTAATATCACTGCAATTGAAGTTGTATGTGAAGCATAAATGGAGGCTGTATCTAATCTTTTGGCACCAATTGATTGGCCTATTGAGATTTCTGCACTGACTTTTGAAATTAATGCAACAGAGTTCATCATCCACATAAGCATTCCTACTGCACCAACTGCTGCTACTGCTTCACTTCCAAGGCGCCCAATCCAGAGTATATCTACAAGGTTATAGGCCATCTGAATGAAGCTGATAGCAAGAAGAGGAAGTGCCATTGTAAACAACTGACGGAATATTCCTCCTTGAGTTAAATCACGTACAGATGATTTTGCTAAATAATTGTTTTCCAACTCGTTCAACTATTATCTATGAGTATATGCATTTTAAATTTTATGAGTGATTAAAAAAGGAGTAACCTATGAAGTTACTCCTTTGAATAATTTTTTGAATACTTTTGTGTGACTTATTATTTTCTATTTATTGTATTTCTCATTAAGCTCAATCATTTTTAGTGCTGTGATTGCTGCTTCATCACCTTTATTACCGTGTCTTCCTCCGGATCTTGCAATTGCTTGTTCTTGTGTATTGGTAGTAAGAAGACCGAAGATTACGGGAACTTCATTTTCTAAATTTAATCGGGTAGTTCCATCAGTAACACTTTCACAAACGAAGGTGAAATGAGGAGTTTCTCCTTGTATTACACATCCTAATATAATAACTCCGTCTACATTTGCTTTTTCTATTAATATCTTAGCACCAAATGTTAGTTCGAAGCTGCCGGGTACATGTTCTATAATAATATCTTCGGTATCTACTCCAAATTTAACTAGTGTTTTGTATGCTCCTTTTAAAAGACTGCCTGTAATATTGCGATTCCAGTCAGATACGACTATACCTATGCGTTTACCTTTTCCATTTGGTATGGAATCGGGGTCATATGATGAAAGATTATTTAATTCAGTTGCCATATTTAATTAATTATATTCTTTGAGTAGTTCTGCTTGTTTAATATACTTGGTAGCTTCTTGACCTTCAGGAGAATTTAAATAGTCCTCTTTAATTTGAGTGAAGGTTTCAATTGCCTTGTCGTAGTTGCCGGAGTGAATATATGCTTCTCCTGCTTTCTTATAGTAAATTGGACTGAGCATATTATCATCCGCCTTACGAGCTGCTTTTAAATATTGTGAGATTGCATCATCTGTTTGGCCAATATTCATATATACATCTCCTATTGCACCTGTAATTGCAGGTGTTATTAGCAAATCTCCTCCTTTAAATTTCTTTAGATGCTCAAGAGCTTTTTCATGATTGCCTAAACGATTGTACGATATTCCGGCATAGGCGCGTGCCAAATCGGCTGTTTTTGTTCCACTGAATTGATTTAGAATGGATTCAAATCCTATGTAATCGTTTCCATTACCAAATAATGCGAGTGAATCCTGGCCTTCTTGGAAATATCGTTCACCTTTAAAAATAGCAGCTTGTGCTTCATTATTACGAGGTGCTCTATGCAAATAATGATATGCAAGAATTCCACCAACAATAGCAATAACTATTAGTAAACCAATTAAAATGCTTTTTTGATTTTTCTCAAGAAACTGTTCCGAAGTGGTCAAAGCCTCACCAATGTTTTCAAAGTTTTTCTCGGTTCTTGACTCTTTAGTTTTTTTAGCAGACATATTTTACAGAAAAATGTTAAGAATGATTTTTGAGTTGCAAAAGTAATCGTTTTAGATAGATAAATAAAATTTAATGACCTGTTTTTGAAAAAAGCAGTGGTTAATTTTAATCTTTTTCGTAAGTTTGTAGTCTAATGACTGGTTCGGGAGATATTTTTCCGGAGGTTTAAGATACAAAATTATGAGAAAATACTTATTGACATTTTTCTTTATGACAGTCATGCTGTTAAATATTAATGGACAGAGTGAAGTGATTTTCAACTCGGTACCAATAGTTAATAGTAAAGTTGTTTTTGAGCATTTTATACTTACTGATAACGATCTTACTGCCGAAGATGCTTATGCAAGACTCCAAAAATGGGTAAGAGATAAATTTAGAGGCAATCAATCCGTTACGGGTATTAGATTTGACGACAAAGGTCATTTTATTACTGTTAGTGCAAAAACAGATGTAAACGAATCGACGACAATGAATTATAGGATAGATACGTCTATTACAAGCCCTGGTTGTATGATTATCATAAGAGATATTACATATCAAACAAAAAACGATGATTCTTCTTTCTTTCCTAAAATGATATCAGCAGAACAAACTATTACGGATCAAGCTATAAATAGTGGAGCTGATAAGCAATTTAGAACTGATGTGAGGAGATCTACACTTTCTTTTGTAAATGAAGTTTACACAGAAATAAAATCGCTTTATCAATAATCTTTATCATAATTATATTAGAAAATTTAAAAAATACAAGTGATGTGACGTTGAATTAAGAAATTAATTTGAGGTAATTCCTTGGTAAATTAAAATTATATCATTAATTTTGCGCCCTGATTTGTCAGGAATAATAAAATATACTATATAGCAATGTCTAAGATTTGTCAAATAACAGGTAA
>CAZYGE010000033.1:0-26170 GCA_964647535.1 uncultured Proteiniphilum sp.
GTATCATATCCAACCTCTTGAGCAATTTTTAGATAGTTATTTTTCACATCTTCGGGTATTGTTTTCTCACGAGAAAGAATCCATAAGTACTTATGATTTTTTCCGGCCACAAGTGCGTATCTGTAATCGTCATCAATGGCTATTACATTGTATCCGGAATAAAATGGCCCAAAGAATGATACTTTTAGCATGGCTACGTTTTCGTCACCTACGAATTTAGCTTTACCAATTGCTTGAGTCCATTCATTTTTCTTTACATTGTATCCTTGATTGTCAACTTTAATAGTTCCATCATCATTTAATGAATATTCTGCGGTAGTGTTGCTTAAATTACGTTCATGTTTAAAATCTTTTCTGGCAATCTCATACCATTTGCCGAGATATCTTTCTTTATCAAAAGGTTTTACAGCTTCCGCTCCTTTAGGTATTGTAGCACACGAGAACAATCCTATCATAATACTGCATATTAAAAGTAAATAAATTAACTGTTTTGCTTTCATCTTCTTTTAGAATTAGTATGTTCACTTTTCATTTGTAAATAAAACAATTTAATGCGTAATTTGCAATTAATTACAAGATTATTGTGCCTTCAAAATATTACATTTCTCTATGAACCATATTACTAAACTTTTATTATTATTTCTAATCACCCTAAGCTTTTCTTCCTGCATTTCAACTGACAATGTTGGCACTGTAGTAGAGGGGAAGGTGACCTCCGAAAAAGAAGGGTTGCACAACGTGGTAGTTACTGACGGTTACCAGTGCGTGGTGACCGATAAAGATGGTAATTTTAGCCTTACCCCTAACCACGAAGCAAAGTTCATTTATATCTCCACTCCGGCAGGCTATCTTCCTGCTGAGGAGATGCAAGTACCTCGTTTTTATATGCCAATAGAAAAAGGAGTGAATCAACAATATGATTTTTCTCTTAGGAAAAACCCGGTGGATGACAATCGTCAACTACTGTTTGTCACGGCAGACCCGCAATTCCACAAGGAAGAGAATTTTGTACGTTATGGCGAAGTGGTAGATGACATGCTAAAGCTGAAAGAAGAATATACGGATAGAGATATATTGGGCATTGATTGTGGCGATCTTGTGGGCGACAAGCCAGAGCTCTACCCTCTTTACATTGAGCATCTGAATCGTACCGGCATTCCTTTTTATCGTATGCCTGGAAATCATGATCTCCAGTTCGGGGGACGAAGTACGGAGACATCCACCAGTATATATGAGAAGAACTTCGGGCCCGACCACTACTCCTTCAACAGGGGAGAGGTGCACTATGTAGTGCTGAACAACGTTTTTTATGTGGGAAGGGATTACTTCTATATGGGATACATTGATGAAAAAACATTCGGTTGGTTGGAACAAGACTTATCTCACGTGCCTGAAGGCTCTACGGTTATCGTTTCAATGCACATACCGGGACGATTGGATGAGGATGTTAAACCATTTCAGTACAATTCAAGTACCATCAGCGCGCAAACAATCAATATCTCCTCTCTTTTCGATATACTCAAATCCTACAAAGTGCATCTCTTCACAGGTCATATGCATTACAACCGAAACATCATTCATTCAGACAAACTTTATGAGCACAACACAGGTGCTGTATCAGGTGCTTGGTGGCAAGGCGATTATTGCTTGGACGGAACTCCTATAGGCTATGGCGTTTATGAAATCGATGGATCGGATGTGAGCTGGTTTTTTAAGAGCGTGGGGAAAGATCGCGACCATCAAATGCGCGTTTATGCTCCCAACACAACAAGCAGGTATGGCAAAGATGTGGTGGTTAATATCTGGAACTGGGATAAGAATTGGAAGGTTAAATGGCAGGAAAATGACATAGACATGGGAGAGATGACTCAATTCGTAGGTCTTGACCCTGAAGTAGAGAAGGCATACAGTGATAAAGAGAAGCTTGAGTTCAGCTGGATAGCTCCTGAACAGACCAGTCATCTTTTTCGTGCCACACCCAATAATCCGGATTCGAAAATAACCATCATTGCGCAAGATCCATTCGGAAACGTTTATATTCAGTAAGATAAAAATTGTACCTTTGCGTGAACACTAATAAAAATAACAGGGATGAAAAAAAGTTTGGTTTTAGCGGGATTATTATTCTCAATGTTCATTATGGCTCAGGAAAGGCCAGCACCACAGCCGGCACCGGAAACATTTGAAAAGTTTAATGTGGGAATGGCCGGTTATTCATTTGTCCATTTTGATCTTGATCAGACTCTTGATATGATGGAAAAATGTGATGTGAAATATTTGTGTATAAAAGATTTTCATTTGCCATTTAACAGTACTGATCAAGAAATTGCCGATTTCCATACTAAACTAGAATCAAAAGGAATAACTGGTTATGCAGTTGGTCCTATCTATATGCGCTCACAAGAGGAGATTGATAATGCATTTGAATATGCAAAAAGAGTTGGAGTGGAACTAATTGTTGGTGTTCCAAATTATGAGCTGCTACCTTATGTAGATAAGAAAGTGAAGGAGTATGATTTTAAATATGCCATACATTTACATGGACCCGATATTGAGCTTTATCCGGACGCAGATGATGTTTGGGAAAATGTGAAAGATTTGGACCCTCGTATTGGAATGTGTTTAGACATTGGTCACGACAGACGTAACGGAAAAGATCCTGTAGCAGATCTTAAAAAATATCACACGCGAGTTTTTGATGTTCATATTAAAGATGTTACTGATGCTTCAAAAGCGGGATATTCTGTTGAGGTTGGACGTGGTATTTTAGATATTCCTGCTTTTGTTGAAATGCTTCGTGAAGTTGAATACACCGGTGTTTGCAGTCTTGAGCACGAGCGTAATATGAAAGATCCGCTTCAGGGCATTGCTGAATCACTTGGTTACTTCAGAGGAGTTATTGCAACTACAAAATAGTTGAGGAAATTTCTTTAATATGCAAACAAAAGATGTAAATCTAAAATGGGAAGTACTCGAAAGTGAATATCTTCACAAACGTCCATGGCTCACTGTTAGACAAGAAAAACTACTAATGCCCAATGGGACTGTTGTTCCCGAGTATTATGTACTTGAGTATCCGAATTGGGTTAATATCATTGCAATAAATAAAGAGAAGGAGTTTGTGATGATTAAACAGTACAGACCGGGTATTCAGATGACCTGTTATGAGTTATGTGCAGGTGTTTGTGATGATGACGATACATCGCCACTTGCATCTGCAAAACGAGAGTTGCTTGAAGAAACAGGTTACGGAGGTGGAAAATGGACAGAGTTTATGCGTGTTGCTCCCAATGCAAGTGCTACTACTAACTGGTCATACTGCTTTATTGCAGAGGATGTTGAGAAAATTAGTGAGCAAAGCTTGGATGAGTCTGAACAAATAATTGTGAAATTGTTTACTTTTGATCAGGTGAAAAAGTTGTTAGATGATGGGGAGATTTTGCAGGCTACTATGGCCGCGCCTCTTTGGAAATATATGGCAAAAAAAGGATAAACACTCTATTTTTAATGAAACAAACGCTCTATTTAATTCCCGTTTTAATGGGAGAAACGTCGGTAGATCAGGTTATTCCTGCATATAACACAGGTATAGTTACAAAGCTGAAGTATTTTATTGTTGAAAATAAAAGAACTGCCAGACGTTTTCTGAAAAAATGTGATCCGGATATTGATATTGACTCTCTCACATTCTTCGAGCTAAATAAACACACTGACAAGAAAGATATTTCGGGTTTTTTGGACCCCATGAAATCAGGGAATAGTATTGGTGTTATGTCTGAGGCGGGGTGTCCCGGTGTTGCCGATCCAGGTGCTGATGTAGTAGCAATTGCTCAACAAAAAGGTTATAAAGTTGTGCCTTTGGTAGGTCCGTCATCTATTTTAATGGCGATAATGGGATCTGGGTTCAATGGTCAGAGTTTCACTTTTCATGGTTATCTGCCCATCGATTCAAATGAGAGGGCAAACAAAATTAAAAGACTGGAAACTCGTGCGTATAGCGAAGATCAAACGCAACTTTTTATTGAAACCCCATATCGCAATATGAAACTTGCCGAGGATATTTTGCAGCATTGTAAGGCAAAAACAAAGCTATGCATCGCTACAAACATTACTTGTGAGGATGAGTATATTGTTACCAAAACAATAAGAGAATGGCGAAATAATTTGCCTGATATCAATAAGAAGCCTACTGTTTTTCTTCTTTACAAAGGGTGAAATTTTCTTAGACCCTTAATTTTCATTCATCATTAATCTTTTTGATTTTAGTAAATTGATTGTTCAAAATAATATACAACTGCAAAAATATAACTCCTTTGGTACTGCGGCTATCGCTAAATTATTTTGCGTAGCACAAAACCAAGATGAGCTGACTGAAGTTTTAAAAACATACCCCAATGAGAAGAAATTGGTGTTGGGTGCGGGTTATAACCTTTTCTTTACGAGAGATTTTGATGGTTTGGTTATTAAACCGGGCATGAATGATATTGATATTCTTTTTGAGAGTGAAGATTATGTAGAGATTGAGGCCGGTGCCTCCGTAGAGTGGGATATGCTTGTGGAGGATTGTGTATCAAAAGGGTTTTCAGGTATAGAGAATCTTTCTCTTATACCTAGCTCGGTTGGTGCAAGCCCAATACAAAATATTGGTGCATATGGCACTGAAGCCAAAGATACTATAATATTGGTGAAAGCTGTTGATATTGATTCAGGTGAGAAAAAAGAGTTTACTAACGAAGAATGCGAGTTTGGGTATCGAGATAGTATTTTCAAACGCACTTACAGATATATTGTAACCTCTGTGGTTTTCAGGTTATCTAAATCGTTTTCTTACAAAGAGAAATATGTTGATCTTAGTCGTGAATTAAAAGGGATTGAATCTCCCACTCTATCGCAAGTAAGAGATGCAATTGTGAAAATTAGAACCAGAAAGCTGCCCGACACATCGGTTTTACCAAATGCAGGGAGTTTTTTTAAAAATCCTGTGCTCACGAAAGAAGAAAAAGATGATCTTCAAAAAAGACTGATGGATGTGCCTATTTACAACGTGGGTGAAAACAGTTTTAAAACATCAGCCGCTTTTCTAATAGAAAAGGCGGGATATAAGGGTAAACGCCGTGGTTTAGTTGGCACATATGAGCATCATGCATTGGTAATAGTTAATTACGGGACTGAAAACGGTAAAGATATTGCCGATTTTGCAGCTGAGATTCAGGAAGAGGTGTTAAAGCAGTTTGATATAGAGCTGGAGCCTGAAGTATGGATTTTTTAAAATAAAGAATTATGTCATCATTTATAATAGAAGGAGGTCACACACTAAAAGGAAGTATTACGCCACAAGGTGCTAAAAACGAGGCGTTACAGGTAATTTGTGCAACACTACTCACAAAAAAGGAAGTTGTAATTGAAAACATACCAGACATCTTGGATGTAAACAGGCTTATTGATCTCCTTGAAGATATGGGTGTTATTGTAAAAAAGTTATCTGAAGACAGTTATTCTTTTAAGGCAGAAAGTATCGATTTAGAATATACTAGCAGTGAAGAATTCAGAAGTAAAAGTGCTGAACTTAGAGGGTCAATAATGATTGTGGGTCCGCTATTGGCACGTTTTGGTGAAGTGGTAGTACCAAAACCGGGGGGCGATAAGATTGGCAGACGACGCTTGGACACTCATTTTAATAGTATAATGAGCTTAGGTGCAAAACTTGTTATTGATGACAAGAGAAGAATTTTTAAACTAACTGCTACATCGCTTAAAGGTGCTTATATTTTACTTGACGAAGCTTCTGTAACGGGTACCGCTAATCTTTTGATGGCGGCTGTAATGGCAGAAGGTGAAACTATAATTTACAATGCGGCTTGTGAGCCTTACGTTGAGCAATTGAGCAGGATGCTAGTGAGAATGGGGGCCAAAATAGAAGGTATAGGTTCAAACAGGCTCACGGTAAATGGGGTTTCTGAATTAAAGGGATGTAATCACAAACTTTTGCCTGATATGATAGAGACTGGGAGCTTTATTGGTATGGCTGCAATGACGTCATCTGAACTTACTATTAAAAACACTTCTGTTGCAAATCTAGGGATTATACCTGAAAGTTTTAGAAGATTGGGAATTACAGTGGAACAGAAAGGTGATGATTTGTTTATTCCTCAACACGATGAATACTCAATGGAATCTTTTATGGATGGTTCTATTCTTACGGTTGCAGATGCACCTTGGCCAGGATTGACTCCTGATTTACTGAGTGTTATGTTGGTTGTGGCAACCAAAGCTAATGGAAGTGTACTTATCCATCAGAAGATGTTCGAGAGTAGGCTTTTTTTCGTTGATAAACTTATTGATATGGGTGCTCAGATAATTTTATGCGATCCACACAGAGCGGTAGTAATCGGTCAGGGCAAAAGACTAAGGTTGAGAGGTATGACAATGACTTCACCCGATATTCGTGCAGGGATTTCTCTTCTCATTGCAGCCATGTGTGCCGAGGGTAAAAGCACGATTCATAATATTGATCAAATAGATAGAGGCTATCAGTATATAGACAAGAGGATAAATTCTTTAGGTGCATCTATTGAAAGGAAATAACTTGGTTTATGTCCAACTTTTTTATTACTTTGTATTGAAGTAGTTATATGTTATCCACAATATTTTTTAGGTCACATCTTCTATCCTTCCCTATTAAGGGGACGAGGAGATGGTTTTTGGATATACATATTAAAACAGACAGTTATAATTATAATAACAATCATATACAATTATGTCAACGAATAGAGTCGTAACAGACATTAAACAGGTAACAGTGCGTTTTTCAGGGGATTCCGGTGACGGGATGCAGCTATCAGGAACGCTATTTTCTACGTTATCGGCAATTTTCGGAAATGAAATATCTACATTTCCAGATTTTCCGGCCGAGATACGGGCGCCTCAAGGTTCGCTACACGGAGTTTCTGGTTTTCAGGTTCGTATAGGAGCCAAAGATGTTTTTAATTCAGGGGATAAAACAGATGTGCTTGTTGCCATGAATCCATCGGCACTAAAAGTGAATGCACAATATCTGGATAGAGGGTCTATTGTGATTTATGATAGTGATTCTTTTAAAAAAAGAGACTTAGGAAAGGCTAATTTTTTAACGGAAGATCCTTTTGAGGAACTTAACTTAGTGAATATACAACCAATTGGAGTTCCTATTACTTCGCTTACAAAATCGTCTTTAGAAGACTCAGGTCTTGAAAATAAAGATATTCTGAGGAGCAAAAACATGTTTGCTCTTGGATTAGTGTGTTGGCTTTTTAATCGCCCTTTGGAGATAGCCGATAAATTACTTGAGCAGAAATTTAAACGTAAACCAAAATTGGTTGAAGCAAATATTAAAGCTTTGACTGATGGTTACAACTACGGAGATAACTTGCAGATAACAGCATCAACATATAAAATTGATGTTGTTGAGTCAGGTAAGGGCTTCTACATGGATGTGAATGGTAATACTGCAACTGCGTATGGTTTGATCGCGGCTGCAGAAAAAGCTGGGTTACAACTATTCTTGGGGTCCTATCCTATTACTCCAGCTACAGATATTTTGCAAGAGCTTTCTGCAAGAAAAGATTTTGGTGTTAAAGCCTTGCAAATGGAAGATGAAATTGCCGGTATAACCGCTGCCCTTGGTGCAAGTTTTGCAGGTTCTCTGGCTGCAACATCAACTTCGGGCCCCGGACTTTCGCTCAAGAGTGAAGCGTTAGGGCTGGCGGTCATGGCAGAATTGCCATTGGTGTTAATTAATGTTCAGAGAAGTGGCCCGTCTACAGGGATGCCTACTAAAAGTGAGCAAACAGACCTTAATCAGGCTCTGTATGGACGAAATGGTGAGAGTCCTTTGGTGGTTCTTGCTGCAACTTCTCCCATCGATTGTTTTGAAAGTGCATTTGAGGCTTCAAAACTAGCATTGGAACATATGACACCGGTAATACTTCTTTCTGATGGATATATTGCAAATGGTTCATCGGCTTGGAAGATTCCTAATATGGAAGAATATCCAGATATTAAGCCTCCTTACGTTCAAGATGGCTTTAAAGGCAGCGCGGAAGACTGGAGACCGTATCTTAGAGATGAAGAGACTAAAGTTCGCTACTGGGGTGTGCCCGGAATTAGTGAGTATATGCATAGAATAGGCGGTTTGGAGAAGGATAGACACACAGGTGTTATTTCATCAAACCCCGAGAATCATCAGTATATGGTTGATACACGTAGAGAAAAAATAGAGAAGATTGCTGATGTTATTGAGGAACAAGAAGTGTTAGGAGACAAAGATGCCGATACGCTTATTGTAGGATGGGGTGGTTCTTATGGGCATTTGCTTGAAACAATGCTGCACCTTCACGATAGTGGGAAAAAAGTAGCTTTGGCTCAATTCAGACATATTTCACCTCTTCCAAGAAATACTTATGATATTCTCAAAAGCTATAAAAAAGTAATTGTTGCTGAGCAAAATAACGGTCAGTTTGCGGCTTATTTAGGTGGTAAATTTCAGGATCTAACTAACATAAGATCTTTTACGAGAATTGAAGGACAACCATTTAGAGTGAGCGAGTTAATTATGGAATTCACCAAAATAATGGAGGAATAATAAAATGAGTAGTATTCAAACAAAAAATATAGACGTTAAAGATATAAAGTACCAAAAATATCTTCCTAAGGATTTTAAGAGTCCTAACCCAATTCGTTGGTGTCCGGGGTGTGGCGATTATGCCATATTGGCTTGCTTGCAAAAAGCTCTCGCAGAGTTGAATGTGGAGCCATGTAATACCGCTGTTATCTCTGGTATCGGATGCTCATCTCGTTTACCTTATTACATGAATACATATGGTTTTCATAGTATTCACGGAAGGGCAAACGCAATTGCAACCGGCGTTAAGGTAGCTAACCCTGATTTGAGTGTTTGGGTTGCTACCGGAGATGGTGATTCATTGGCAATTGGTGGTAATCACTTTATTCATACTATCAGAAGGAATGTGGATATTAATGTATTGCTTTTTAACAATAAGATATATGGGTTGACTAAGGGTCAATTTTCTCCTACTTCTGAACGTGGTTTTGTTTCAAAATCTTCTCCTTATGGCACTGTTGAAGAGCCGTTTAGACCAGCTGAGCTTACTTTTGGTGCGAGAGGGACATTTTTTGCCCGTGCGCTTGATGTGGATATGAAAAACCAGGTTGACACCCTAATTGAGGCTGCCAAACATAAAGGAACATCTGTTGTGGAGATTCTTCAAAACTGTGTGATTTTTAACGATGGTATTCATAATAAAATCAGTGACCGAACATGGAAGGCAGATAATACTCTGCTTTTGAAACATGGAGAGAAGATGATTTTTGGTAAAGACAACAATAAAGGTATAGTGCTTGATGGATGGAATCTTAAGGTTGTTACCATTGATGAAGATGGTTATACTATGGATGATGTGTTGGTGCACGATTCTAGCACACAGGATAACACTCTTCACATGAAGCTCGCGCTGATGGATACTACCGATGGTATGCCGGTTGCTCTTGGAGTAATTCGCAGTGTTGAGGCTCCAACTTATGATAGAGATTATGAAAATCAGATTGCTGAAGTTCAGGCATTAACTCCAAAAAAGTCGTTTACTGATTTTCTATTGAGTTCTTCAAATACTTGGGAAGTTAAGTGAACGCCTATTTCTCCTCTTATTAAAGTTATATGCCTACTATCTCGCACTTTTTCTGTTCATTGTCTTTATTATAAAGATCTCTTTGGTTTGTTAAAAATATCTTTAGCAAAACATTATATCTTTGTATGTTGTTTATGCAATTGACGGGTATTATAACATGCAGAAAAAGAAAATAAACATTGCCGTAGATGGCTTTTCGTCGGGCGGCAAGAGTACAATAGCCAAAGGGTTGGCAAAAGAGTTAGGTTATACATACATTGACAGCGGTGCAATGTATCGTGCATTGGCGCTGTATACTTTAAGAAATGGGTGGATGACAGAAGATTATATTGACGAGGAGTCTATCAAAGATAGAATTTCGGATATAAAAATCAGATTCGAACCCAATGGTAAAAGTGGTCAAGACACTTATCTCAATGACGAAAATATTGAGAATGAAATTAGGTCGCTGGAAGTTGCAAACGGTGCCAGCCGGATTAGTACTCTTGGTTTTGTAAGGAAAGAGCTGGTAAGACAACAACAAGAGATGGGAAAAAACAAAGGCGTTGTAATGGACGGCCGTGATATAGGTACAGTGGTTTTCCCCGATGCCGAAATGAAGTTATTTCTGACAACTTCTCCGGAAATTCGTGCTAAACGAAGATTTAACGAGATGATATCAAGAGGCGATAAAGCCGTTTATGAAGAGGTTTTGAAGAATGTAAAAGAAAGAGACCTGCGCGATACTACCCGTACCGAGAGTCCGCTAATTAAAGCGGACGATGCCATTGAGCTGGACAACTCTAACATTGGAGTAGACGAACAGCTAGTTTGGGCATTGAACATGTTTAATAAAATCACAGCAAAGAATGAATAAAATTGAAATAGACAAAGAGTCGGGATTCTGTTTTGGAGTTGTTAAGGCAATTAATAAAGCAGAAGAGGAGCTGCAAAAAAACGGTTCTCTCTACTGCCTTGGAGACATTGTACACAACAATATTGAAGTGGAGCGACTTGAGAAGATGGGGCTTATAACTATTGATCACGAGCAGTTAAAGAAGCTTAAGAATGTTAGAGTATTGCTTCGTGCTCATGGTGAACCTCCAAGTACTTATGAGATTGCAAAAGAAAATAATATTGAACTTATTGACGCATCTTGTCCAGTGGTTTTAGGTCTTCAGAAGAAAATTAAAAAGAAATATGTGAGAAGGGATAACGATGATACTCAAATTGTTATCTATGGAAAGAAAGGGCATGCCGAAGTGAATGGTCTTCTTGGACAGACTGATGAATCGGCCATTATTATAGAGAATAGAGATGATATAGAAAAACTTGATTTCACAAGGGATATAAATCTTTTCTCACAAACGACTAAATCACTTGAAGGTTTCTTTGAAATTGGAGAGTTCATAAAATCACGTATGATTAATGGTGCTAAGTTTGAATTATTTGATTCAATTTGCCGTCAGGTATCTAATCGTGTGCCAAATATTCAAGAGTTTGCAGAGAAGCATGATTTAATAATTTTTATCGCCGGAGAAAAGAGTTCTAACGGAAAGGTGCTCTTTACTGAGTGCAAGAAGAAGAATCCGAACTCATATTTAATTCATTCACCAGACGATATTGACCCATCTTTATTGAAAGACAATATAAGTATTGGTGTTTGTGGAGCAACTTCTACTCCATTGTGGCAGATGCAAGCCGTAGCGGAAAACATAGAAAAACTTAAACCGGAAATGAACATTTCAAGAGCTGCTTTTTAAAGCAGCTTTTTTTTTGCTCTATTATCAAAATATAAGTATCTTTGCGACTAAATTAGAATCAAGGTATTAGAGCAAAAATATGGACTCAAACATAAAGAGTGTCGGTATTCTCACATCTGGTGGAGATGCACCGGGGATGAATGCGGCCATACGTGCCGTAACACGTGCAGCAATATCAAATGGCATGATACCATATGGTATTTACAGAGGTTTTAGAGGGCTGATCTCCGATGAGATTGAAGAATTCAAAACCAATAGCGTTAGTAATATTATTCAACAGGGCGGTACTATTTTAAAAACAGCACGCTGTGATGAATTCCTAACTACAGAAGGCCGCAGCATTGCATTTGAAAACATGAAAAAATATGGCATGGATGCACTTGTGGTCATTGGTGGTGATGGATCTCTAACTGGAGCTTCTATTTTTGCCAATGAGTTTAATATCCCTGTTGTTGGACTACCTGCGACAATCGACAACGATCTTCATGGTACAGATACTACTATAGGTTACGATACGGCTCTGAATACCATCATGTTGGCCATGGATAAAATTAGAGACACAGCAACTTCACACGAACGATTGTTTTTTGTAGAGGTTATGGGTCGCAATTGTGGTTTCCTCGCACTCAATAGTGCTATTGCATCAGGAGCAGAGGCTGCCATAATACCGGAAATAAGTATAGAAAAAGACCAGTTGGGTGAGCTTATAGAACAAGGTTTCCGTAAATCTAAGAGCAGTAGCATGGTTCTAGTAACTGAAAGCGATGTTACCGGTGGCGCTTTGAAAATGGCAAACAGAGTGAAGAAAGAATACCCACAGTATGATGTTAGAGTTACAATTTTAGGTCATCTTCAAAGAGGGGGTTCACCATCAGCACAAGACCGTATTCTAGCAAGCCGTATGGGTATTGCATCCATTCAAGCACTTTTGGAAAATCAAAGAAATGTAATGATTGGCATCCATGAAAATGAGATTGATTATATCCCATTTAAGAGAGCAATAAAACAGCAAAGAAAAATTGAAGAAGAGTTACTAGAAGTATTGCGTATCTCTTCTATATAAAATATTATTATGGAAATTACTCACATTGAACACATCGGCATTGCAGTAAAAAGCATTGAAGAACAACTTCCTTACTACGAGGACATTCTAGGACTGAAATGTTATAACATTGAAACTGTTGAAGATCAAAAAGTTAAAACAGCATTCTTTATGGTAGGTCAAACTAAAATAGAGTTACTTGAGCCTACTTCTGAAGACAGCACGGTTGCCAAATTCATCGAAAAACGTGGTGAAGGCGTGCACCATATCGCATATGCAACCAAAAATATAAACGAAGCGCTTAAAGAAGTTGAATCAAAAGGTGTTAGGTTGATTGATAAAGAGGGTCGTGCCGGGGCTGAGGGTCTTACAATAGGATTCCTTCATCCTAAATCAACGGGTGGTGTTCTTACAGAACTTTGTGAACATCCCGAAAAATAGAATAACACAACAAAAATAACAACTATATTACATGAGTAACCAACTTGATAAGGTAAAAGAACTCATCCAGCTACGGGAAAAAGCTCGTTTAGGTGGAGGAGAAAGAAGAATTGAAGCTCAACACAAAAAAGGAAAGTATACAGCAAGAGAAAGAATCGGTATACTTCTAGATGAAGGTAGTTTCGAAGAGTTTGACATGTTTGTTGAACATAGATCGCATAACTTCGGCATGGAAAAAAACAAATTCCTTGGCGATGGTGTGGTAACAGGCTATGGTACAATTGATGGTAGACTTGTATATGTATATGCACAAGATTTCACCGTTGCCGGAGGATCACTTTCTGAGATGCATGCACAAAAGATCTGTAAAGTGATGGATCAGGCAATGAAAATGGGCGCACCGGTTATTGGAATTAATGACTCGGGTGGTGCTCGTATTCAGGAAGGAATAAATGCTTTGGCAGGTTATGCTGAAATTTTTCAACGTAATATTCTAGCATCCGGTGTTATTCCTCAAATATCCGGTATATTCGGCCCATGTGCCGGAGGCGCTGTTTATTCACCCGCACTCACCGACTTTATTTTAATGACACAGGGAACATCTTATATGTTTCTTACCGGTCCTAAAGTAGTTAAAACTGTAACAGGTGAAGATGTTACACAAGAGAATTTGGGTGGTGCATCGATCCATGCTGCTAGATCTGGTGTAGCTCAATTCGCTGCAGATTCAGAAGAAAATGGATTGAAGACAATACGTCATTTATTGAGCTTTATTCCTCAAAATAATCTTGAAGAAGCACCAATTTATGAAAATGATGATCCAATAGATAGGTTGATTGATGAGCTTAACGAGATTATCCCTGATAGTCCTACTAAGCCGTACGATATGTATGAAGTGATTGGGTCTATAATAGATAATGGGGAGTTTTTGGAAGTACATGCCGATTATGCAAAGAATATCATTGTTGGTTTTGCAAGATTTAACGGCCAGTCTGTTGGTATTGTTGCTAATCAACCAAAATTTCTAGCAGGGGTACTTGATATTAATGCTTCTCGCAAAGCAGCCCGTTTTGTACGTTTTTGTGATGCTTTTAATATTCCTCTTGTTACTCTGGTTGATGTACCAGGCTTCCTTCCAGGCACGGGACAAGAGTATGGCGGTGTAATTACACATGGCGCAAAATTGCTGTATGCATACGGTGAAGCAACTGTTCCTAAAATTACTGTTACACTACGTAAATCTTATGGAGGTGCACATATTGTAATGAGCTGCAAACAACTACGCGGTGATATAAATTACGCATGGCCAAGCGCAGAAATTGCAGTAATGGGTGCGGATGGTGCTGTTGAAGTACTTTATAACAAAGAGATTGCAGCAGAAACTGATACCGATAAAAAAGCAGCAGTTATAGAGGAGAAAAAACGAGAATATAATGATTTGTTTGCCAATCCTTACGAAGCTGCACGTTATGGTTATATTGATGATGTGATTGAACCTCGCAATACACGCTTCCGTATTATTCGTGCACTTCAAAACACAGCAACAAAAAAGCTTCAAAATCCTCCTAAAAAACATGATAACTTACCATTGTAAGAGCTAGAATATGAATAATACATTAAAATACATTGCTCTATTATTTATTTCGTTCATTATTGCATCCTGTTCCAATAAAGTTGAAAATCCACGTCTTGTCATTAACGAGGTGTTGGTAATCAATGAAGAGAATTTTGTGGATGAATATGGACAGAGAAGTGGATGGATAGAGATTTTCAACAATTCAGGAAGCACACAGAATATTAGTGGTTTATTTCTTACCAATGATAAATCAAACCCAAAAAAATATCCTATACCAAAAGGTGATGTATTAACAAATATCCCACCTCATCAACATGTGCTATTTTGGGCAAATAATAAACCACATCAAGGAACATTTCATGTTAGTTTTGAACTTGACCCAAATAAGGATAATTACATCGGATTGTATGATGAAAGTGGCACCAAAGTAATTGATGAGGTGTTTATTCCTGCAGGCCAGTTAGCTGACGTATCATGGGGATATGAAATGGACGGTAAGAAATACCATAAAGAAAGTAGTGAAGACCTTCTCAGACCTCTAAAAAGAGTTACACCTAGTACAAATAACTACACTTTAGACAAAAATGAAAAAGTAGAAAGATTTAGAGAATATGATAGTTCTGGAGCAACAATGACGATAACCTCCATGCTAGTTGTTTTCAGTGCTCTTGTTCTACTTTATATTTTATTTAAAGTTATTGGTAAAACTTCGGTTAGAGTTAATAACAGAAGAAATAAATCAAAAGAAATCGCACTTGGTGCAAACGTACCTACTGAAGAAATTTCAGGAGAAGTTTTATCAGCTATTTTTATGGCATTACACGAAGATCAGAACAGTGCACATGATATTGAAAGTTCAGTACTCACAATAGATAAGATAAATAGAAGGTATTCACCGTGGAGCTCTAAACTTTACGGACTAAGAGAGCTTCCACGAAAATAACTATCCAATTTTCATGTGATTAAGCCTACATTTATCAAAAAATAACAATTTTACAAAATGAAAGAATACAAATATAGAATCAACGGTAGCTTATATAATGTTACAGTAAATAACGTTGGTGATGAAACTGCAGATGTTGAAGTTAACGGAATACCATACTCCGTTGAATTAGAGAAAAAGCCTAAAAAACCAACTTCCTCTCCATTTAAGAAATCGGCACAACTTGGAACTCAAAGTCCTGGTGTAAGTTTACCTCCTGCTCCTAAAAAAATTATGCCATCAAGTGCCAACGCACTTGTTTCCCCACTACCTGGTGTTATACTTGAAATAAGCTGTAAGGTAGGAGACAGTGTAAAAAAAGGTCAGAAGATATTAATCCTAGAAGCTATGAAAATGGAAAACAATATCATTGCAGATAAAGATGGAGTAGTAGAAGAGATTAAAGTAAACAAAGGTGATTCTGTTTTGGAAGGCACTGAATTAGCCGTAATTGTTGGATAGAATATGGGAAATTTCACTCAGTTTTTAATTGACAATCTAAACGTATTTATTAGTAACACGGGGTTTGCCAATGTAGAATTGGAACATTTAATTATGTTCTTTTTCGGAATACTATTCATATACTTGGCTATTCGTTATGAATTTGAACCTTTATTACTTGTACCTATAGGTTTTGGTATTTTAATAGGTAATATACCATTTGATGTTTCAGCTAATCTAGGGATTGGAATTCATGAAGAAGGTTCAGTACTAAATATCCTTTATTCTGGAGTTAAACATGGATGGTATCCACCATTAATATTTTTAGGTATCGGTGCGATGACAGACTTTTCCGCCTTAATTGCTAACCCAAAATTAATTCTTGTTGGAGCTGCTTGCCAGTTTGGTATATTTGGAGCATATATCATTTCTTTACAGCTGGGTTTTGATCCAACTGAAGCTGCTTCTATTGGAATTATAGGTGGAGCAGACGGACCTACTGCAATTTTTCTTACTTCGAAACTTGCTCCTCATTTATTAGGTGCAGTAGCGATTTCAGCATATTCGTATATGGCTTTAATACCAATATTACAGCCTCCGTTTATGCGACTACTCACAACCAAAAAGGAGAAAGTCATAAAAATGAAATCACTAAGAGTAGTTTCACAAAACGAAAAAATAATATTTCCAATTATTGGTCTTCTTATGACCACATTTATGGTTCCATCAGGATTACCACTATTAGGAATGTTGTTTTTCGGTAATCTTTTAAAAGAGTCAGGTGTCACTCGAAGACTAGCAGAGACTGCACGGGGACCAATGGTAGATATTGTTACAATATTATTAGGACTAATGGTAGGTGTTGCTACGCAAGCGTCTACTTTCCTTACAACAGCATCTATTAAAATATTTGGATTGGGTGCACTCGCGTTTATAATTGCAACTTGTACAGGTGTAATTTTTGTGAAGTTCCTTAACCTATTCTTAGCAGAAGGTAATAAAATCAATCCTTTGATTGGTAATGCAGGCGTATCTGCCGTTCCGGGATCAGCCAGGATGTCTCAGGTTGTGGGTCTGGAATATGATTCAACCAATCACTTGCTAATGCACGCCATGGGACCAAACGTTGCCGGGGTCATCGGTTCTGCTGTTTCTGCAGGTCTAATGCTTGGATTTCTTTATTAACAAGGATGGATATTTCTCTGTTGCGAAGTTTGCTATAACAGAGATTGAATATATTAGTTGCGGCCTCTAGGATATAATAACCTAGAGGCCGCAAATTTATTAATAATAGGTTTATTACTATTTATGCTGTTTTCTTACATCTGCACCCCACATTAATTTATCACGCAAAGTTTCATAGAAGTTTTGTCCGACCCTTTTAACTACTCTCAAAGAATAATCGGCTTTTCGAATTTGTATACTCACTGTTTCATCAAGCACTCTGGACTGACCATCAACTGATACCAGAAACATATGACTACGACTTTCTACTTTTAACGATATTATACTACTATCTTCCACAACCAATGATCTTGAAGTGAGGTTGTGAGGGGCAATTGCAGATAATATAATAGTTGGAGTTGTTGGCGCAAGAATTGAGCCTCCAATACTTAAAGAATAAGCCGTTGAACCGGTTGGTGTTGAAATTATCAGACCGTCCGCCTGATAAGATGTTAAGTAGTCATTATTGATATAAGCATGTATTGAAAGCATAGATGCAGTATCTTGTTTCAATAATGCAATTTCATTAAGAGCATTTGAGTTGAAGTGTTCGGGCGGGAATGTTTCATCAGTAGTCATTTTCAACAGAGTTCTTTCTTCTTCTATATAGTTTCCCTGCATCACCTCATCGAGTGTTTCATCAACATCTGAATAATTTATAGCGGCAAGAAAACCGAGTCGTCCGGTGTTTATCCCGAGCACAGGGATTCCGGTGCGTCCTACTGTCGTAGATGTTCGCAAGAAAGTTCCATCACCTCCTACACTTACAACCATATCTACAGCAGGTAACGATTCAACTAATTCACACAAGGGATCTAATTTATGCCTTATATATGCAGGTAGTGTATTAAAAAAACTCTCAGGCAGGTACAAATCGCCTCCATGTCTGATTATAGATTCACAAACACCAAGAATCTGCTCTTCTGCTAAAGCAGATCTATCGGGAAACATACTTCCAAAAAGTGCAAATTTCATTTTTATTTTTTATTCTTTACAAATCAAGATAATACATCAACTCATCTAACCTTTCTTTTTGTTGATCTGTTATCTCCCCCTCTTTCATATAATAATATACCACATTATAATTAAATCTCTCGAAACTTCTTAAGATAGTTGTAGGGTCAGAAATATTTAGTTTTAATGAAACTAACAACTCAGACCCTCCTGATATAGGCAGTATATTTAATGCAATTACATGAGCGTTGTTGCTTTCAACAATTCTCGCAATTTCAGTTAACATATAATCCTTCAGAGGAATTTCCAGAATTATAAGGGAACTCTCTGTTTCCGAAAGTTCTGCGAATTGTTCAGGTGTAAACGGTTTTATAAACTTTTCAACCTGATTTTTAATAAATTCTTTCGTCGACATTGAGAAAATGGTTATTTCGTATTACTTTTGTATCAGCTTTACAAAGATGGTAAAATTTTGTGTATTAAAACCGCCTATGACTGTTTTTATTTCACTTTTCTAAATTCAGATAGGCAACTACCACTTTGTTATAAATGGAAAATTATAATATGACTAAACTTAGTGTAAATATAAACAAGGTTGCTACTCTGAGAAATTCCCGAGGAGGAAACATTCCTGATGTAGTAAAAGTGGCAATTGATTGTCAGTCATTCGGTGCAGAGGGTATTACAGTGCATCCCCGCCCCGATCAAAGACACATCAGATATTCTGATGTTTATGATTTGCAGTCTAAAGTAACTACAGAATTTAATATTGAAGGAAACCCAACCGCTGAATTTATCAGCTTAATTGGAAAAATAAGACCGGCACAGGTAACTTTAGTGCCTGACGCAACTGATGCACTAACGTCTGATGCAGGATGGGACACAATTACACATAAAGACTTTCTTATCGATATAGTTGGTAAATTTCAATCGATGGGAGTGAGAACATCGATATTTGTGGATCCTAAACCAGAAATTATAAAAGTGGCCTCTCAAATTGGTTCAGATAGGATTGAATTATACACGGGTCCATATGCAGAGCAATTCAAGCATAATAGAGAAGAAGCACTAGCTCCATATTTAGAGGCAGCTACTCTTGCTAAAAATCTTGGACTGGGAGTAAATGCAGGTCATGACCTTGATCTTGAAAATTTGAATTACCTTTATATAAACATTCCTTGGTTAAAAGAAGTCTCAATTGGACACGCTCTTATAGCTGATGCTTTGTATATGGGATTGGAAAAAACAATAAAAGCGTATAAAGATTGTTTAAAAGCACCTCAAACTGATGTTTGATGTGCCTAAATTTATATCTTTATAAAAACAAAATAATTCATATAACTAATTAACAGCACATTATCAGTATGATATTTTTGCAATTACCTTCGCCGGCTGATACAGCACAGGCATTTTACGACACAATGCAGCAATCTGCAACCCCCGAAACAGTGGAAATTTCAATGAACGCATTTGACCTTGCACTAAAAGGTGGATGGTTGATGATTGTGCTTCTCATCCTGCTTCTAATGTCAATATACGTACTCATTGAACGTACATTAGTTATTAACAAAGCCGCAAAAGAAGATAATTCTTTTATGAACCGGATTAAAGATTACATCCATGATGGTAAAATTGATGCTGCCGTGAATCTTTGTCGCAATACCGATACCCCTACTTCTAGAATGGTTGAAAAAGGTATTTCAAGGTTAGGCAGACCAACTGCTGATGTTATGTCAACAATCGAAAATCAGGGCAATATTGAAATATCTCAACTCGAAAAAGGTATGCCTGTTTTGGCTACATCAGCTTCCGGAGCACCCATGGTGGGATTTCTAGGAACCGTAACTGGTATGGTAAGAGCGTTTATGGACATGGCGAATGCAGGTGCAAATGTTGATGTAAACATATTATCAACCGGTATATACGAGGCATTGGTAACCACAGTGGGCGGTCTTATTGTAGGTATTATTGCACTTTTTGCTTATAACTTTCTCACAACTCGTATTAAAGGTATTGTGAACAGACTGGAAATGAGAATTATGGAATTTATGGACATTCTTAACGAACCCGTAGCGTAAAAGTGAATTAAATATGGCATTAAAACAACGGTTTTCGATAGAAACTAATTTCAGCATGGCATCCATGACTGACGTAATTTTTCTGTTGCTTATTTTCTTTATGATTACGTCAACAATTGTGGTTCCTAATGCTATACAAGTTTTGCTGCCCAGATCACAACAGCAGGCTCAAGCAAAACCTATTACTAGAGTTACAATAGACCAAGACCTAAATTATTATGTGGCGAATGCCAACGAAACAGAAAGATTGGTTGCTTTTGAAGATATAACACCATTCTTAATATCAGTTTATACTGCCGATCCTGATATCTTTGTGGCATTGTATGCAGATGAAAGCGTGCCATATAGAGAAATTGTACGTATATTGGATATAGCAAATCAAAACCAATTCAAAATGGTGTTGATGACGAGACCCAACTAAAGTGCCTTTTAGCTTATGAAACAGATCTCAAGAGAAGAAATAGGAGGAATTATTGGAACAACAGTATTTACTGTGCTGCTCTTCCTGCTTCTTTTATTCTCATACTTCTCAATGGCTTCACCACCCGAAGAGCTTGAAGGCATACCTGTGATGTTTGGTATTGTAGATGATGCCTTTGGTGATTTTGAATCACCTTATAATGAAGTCACTCCTACACCTAGCCCACAAGTTGAAACTCCTCCACAACCACAAACCGATCAATATATTACTCAAAACACCGAACCAACAATAGACATTGAAGCTCAAAGAGAAGTAGAACGCAGACAAGCTGAGATAGCTGAAGAAAGAAGAAGAGCAGAAGAAGCCGAACGTCAGCGTCGAGAAAAAGAAGCACAGGCGAGAAGAATAAATGAACAAATGACAGGCTTGTTTGGAGAAAACAATCAAAGCCGAGGTAATACAGAAGGGCAAGGAACGCAAGGTGTTACTACAGGAAGTGGATCACAAGGTTCTCCTATTGGTGAAGGTGGAATAGGAACTTTCGATTTAGGTGGAAGAAGCTTAGGCAGTGGTGGTCTTGTACAGCCTAGTTACAGTGTGAACGATTTTGGTACTGTAGTTGTTAACATTACAGTTGATCCTACTGGCAGTGTAATACATGCCGAAATTGGTAGAGGTACCAATACACCCAATGCATCATTAAGAAATGAAGCTCTTAGGGCTGCACGGAATACCAAGTTCAATGCTATTAATTCCGTTAATAACCAGCAGGGAACCATCACTTACAGATTCAATCTGAACTAATTATTTATATTTAGAATTATGAAAAAAGTAGCACTCTTTTTAGCAGAAGGATTTGAAGAAATAGAAGCGCTTGGAACAATAGATATATTAAGAAGGGCGCAAATAGATGTAGTAACAGTTTCAATAACTGAAAACACAACCGTAACTGGCACACACAAAATACCAGTAGTGGCTGATAAAACATTCAGTGATAATGATTTCACTAACTACGATATGCTAATACTACCCGGAGGAATGCCTGGTGCTAAAAATCTCAATGAACATGAGGGATTAAAAGAACTCCTCACCGAATTTAATAATCAGGAAAAACTTATTTCTGCTATTTGCGCTGCACCTATGGTACTTGGCGGTTTGGGTATGCTCGATGGAAAACGTGCAACCTGCTACCCTGGATTTGAAGCAGAACTGATAGGTGCTAATTTAACCGGAGAAAATGTAGTGCTTGATGGCAATATAATAACAGGTAAAGGTCCAGGCTTAGTCTTTGATTTTGGCCTAAGAATAGTTGAACAACTATTAGGTATTCAAACAAGACGCGAAGTTCAAGAAGGTCTACTTCTCTGAAATTGAATGCTTTTCAACAACTTATCGGTGCAAAGAGTTGGTTATTAATAAAAAACCTTCTATCTTTGCACCGCTTTTTTTATGGCTATATCATTAAACTTAAACCAAATAAGCTATAATTATTCATTTTAATTATCATAATGGATAGTCTAAAATAAAGAATACAAATAATATAATGTCTCACTTATTTAAAGTAAAATTATTCAACAACAAATGACTGAAAACTTAAAAACAGTAGCTCCTATTGAGGATTTTGACTGGGCTGCCTATGCTCAAGATGATCCTTATAGCAAAGAAAGCAGAGAAGAACTTGCCGAAAACTACGAAAACACACTAAGCAAAATTAGTGATAAAGAGGTAGTTACAGGCATTGTTACCTCCATGAACAAACGCGAAGTGGTTGTAAACATCGGATTCAAATCTGATGGAATAGTATCATTAAACGAGTTCCGTTACAACCCCGAACTTAAAATTGGCGACGAAGTAGAAGTATACATCGAGAGCCAGGAAGATAAAAGAGGACAACTCATCCTTTCACACAAAAAAGCTCGTGCATCACGTGCATGGGATAGAGTAAACGCTGCACTTGAGAACAATGAAATAATCAAAGGTTATATCAAATGCCGCACAAAAGGTGGTATGATTGTAGATGTATTTGGCATCGAAGCATTCTTACCGGGATCTCAGATTGACGTTAAGCCAATCCGCGATTACGATATATTTGTGGACAAAACCATGGAATTCAAGGTTGTAAAAATTAACCCTGAATATAAAAACGTGGTAGTTTCACATAAAGCACTAATTGAAGAAGAACTTGAACAACAGAAGAAAGAGATTATCTCTAAGCTTGAAAAAGGACAAGTACTCGAAGGTATCGTAAAAAACATTACATCATATGGTGTATTCGTAGACCTTGGAGGTGTAGACGGACTAGTACATATCACAGACCTTTCATGGGGTCGTATACAACATCCGGAAGAAGTTGTTCAGCTAGATGACAAAATCAACGTTGTTATCCTTGATTTTGACAATGAGAAAAAACGTATTGCACTTGGATTAAAACAATTAACTCCACATCCATGGGATGCTCTAAGCGAGTCTCTTAAAGTGGGCGATATTGTTAAAGGTAAAGTTGTTGTTATGGCCGACTACGGTGCATTTGTTGAAATTGCACCAGGAGTTGAAGGCTTAATCCACGTTTCTGAAATGAGCTGGACTCAACATCTCCATAGCGCTCAAGATTTCATGAGTGTTGGTGATGAAGTTGAAGCAGTTATTCTTACACTAGATCGCGAAGATCGTAAAATGTCTCTCGGAGTAAAACAACTAAAACCAGATCCATGGGAAAGCATAGAAGAGAAATTCCCTGTAACAAGTTCACATACTGCTAAAGTACGCAACTTCACCAACTTTGGTGCATTTGTTGAAATAGAAGAAGGTGTAGAGGGACTAATTCACATCTCAGACCTTTCATGGACAAAGAAAATCAAGCACCCAAGCGAAGTAACAGAAATTGGTGCCGATATTGAAGTTCAAGTTTTAGATATTGATAAAGAAAACCGTCGTTTAAGCCTTGGTCACAAGCAGCTTGAAGAAAACCCATGGGATGTATTTGAAACTATATTCACAGTTGGCTCTATTCACGAAGGTACAATTATAGAACTATTTGATAAGGGTGCAGTTGTTTCATTGCCTTATGGAGTAGAAGGATTTGCAACTCCTAAGCATCTTGTAAAAGAGGACAACACTAATGTACAACTTGAAGAAAAACTTGAATTTAAGGTAATAGAGTTTAATAAAGATGCAAAGCGCATAATTGTTTCTCATAGCCGTATTCATGAAGATCTATCAGGCGACGACTCTAGAAAAAGAGGAAGACGCTCTACTAAAAAAGACAGTGGTGTAGAAACTGCAGCTGCAGCTCCATCAGCAGAGAGAACAACTCTTGGCGACATTGAAGAATTAGCTGCTCTTAAAGAGAAGTTAGATCATCAAAAAGTAGAAGCCTTTAAAAAGGATTCTAAGAAGAAAGCTGACAAAGTAGCTGATTCTGCCGAAGCTAAGACTGATAAGAAAGCAGATGATGTTCAACCAGACTCCAAAGTTGAGGAAAAAGTTGAAACTGATATTACTACTGAAGAAGTTGAAGTAAGCTCTGACGAAACAGTAGAAGCTGAAACTGAAAAAGTTGAAGAAAAAACTGAAGTTGAAGCTGAAACTGAATCAGTTGAAGAAGAAGCAGAATCAACAAAATCAGAAACTGAACCAGTTGAAGAAGGATCAGATACAGCAGATACTGAAACTAAAGCAGCTGAAGAAGAATCATCTGAAGAACAAACCAACGAAGATGAAGAAGAAGTGAAAGAATAAAACTTCACACAATAATTTCAAAAAAGGGTATTTCATTAATTGATTTACCCTTTTTTTTGGATTAAAATTTAGCAATTACAAACCAACCGTCGTCCCTTCTTTTTTTCATATCTTTACTGCCTGAAAATAAATAATCACAGCAAGATAAATAATGAATACATTTCCAAATAATAAACCATATAAAGATTTCTCTGAGTACCTTTCGAGTAAATTCCCATTCAAAGTTCAGAAGATTTCCATTAATGCAGGCTTCACCTGCCCCAATAGAGATGGCAGCAAAGGATATGGCGGTTGCACCTACTGTAACAATCAAAGCTTTAGCCCGGGATATGGTAAACCCACAAGAACTATTACCGAACAATTGCAAGATGGCATTAAATTTTTCTCTCACAAATATCCTGAGATGAAATACTTGGCATATTTTCAATCATATACCAACACCTATGATCCAATAGAAGATTTAATCAGCAAATACGAAGAAGCACTATCTCACCCAGATGTAGTTGGACTAATTATTGGTACACGCCCAGATTGCATGCCAGATAAGCTCTTAGACTATTTTGAAAATCTGAGTAAAGAAACATTTGTTCTAATTGAATATGGTGTTGAATCAACTCTTAACCGAACTTTAGATAAAGTAAACCGACTTCATAGTTATGAAGAGTCGGAAGCTATGATTCTGAGAACTGCTGCAAGAGGAATACCCGTGGGTGCACATATGATATTAGGGCTACCGGGTGAAACTAAAGAAGAAATATTAAGTCACGCAGATAAACTCTCCGCGCTACCACTAACCACCATCAAATTACATCAACTTCAAATTATAAAAGGCACAATCATGTCTCGCGAATATAGAGTAAATCCCAGTGAATTCAATCTTTTCGAACTTGGTGACTACATTGATATATGTGTAAGCTTTGCAGAAAGATTAAATCCGGCAATCTACATTGAGAGATTCACCTCACAATCGCCCGAGAAGCTACTTATAGCGCCCGAATGGGGATTGAAAAACCATGTAGTACGAGATATGATAATAAAACGCTTCAATGAGCGAGATACACAACAAGGAAGCGTCTATTTAATGAAACAAGAAAGTTTTTAACTAGTGGAATAATTTCAAATATTATTACAAATGTTTTATAATACAAATGCTTGAATAAGTATTTGTACGTATCATTTAAAACTAAACACCACTTCTTTAAATATTTCACTTACAGTTGGGTGAGGGAATACTACCTCTTGCATCTCTTTTAGTGTCATTTCCTGCTCAATTGCCATGGCAGCTCCATAAATTATCTCACTACTTGGGTTACCAAGCATATGAACACCTATTACCTCACCATATTTTTCGCCCACTAGCACTTTGCACATACCAGTACCACCTTCGTTCTCCGCTACGAATCTGCCAGCATAGGCCATTGGCAGTTTAGCAATCTTGTATGCTATATTTTTCTCTTTTGCCGATTCCTCAGTCTCTCCAACTCCGGATACTTCGGGATTAGTATAAACTACACTGGGTATGGCGTTATATCTCATTATATCGCTTCGTCCGATTAAATTATTGACTACTACCTCCCCTTCCCTACTGGCAGTATGCGCAAGTAATGAAAAGCCTGTAACATCACCGGCTGCAAATACACCGGGAACATTGGTGCGCATCTTCTCATCTACCTTTATGCCACCTCGCTCAAGTTCAACATTAATATTCTCAAGTCCAAAACCATTGGTAATTGGTTTTCTACCCACACTCAACAGAATCTTGTCTCCCACTACTGTGTGAGTTTCGCCCTCTTTCTCAAAAATAACCTTATTGCCTTCTACCTTTACAACTTTGGAATTTACATTAAA
>CAZYGE010000034.1:0-25758 GCA_964647535.1 uncultured Proteiniphilum sp.
CATAATTAGATTCAGGATCTATAACCTTAAGATTATCAAAAGTCAATAAGTCTGTTCCATTTACGAAAAGTCGTAACCCTTCAATCGATAAAGATTTAGCTATATTTTCAGGAAAATTATACCCAACTTCTGCTACCTTCAATCTCAAATAACTCGCATTTTTAAGATACATAGTATTTGTTCTATAGTTATTTGGATTATTACCATTTATTACTGCCGGGTATTTTGCATTAGAGTTATCGCTGCCGCTTACCCATCTGTTATCGTAATATTCACGCATTATGTTATAGTTTGGATATTCCAGTTGAAATGGGAACATTCCTTCCATATCCAAAAAAGTAGATGTTCTGGCTGCTCCTGTAAAATTCATGGTCATATCAAATCCTTTATAAGCTACCGTACCTCCAAATCCATACATTAGTTCAGGTGTGCGTGCATAACCAATTGCTACCCTGTCGAAATCATCAATAACACCGTCACCATTAACATCTCTATACTTAATATCTCCAGGTCTTACTGTTGCCATAAAGTTCTGGCGAGGACTATTATCAATCTCTTCCTGACTCTCGAAAAAACCAATTGCTAAAAGCCCAAAAGGTTGATCGATTCTTTTATTTCTAGTATTTTGGTATTCATGTTTTGGCATAGGAGAGTCATTTTCTATTATTTTGTTCTTTGCCAAAGTAACGTTTGCAAATGTCGAGTAATAAAGACCAAAACTTGTCGTATTCCTTATTTCTAACCTTCCATCAAACCCTGAGTTTTTAACTATACCGATGTTTGCCCAAGGAACCTGAGCCGAAGTCATACCGGTTATGTTAGGCACTACTCCTCTTCTTAAAAGAATACCGTCACGATCTTCGTTGAAATAATCAACCTGCAAAGAAACTTTGCCATTGTACAACTCAAGATCAAGACCTAAGTCTAACTTTTTGGCTGTTTCCCATGTTACATTGGTAACTCCGATCTTATCCTCTGTCCAACCTTGTACATGTTGTTGACTGAGTCCGTAAAAGTAACCATTGACATTTTTATTTATTGAAGAAAGAAATAAAAATCTGTCTCCACCAATTTGATCATTACCAACTAAACCATATGAAGCTCTTAGTTTAAGGTGATTAACAACATCTAAATTCCAAAAATCTTCATTTGTCAGCACCCAGCCTACAGACCCGGAGGGAAAAAATCCATATTTACTTCCATCGGGAAAATTTTCTGAACCATTATATCCAAAATTTATTTCTGCTAAATACCTGTTATCATAATCGTATGTACCTCTTCCTGCCCATCCTTGTCTTCTATATGGAAGATTGTAAATAGAGCTTCCTGCAGATAAATGAGTATGATCATTACGATTAAAAAGGAATAGACCGGATATATGGTGTTCATCAATATTTTTAGTGTAATTTGCAGCAAACTCGTAGTAGTATGATCTGTTTACAGGATCTTGATGGGTACTGTAACCCATATCGCCTTGTGGTCTTACAACATTGTACATATCCTCCCCGGTTGCTTCATTTTTACCTAAATACTGTTTTACTTCATAGTCTACTCGTCGTAAGGTAGAATTGAAGTAATAAAAATCATACGAGAACCTACCCGAGAAAGACAAACCCTCGGTAACTAGTTTAGATAAATCCCATTTTAGCCCAAAAGTACCCTGTAATGTATTTCTAAATTGTTTATCGTAGCCGCTTTGTGTTGCAAGTGCCCACGGATTGTCTTGTAAATAAGAAACACCACCGCCCGGGCTGCCATCAGGGTTTTGTTTTGGGAAATTTATTGGAGATATTTTCTTCATTGAGTTGAAGATCATAGGGGCTCCGTGTCCCGGATAAGTTCTATCTTCAATAATCCCGCCTAACCCTAATTCTGCTACCAATTCATTTGATAAGTTTACATCAACATTAGACCTGAAATTATAACGACTAGACATTGCATTAGTACTGTATTTGTATTGAGGATCTTGTTTATACAACCCTTCCCGCATAGTGTAACCAACGTTTACAAAATACCTTACAATTTCGTTACCTCCTGAGATACTAAGGTTATTTATGGTCTGAAAAGCGTTTCTTTTCAATACCTCATCTGTCCAATTAACACTGGGGTAGGAATAAGGGTCTGCTCCGCTCTGAAAATTCAATAAATCTGCTTCCGACCAAGGTAAGTTGGCTGTTGAACCTGTCCCATGAGCTACTGCTTCATTCATAAGAGATGCAAACTCATATCCATTGATATAATTTGGGAATCTCATTCCTTGCATGTTTGCAAACTCTGTTCTAAGTGTAACTTTTGGTTTGCCAATGCGACCTCTTTTGGTATTTATCAGAATAACACCATTTGCTCCTCTAACTCCATAAACAGCGGTTGCAGAAGCATCTTTTAATATTGTAAAGCTTTCTATTTCTTGTGAATTTACAATATTAATGTCACGTTCAATTCCATCAACTAACACCAATGGCTGCCTGTTTCCCGCAAAAGTTCCAACACCTCTAATAAGTAATTCAGCGCTATCATATCCGGGCTCTCCACTAGATTGTCTTGTAATAAGACCAGGGAGCATGCCTCCTAAAGTTGTGGATAATGTGGGAGACGCAACTCTTTCAATTACCTCTGTAGACACCTGTGATATTGAACCTGTAAGAGTTTCTTTTTTCTGAGTTCCATAACCAATAACAACAACTTCTTCTAGCGCTTCAACATCTTCTACCATTGAAACGTCTAAAATTCCTGAAGAACCTACTCTTACCGTTCTATCATTAAACCCAACATAAGTAAATATCAATGAGGGGTTCTCAGTTGTAGTAGTGATAGAGTAAGTACCGTTAATATCTGTAACCGTACCATTAAGAGTACCAACTTCCATTACGTTAACTCCAATAAGTAGTTCACCACTTTCATCCATCACACGACCCGTTATCTGTCTTTGTGATTGCGCTGTCAGCAATATAATATTACCTACAAACATCAAGCTTAGCAGGAAATATTTTAAATTAAATTTCATAAGCATGGAAATTAAAAATAAATTATTTTTTTTCATTGTATCATAAATTTACGGTTCCACTAAGATTATACTCTTCGTCAATGTCTATAACATATCTGAATACATCACCATTATCATCAAGAGCTAGTAGAACGTTGCCACTTAATGCAACTATTCTTGTATACTTATTCCAGCCGGACCCTATCTTTTTTGCTTCACCAAGTTCTCCTTCATCCGAAACAGGATAAACCCATAGTGCACCATTTCCTTCAAGTCCCATCAAATTATGGTCAATCGCTACAATCTGTTGGTAATTAAAATTAGACTCAACAATGTTGTTCTCATCTTCAACCCATCCCGGCTTATGCCAAGTACCGGGGAAAGGATCCAGAAATGCATCCATTGGTGCTCTCAATAGATCTTTATTCTCTCTGTTATGAAAGAATATAAATTCTCCAAGTGGTATTAAATTAAAATTATCCCATCCATCACCATACCAGAAACCAAAATTATTGGGCCATGGATCATCTGGATTTACAGTTTCTTTACCGGTCAAAAAATATGTATCAGGATTGATATCAAACCTAAACATTCCCGCAAAGCCATCATCATTAACTACAAGTTCTATATTATCTTTAATGTAATAAAACCAACCTGAAGCACCCCACGGATCACCGGGGAAAGGAGTAGCAGCTAAAGAATAAACACCTTGTGCATCAGGTTTATAAATCCACATAACATCATCGGCATCTCTTATATATAAAATATCATCAGGACCGGCACTTATAATATCGCCCCAATTTGCCCCTAAACTCAACACCTTTACCGGAGCACCCGGCTCTTCTGGCACTTCCGGCTCTTCTTCAGGCACTCTTACAATAAAATATATTGTACTTAAAGAACTGTTCACATCGACATCATTAGAGGTTATGGATATAGGTAAAATGTATTCTCCTACCGGAAGTTCCAAACTGGGATTTATACTAACCGTTATTGTTTCAGAACCTCTTTCACCACTCCTAACAGTAACCTGGCTCGAAGAGATATCATACAAATTGTCAGGCAGTAGCTGATAATTTGTATGATTCTCTTCATTATAACTGGTTACTTCTTGATTATCAACTATGAAAGAAACCGTAATATTTTTAGAAGCGTCATTTGGTCCGCCTAGAAACACGGCATACGATTCTTGAAAAGTAGTAGTCATTCCTTCATCCATTACTAATCTAACAATCTGATCGCTTTCGGCTTTCGGAAGATATAATTTTATATATTCCGTGAATTCATCATTGTCTACACTCCAATCTTCACTACATGAGCTAATTATAAATGCGTAAGCAGTTATAAAAAGCAGGGTTAAAAATCTTCTCTTTTTCATTACTATTAATTTTAGTTGACTTAATTTATATTTAATCCTAAACTGAGTAATTTATATTTACGCGCTCTATTAAACGTTTAACTTAGCTAGTCAAAAAAACACTCAAAACGCCTTAATTCTACTTTATGGAACACTACAAATTCGATTAAATTATCAAAATAATAACACTTCTTATTACAAAAGAACGATGTTAAACGTTTAATTGCAAATATAATAATATGTTCTATAACACATTTTACCTAATATTCCTTATTCAATTTGACGTATAAATGTTTCTGCATCTAGCTGTGTGATTCCAAAAATAAAAACCTCACCAGATTTAAATGGTGTTACAAATTCAAAATTCTCAAAAGAAATTCCACCGGGAATAGGAGCTTCGCCACCCCAGAAGGTATACCTTCCGTTAACTAAGCCTTTTAAATTATCACTAGGTTTTGGTGAGTACCAATATTGAGTTGCTTTTTCACCGTAATACTTCCAATTATTTCTAGTGGCTTTATCATATTTTGCATTAACAGGATCTTCCTCATCAGGTTCAGCTATAAAATATACACCTCCATTGCTATCTTTTATCATATGTTCAATACTCGTAACATCATGCAATGTAAAATGGTTTGCTTTATAATCAGGCCATAATTCAAGAGAAGATTTTACAGTCTCGGCAAGATATAGATTGCGTAATCGAGCAAAATTACCCATTGTAGCTGTTAGAATAAAATTTTCTAAAGGTGCTGAATCAACACAACTATAAGTGGTCAATTCTATTTCATAAATCCTATCTTCGTAAAACCTAAGCCTTACGAATGGTTTGGCGCCATTATCAAATGTTTCCGAAAATATATAAAGGGTTAGTGCTTCTACGCCATCTATATTTTCAATAACTCCGCTTGCCGGGTTTTTGTTGGATATAGGAGCAGTGCAAGTTGAATCATTTGAGCTCCAAAATCGTTTTCCCCTCACATTGTCTAATTTACTCATTTCAAGCTCTGAATAGCCTCGATTTGTTTCTCCTTCAAGTATTGGTTCAAAAGCGATGAAATTAAAAACTTTGCTTTCTTTATGTCCTAAATATGGAGTAAAAATTCTCAATAAACCTCTGGGCCCGGGAGTAGGTGCTATCCCTACTCTTATTCCATCTTGGTGACCCCACATGGGCACTGAATTGCCATCATCCACCGGTCTTACCCATTTACTGTTGTTTTGAGCAAACGTGTAATCAGAGCCAAAGAACAATAATATTAAACAAACGATAATTATAAATTTTCGGTTTGTATCCATTTACGTTGGGTTAAAATGGTCGTACCCTTTTATGAAAGGTACGACCAATTAATAAATAATTATGATAAAAACTACTCCTATAGTTCAGCTATATTACCATCTGAAAACACTCTGTCTGTAAATCCTTCCTCCCTAGCATCAGGAACAAGAAATCCTACTAACTTAACAACAAATCTGTATTCTTTTGTAGGATCAATTACAATTTCTGCCCTAGTTTCTTCTTCAAATAAAGTAACTTTTTGCCTGTAAATATTATCTTCTACCACTTGAATACTAACTTCAACCGGTCTTCTAAAGTTGTCTGAAATGTCGTTCGGAAACTGCCAAGTAATAATTGCGGAATTACCCTCCTGGTTTACTGCTAAATTTTCTACTGATGATAAAGTATGATTGAAATCTTTTCTATCAATTATATCTCTGTCATAACAATTAGTAAAAATTATTAGTGTAAACATTACAATAAATAGTTTCACTATATTTTTCATATCACTATTTTTAATTGATTATTAATATCCGGGATTTTGAGTATAATTTCCTTTCGCCCAATTCATTTGGTTCTGTGGTATTGGAAAAAACTCATCTCTGCCTTCAGTAAAACGGGCATTTGCCATCCATGAAAATCTTAGTCTTTCAACCGCGAAATAACTATTCATTGTTTCTTCAAGTGTACCCCATCTTTGAAGATCAAAGAATCTACGACCTTCTCCGGCCATTTCAAGACGATTTTCCCACTCCATAGCTTTCCACGCAAATTCTTTGTCCCAGGTACAGTTTTCACCCGGTTTATAGAGTTCCACATGATAATTCATAATGGGCGAACCATCTGCCATAATAAGAAGATCATCGCTATTTGCAGCTCTTTGTCTTACCTTATTTATTGGTTCCAAAGCTTCGTTCCAACGATCTAGTTGAATCAACACTTCGGCTTTCCATAATAAAACCTCGTCGTAACGAATCATTCTCTTATTCATTGAGTTGAATTGCCATCCGTCATAAAGAAGACAATCACAATCAGGATGTGGTAATTCTTTTACGGATTTAAAATATCCATATTCATCTCCATTTCTTATCCCTTGTCTTTGAAAAATAAGATCGGGATCATACTTCCATGGATGCCCGGGTAAACCAATTGTGTGGCTAAAACGAGGGTCCCAGCTATAAGCATCAAAATAATCGGGATTACCTGCATCGACTTTACTTAAATCAACTGCCCCTGAGCCGGTTCTGATATAATCTCCGTAATCATCATCATTGTAAGTATCAAAAAGAGGTAAGCCATCTGCACCTGTTTTAAAAGCATTGGCCATACTATAGCTTATATGATGAAATCCACAACAGATAAAACCGCCCCAATTCCATGGATGATTTAATCCTTCGCTTCTATTAATTTTACCACCCGATGAGCTGCCATCATTTATTGAGTATTGAATTTCCCAAATAGATTCTTTGGTATTATTGTCTGATGAAATCACGAAATTTGTACCGAAATCTGGTGTAAGATCAAGTTTACCCCCTTCTTGATCGGTTAATTTATTAAGATAAACAAGAGCTTCGCTCAATCTATCCTTATTGATATTAACCACCTGATGTCTATCATTCTGCTCATAAGCCATAAACATCAGTACTCTGGCAACCATAGCAGTTGCAGCATTTTTATCAACTCTTCCCAAATCGGGTTGAACATCGGGAAGACTTTCTTCTGCATCTTTAAAATCCTGTAGGAGTCTTTCCCACAAATACTGATCGTTAGGATACTCATCATCTCTGTTAGGAATTGCTTCAAACTCTATGGATGTTCCAACAACATTTTCATCAATATATGGCATATACTTAAAAAACTGTTTTAGCCTAAAATGCACAAACCCTCTTAAGAATTTCATTTCACCAATTCTTACCTCTTTTAATGGATAATCTTCTTCTGAAATTTCATTGAGTTTTTGGATAGCCGTATTTGTTCTTTGAATTATCTGATAAGAAACATACCATGGAAAATCTATTGGCCAGCCATTGGCGGTAAGACTTACAAATGTTTCCATAAAACCCCATCCGTCGCCTCCGTCCCAAGTACCACCTCCTCCTTTGTATGAATCGTCGGCTCTCATAGAACCTGTCCACCAAGGAGAAAATGGTGAGTCCCAAGACGGTATATCTGTAATCCTTGCATATGCCGCTGTTACAAACCCCTCCATATCTTCTGGAGAAGAAAGCAAGCCATCATCTAAAACTTGCTTAGGATTCACCTCTAGGTAATCTGCACAATTACTAATAGTGAATAAAAAAGCTATTGTAAAAAAGAGATATTTTATTTTTTTCATAATCTTATTTTTAAAAAGTAACATTAAGTCCAAATGCCATTGTAAATGGTGTTAAGTAGCCATAACCAGGCATTTCAGGATCGAAGCTTGTGAATTGATCATCACCCCAACCTTTAGTGAGAGTTAGAACGTTTCTGGCAGATGTATAAATTCTTATATGTTGCAACTTCATTGAATTGGTTAGGCTAGTTGGAAAAGTATATCCAAGCTCAATATTTCTCAATTTCAAATAAGATCCATCCTCAACATAATATGAAGAAAAACGCTGCTCAGCATTCTGATTTATATTAGTAATTGCCGGAATATCAGAATCTATATTATCGAAGTACCAAGCTCCGAGAATTCTTTCTTCATGATTTTTACCTGCCGGAACTGATATATTCCATAAGTCACTCTCTCTTTTCCATTCGTTATTTACCTTATTTCCGTAGACTCCTTGGAAAAATATATTCATATCGAAATTCTTATATTCGAAATCAAAAGTAATTCCACCAAAGAAATCGGGGTCGGTAATACCTATATACGTTCTGTCATATAGTTCATCTATAACTCCATTACCATCAAGGTCTTTATAACGTATACGACCAACAGCTTTTCCGGCTTGATCGGCATGATTATCAACTTCTTCCTGTGTTTTGAAAATACCATCAGCAACCATTCCGTAAAGAATATGGGGGGTTCTTCCTAACACAAGATCGTTCATACCATCCCCGGGATATCTATTGATAACGTTTTCGGGAAGTTCAACAAGCTTTGTTCTATAACTACCAATATTTGCCGATATTGCATATTGAAAATCATTGGCGGGATTGCTTCTGTATGTTATTTCAAACTCAATCCCATTGTTATTCATATTAGCACCATTAATCCATGGTTCTCCACCTTCTCCCATAGCGGCAATGTATGGAACCTGTACAAGAACATCTCTTGTTTTTTTGAAATAGTAGCCTAAAGAACCTGTAATTCTCTGGTCCATAAATCCATAATCGATACCAAAATCTGACTGAGTTGTGGTTTCCCATTTAAGATCTGGATTACCAAGCCATGTTCTTCTGTATCCGGAGTATAACTGACCGCTTTCATTACCTTCTATAGGATAAGAGGTTTCAAAGTAGTTTGTTGTAAAAGGAGTAGTTGTATATCCACGTGGTAACCCTTGAACACTACCGTTTGCTCCCCATCCACCTCTAAGTTTTAGATCGGAAACAACCTCTACGTCATCCATAAATGCTTCATCGCTTAACCTCCATCCTGCCGAGAATGCCGGGAAGACAGCAAATCTATTGTTCGCACCAAAAAGTGAAGATCCGTCGCGTCTAATTGTAGCAGAAAACAGGTACTTGGAATTATAAGCATAGTTTGCTTTCGCAAAAATTGAAAAATATGCATACTCATCTGCCGAGCTACCAAGTGAATACTTCTCACCTGTGGTAACACCAATGTGAGCAAAATCTCGATCCTCTAAATAAATTCCTTCTCTTCTAGCATTAAATCCCTCTTGTACGAATCGTGTGAACTCAGTACCTGCAACAGCATCAAATGTATGCAAACCTGTAGCAAGATTATAAGAAAGAGTATTTGTCCATACATAGCTTAGTGGATGAGACTGAGAACTGGAGACATAATTTTCTCCATCACTATTTCTTCCACCTGTTTCTGACCATATACCTTCTACGTTTCTGTTATACGCATTTCCATAATCTACACCAAATTGTGTTCTTGCAGAAATTCCATTCCATATATGCAAATCGGCAAAAATATTTCCTATGATCTTTACATAATTGCTGATGTTGTCTTTATACATCGTTAAAACACGCACAGGATTTGTAAAATCATCGAACCCAGGTGCTCCTGCCCAATTATTGTTTTCATCGTAAACCGGACCTGCAGGTGGATTTATCATTGCCCATCTTGTTTCATTTGCATCTCTATATTGGAGATATGACAATGCAATGTTTTCTCCTATTTTTAATCTTTTGTCCCACAGATCATACTCTGTATTTACTCTTAAAGAATATTGCCTAAAAAAAGTATGTATTTGAGTTCCTTCATTATCAAAATAACCCAATGAGAAAAGACTCTTTGAATGTTCGGTTCCACTTGACACTGTCACCTGATGATTAGTCATTAAGGCAGTTCGGAAAATCTCATTCATCCAATCGGTATCTGAGCCTCTGACAGTTTGTTCGGGATTTAACCACTCTTTGGGTTGTGCACTTTCTAAGACCGGAAAGCCATCTGCACCTCTCTGCCAAACATAATCATACGTTGCTGGCAGCACCATTGGTACACCAAACACTTGTTCATCATATGCAGCAGCTCTAAATGCAGCAATTCCATACTGCTCTGCATTCATAAGTTTTGGTCTATTAATCAAATTGCTAAATGAAACACTTCCTCTATACTCAACGTTTACTCTGCCTTCTTTTCCTTTCTTTGTCTGAATGAGCACAACTCCACCCGATGCACGAGCTCCGTAAATACTGGCAGAAGCAGCATCCTTTAGTATCTGAATAGACTCAATATCACCTGTATTTATATCCCTGAGATTCAAGTTTTGAGTAGGCATACCATCCAATACTATCAACGGTTGCAAATTTCCGGCTAATGATGACAAACCTCTCACCTGAATATTCACAGACTCTGCCGGATTACCACCATTGGTAGTAATATGCACGCCTGCCATTTTACCCTGTAATGCCTTCATTGCGTTTGCCGATGGATTTCTTACCAAATCTTCACTGGTTGCAACAGATACCGAACCGGTAAGATCTGCCTTTCTCTGTGTCATATAACCCGTAAAAACAAGCTCATCGAGTATTGTTGCATCATCAATCATGTTAACGTCAATTGATGATACTCCTCTTACCGGACGACTTTCGGTTATTTTTCCTATAAATGAAAATACTAAAACTGAATTTTCAGAGGGAACATTTAATTGATAAACTCCCGATTCATCGGTCACTGTACCAATACTGGTTCCTTCTATGTATACGCTAACTCCTACTAGGGGTTCATTTGTGCTTTGTTCAATAACAACACCTCTTACAGTTTTCCCCTGATGTATCTCAGTAGGCAATTCAGAAGCATTTATGAACAAGGCGATTGATAGAAACAGGCAAATCATAAAAAATATGCCCAAAATCCGCTTTAAATAATTCATATGATTAAAGTTAAATCATTAATAATTTCCTATTCATTTCCCCATAACTGAGGATCATTACCTTTAGCTTTTCTCCAAGCATCTCTCCACCTATGCATATCCATATGATTTATAAATGGCTTTGGTTGCCGTTGCTCTTTACTCGGTGCCGGCATTAATTCGGTAGCTGTATCCTGATACCAATATACAACAGTGGATAAATCAAGTGTAAGATTGTTATTATGGCCGGTTTCAATTGTTCCTTTTAACTCGGTTTCAAAGAAAATCGGGTCATTAATAAAGAATCTGTAGGCATGCGTTCTTCCAAGCCATCCTACATCATTGTTTACGCGAGGATATCCAAAATGTGGGTGAGAAAATGGCTCCTTAGGACACCATGAAGTGTTAAAAAAATCTTCAGTTCCGGTACCAATAAGCGAAGGTGCAGTTTCACCATCTATAAACCACATATCATCACCTTCACCATACCACATCGGGGTGGGAGAGTGAACGTAATAATTTATACCAACAAAATGACCTTTGCCTTTTGTATGGATAAACATGTAATTTCTATCTGTTTGGGTATTAGGTTTCCATTCACCTGTAAGTGCCCATTCTGTTTCACCTTCTGGTAATGCTTCCGATAATGTATGGTTGTACCATGCATGAAAACGTCCCATACCTTCGGGCAGCTCGCCCATTTCTAAATAGTCTACATAAAAGTAGAATGCATTAATTGTCTGATCGGTCTGATTTTCAATTTCAATTCTGGCACCCCTTTCATAAGGCATTGCAAAGTAACTGCTGAGACCTGTTCCTTCCTCCGGACCGGCAGATAATGGCAATGATGCATAATTGTATCTTTCGTCCCAACCCTGTCCAAAGAAAGGCCCAATTGGCGATTCAACAGAAGGATAATCGTTACCATCCCAATACATTCTGATAATTATATCATTTCTACTTAATTCTCCCGGTGGTGGCGCGATAGTTATCCAAATGTGGTTTATAACACCAACACCTTCGATATCAGCAATTATTCTTTTTTCGCCGGGAGCAAATGGTTCAAGATGGTCTCTATTACCACCTGTGGGGTCGGTACTTGAGATTCTTTTATTCTTCACTCCCGATTTCAATTTAGCTAATTCAAACATTTCACCAAGTGATTCATTTTGAGAATAAACCGAAAAGGAAATCAGTAGTCCTAAAATGAAAGCACTCATTCTTAGATATTTAAAATCAATTTTCATAAGGTAATTTATAATATGATTAAAAAAAAGTTGGCTAGTTACAAGTTAATTAATCGTTTAACTAGGAAGATTAAAAAATTATATGACACACTTAATTAAATACTGTATAAAAGAATTTTTAATAAAATTTATTGATGAACTAGATTTTCGTTGAGCACAAGCTCGGCATCTAGCACAATATTCTTTGGCTCATCATTACTTCTCGAATCAATTTGCTCAATAAGCAAATCAACTGCATTCTTTGCAATTTCAGTTATTGGCTGTTTTATAAACGGCACTGTGTAGGGGAGAATATAAAAAGCATCATTCTCATCAAAACACATTATTTGAATATCCTCTTGGATATTTATATTGTTTTTAATCAGTGATTTTACTCCATTTATAGATATGGAATTTGTTGTGAAGAATATACCATCAATTTTAGGATCTCTCTTCAATAACCTTTCAATAGAATTAATCACATCGTCTTTTAAGTTATGGTAGCTAACCCTTTCGATATTGTCTTCATTATATATTCCCGAATCCTTCAAAGCATTAACTGCTCCTTGCTTTCTTTCGTTTATATGGAAATGATCTTGCTTGTAGGTTACGATGCCAATATTTCTGCAACCTTTTTTAATTAATTGCTCTGTAGATTTGTAAGATATATCGTAGTTATTTATCGTTACTGAAGTTACATTTATCTCAGGAAAACTTCTATCTACAAGTACTAAAGGTAATTTATTACTGATTATTTTATTTAAAAGAAACTGACTGTTTTCGGTAGGAGTAATGATTAATCCATCAATCTGACGAGCATATAAAAACTCAATCATATTCTCCATTTCATTTATGTTTTCATTGGTATTACCTATTAAAACAGTGTAACCTCTTTCATGGGCGTAATTTTGAATATTAAGAGCAATGGCACCAAAGAAAATATTGGAAATATCGGCAATAATTAATCCAATTGTTTTTGACTTGCCGGCTTTTAAACCTTTAGCTAAAATATTTGGTACATAATTAAGCTCTGAGGCCTTAGCTAATATTTTCTTGGACATCTCTTTGCTAACTCTACCGTTTTTATCTTTTCCGTTAAGAACAAGAGAAACAGTGGCAGAAGAAACGCCCAATTCATTTGCTATGGTCTTAAGAGATACTCTTTTCATTCTCTTTTTTAAATTACACTATTGTTCGATAACACTTATTAATGCAAATGAAACATGTTAATCGTTTAATTGCAAATAATTCAATATGTTATATAACATGTATTTCCTCTGGCATAACCTCATTCATTTATGAGGATATAATGAGGGGGTAATGAAGGGGTCCCGGACAAGAGACCTTCAGGGAATCGCTTGATGATCCCTATCCCTTATTCTATACCAATCAACTAAACGATCTTTTTCAGGTAGCGAATAAGGTAACTTCACCGCCGAATCTTGGTACCAATAAGCGGTGGATGAAAATTTGAAAGGTAAAGAAGGGCGATGATTAATAAAATCCATTTTTATAGATTTATTAAAATGGATAGCATCTTTTTCGTGAAACCTATACATGGCAATCATCGAACGGAGAGGGTCTTTTATCGGAACACCATGCAAGGGTCCGTAAAATTCACCATCTCTGAAATACCATCCTCCATTAAAGTAATCTTCGAGTCCCGAGCCGATAATGGTTGGTTCTTTGCCATCGTTATCAATATAAAAGAATTCGGGTGCCTCCAAAAAAGCTAGATAATTTGGTTGTTCAGCTTGCATAGATACGCAGCACCCTACGAAATGTCCTTTTCCATATGTTTCAAAAATCGGTTGTGGTTCTTGCCCTTCTTTTGTTCCAGAACTATAAGCGCAATGAAACCTGCCCGCATTATCGGGAAGACTAATTAATTGTTCATAATTGGCATTCAGAAAAACCGCAGAATCCTGAGTCTCATGCATGTTCTCAATTTCTATACGTATCCTATTGAACGGCATTGGAAAATAGGAGTACAGCCCACCACTCGACATCCCCAGGTATTTAGATATATAATGTTTAAATTCGCACAATCCGATACCGAAAAAGTCTCCAATTGGAGCTTCTACAGAAGGGTAGGAATTACCATCCCAGTATATCCTTAAGATGAGTGATTTCAATATTGTCTGGTCTGAAGATTGATCTGGCTCCCAATATCTCCAGAACCAACCGCTTACAGTCATCCAAAGTCGGTTTATGATTCCAGGTTGATCGTACTCAACCAGTGTCTTTGTTTCACCTGGTTTTACTCTTATTGCTTTTTCTTTGGTGACATTGTCGAACGTTGTGAATTGATGCGAATTACCATTTTTAATTTCATACATAGGAGTATCAACATAAGAGGGACGCATATTTTCTACCTGTGTATCTCTCATTCTGTTATGATCCTTGGTAGAAATTCCTGCCATTGCGGGGATCGCAGATAGAGTAGCCAAGGAAGCAACTGCTTTTCGTCTGGTGATCTTTTTTGAATCCATTTTTAATAATTTTAATTGTAAATTATTGTGGATGGGGTATTTTTATAAGTAAGTATATAATATATTTCTAAACATTAAATCTAAAATGCATTATATCTCCATCTTTTACTACATATTCTTTTCCTTCGATACTCATTTTACCCGCTTCTTTAACGGCATTTTCAGATCCGTAGTGAATGAAATCTTCATATTTAATTACTTCGGCACGAATAAATCCTTTTTCGAAATCAGTGTGAATTACACCGGCGCATTGAGGTGCTTTCCACCCTTTAATAAAAGTCCAGGCTCTAACTTCCTGAACACCTGAAGTTATAAAGGTTTGTAAATTTAATAACTTATAAGCTGATTTTATTAACCTGTTTACACCAGATTCTTCTAGTCCTATTTCATTTAGAAACATTTCTCTTTCTTCATAGGTATCGAACTCGGCTATTTCAGATTCTATTTTTGCAGCTACAACTAGTATCTCGGCATTTTCGTTTTTGACAGATTCTCTTACAGCTTCTACATATTTGTTACCGGTTACTGCACTTCCTTCATCAACATTACAAACATACATGACTGGTTTTGCGGTTAACAGATATAATTCTTCAGATGCTTTTATTTCATCTTTTGTATCAAATGTAACAGTTCGTGCAGAATCGCCTTTTAAAAGGGCTTCCCTTATTTTTGAATATACATTGAAAGCTAATTTTGCTTCTTTATCTCCACCGGTTCTAGATTGTTTTTCAACACGGTTTATCCTAGCTTCAATAGTCTCAAGATCTTTTAGCTGAAGTTCAGCATCTATTATTTCTTTGTCTCTTACAGGATTAATTTCACCATCAACGTGAGTAACGTTTTCATCATCAAAGCAACGTAAAACATGCAGGATAGAATCAGTTTCGCGAATATTGGCAAGAAATTTATTTCCTAAACCCTCTCCTTTACTTGCTCCTTTTACTAAACCTGCAATATCAACAATTTCTACAGTTGTTGGAATTATCCTGTTTGGTTTGACATGTTCTGCTATTTTATTCAGTCTTTCGTCAGGAACTGTTATAACACCTACATTGGGCTCAATAGTACAAAATGGAAAGTTTGCTGCCTGAGCTTTAGCATTCGATAAACAATTAAAAAGGGTTGATTTACCAACGTTTGGTAATCCTACTATACCACATTGAAGGGACATTATGTTGTAACTTTAAAATAATTGCAATAATAACCTATGCACTAAATAGATATAAATTAATTTAGCGGGTGCAAAGTTACTAAAAATAATTAAGCTTTAAATTGATGTTGAAACAGAAGGTTTAAAATATAGAATTATAAACCATGTAGAGCAGAAATTTCTAGCATTTTTTCAATTGGCTTAACTGCTTTGATTCTTGTAGTTTCGTCAATCAATATTTCAGGCATTTCATTTTTTAAACAGAGATATAGTTTTTGTAAAGTATTCATCTTCATAAAGAAACACTCGTTACATGCACATGTTGAATCTTCGGGAGGTGCAGGAATAAACTCTTTATCTGGATTTTCTTTTTGCATTTGATGCAATATACCTGCTTCTGTTGCAACTATAAATCGTTTATTATCAGAAGTTGTAGCAAACTTTAATATTGATGAAGTTGATCCTACATGATCTGCAACCTCTAATAGATACTTTGGACATTCGGGGTGTGCTAAAATAAGCGCATCTGGTACCTGTTTCTTGATTTCAAGAATTCTTTCGAGAGAAAATTGTTCATGTACATGACAAACTCCATCCCATAAGAGCATATCTCTTCCTGTAATTTTGTTTATATAATCGCCTAAATTTTTATCAGGTCCAAAGATTATTTTTTCATCTATTGGTAACGAATCAACAACATGCTTGGCATTAGTTGAAGTAACAACTATATCTGTTAAGGCCTTAACAGCTGCTGTGGTATTTACATAAGATAGAACCGTATGATCGGGATGTTCATTTACAAACTTTCCAAATTCATCTGCCGGGCAGCTGTCGGCTAATGAACATCCGGCTTTCATATCGGGTATGAACACTCGTTTGCCGGGGCTTAAAATTTTGGCCGTTTCACCCATAAAGTGAACACCGCATAATACAATAATATCTGCAGTAGTTTTCGCAGCCCATTGAGCCAAAGCTAAACTATCTCCTACAAAGTCTGCTATGTCCTGAATATCAGCATCTTGATAATAGTGTGCAAGTATTATAGCATTTTTCTCTTTTTTGAGGATCTCTATATTTTTAATGATTTCGTCTTTTGTCATAACCTACTTATTATTATATATAGTTTTAAAATTAAAAAGATATATGATGATAATGATAGCCTGTTGATAGTGTTGATAAGATTTCCCTAAAACATTCTCTTTTTGAGTTATTAAATTTTTTGAAGCAGTTATCAACAATATAAAATTTCTTTATCCTTTGTATTTGTGATAATTACAAATGTTATCATAAGCTGTTCATAAAGTACAAAGTTAATAATAAATTTCTTGCTGGTTACATTTTGATGTTGAAAAGAGTGTGGAATATTTATGCAAAAATTCTGTAACTTATGTGTTATATATCCAAAATGTTTTTAGGGGACCTGATTTTGTTAAATCCAAATTAGTTTATTAAATTCTTTGCACACTTAATACACAACTTATCAACAAAATTATGAACAGCACGCCAAAGCATCTTAAACGTCTAATATTTAAATCATTAAAAAGAGAAATGATATTTATATATTGTTAATAGTAGACATTTGATTTTATTTTAGAACATTCTTTTTACTACATTTGTTTGTAAATAAAGTAGAGAGTGAAAAAACTGTATTCCATAATTATTTTGATTTCGGTTTTCGCTGTTACAAACTCCTGTATGTCAACAGTAAAGATTACTTCTATTGTAGAAAAGGATCCCAAGGGAGATTTTTTGTTAAAGTGGGAAGTAAGCCCTGACCAAGAAGGAGATATTGTAATTTACTCTTCACTTACAGATAGCTCGCTAACTAGTTTCACACCTGTTACGACTACCAATATTGCAAATCAAATAATGCGTCTTAATCCAACCGGTTCAGGCTTAAGAGAGTATTTTATACTTCGCACAGCCGGAGTTCAATCCGGTGTTGTGGCCAATAGAATAATTGATATGAATAGTATCAAAAATTTTAGAGATATTGGCGGCTATTTTACTACAGATGATAGACAAATTAAATGGGGTCAAATTTACAGATCGGGTAATTTAAGTAATTGTACATTATATGATCAAGAAAGGATTAGACGACTCAATATAAGAACAGTTATAGATTTCAGATCTGAAAAAACAATTGGAAAATATCCTATTTTGCTCCATCCAACAATTCAAAAAATATCAATTCCTTTAACACCAATGGATGCGGTGAAGCTCGACGATAAACTTCTAAAGGAAGGTTTTAACAGAAGTGATGCTATAAGTTATGTTCAGGAAGCATATGTGGATATTGTAGAAAATCACAAAGAGCAGTTTGGAGAGATGTTTGATTTGCTTACAAATGATTCTAATTATCCATTGTTACTGTCAGGATCTTTGGGAAAAGACGGAGTGGGGCTAGCTACCTATTTTATATTACATGCGCTTGGGGTTTCTCACTCTTCTATTGAGCAGGATTATATACTTTCGAACAAATTAATAGATCCGGCTACTTCTAATGTTGATGCCAGACATCTTCCAGAATCATTGCAAGAAGCAATTACAGCAATGCTCACCGTAAATAAATCGTACCTTAATTACGTTATTGAGCATATAAATAAAAAATATGGATCGGTAGATAAATACCTAGAAAACGAGCTACGAGTAACCAGTGGTAAAAGAAGTTTACTAAGAAAATATCTTCTTTATCCATTTTAGTTAAAACATATCCATTTTATTTTCATACCTTTGCGCCCGATTTTATTGGTTATCACTATTTATTGGCTACAAATATTGCTATTGCAATAATTTTCAAAATTGTAATTGTGTTTTCTCTCATCTTTATATATGGGTTGTGTGGGGAACGGAGAAATATCATTACTCATACATAATAATTAAAATATAAAAATGAGAACATTTAAAGAATTAGGGGTTGCTCCAAATATACAGCAAGCCCTTGACGAATTGGGTTTTGAACATGCGATGCCGGTACAGGCAGAAGTGATTCCCCAATTACTAGATCAAACAAAAAACATTATTGCGCTTGCGCAAACAGGGACAGGCAAGACAGCTGCTTTTGGCATACCTGTTATTCAGAAAACAAACTTGAAGCAGCTTTTTCCTCAAACACTAATACTTTGTCCCACCCGTGAGCTTTGTCTCCAAATATCGGGTGATCTTACAGATTTCTCTAAGTATATAGAAGATATCAAGATACTGCCTGTTTATGGCGGATCGAGTATAGATAGTCAAATAAGGTCATTAAAAAGAGGAGTTCATATTATTGTCGCAACTCCGGGTAGGTTACTCGATCTTATAAAACGTAAGACTGTTTCACTTGAAAGTGTACATACGGTTGTTCTTGACGAAGCAGATGAAATGCTGAATATGGGTTTTACAGAAGACTTGGATGAAATCCTATCTTATGTACCTACTACTAGGAGTATGCTTTTGTTTTCGGCTACAATGCCCAGAGAAATAGAGAAGATTACACGCAAGTATATGAAAGATCCAATGGAAATAACCATTGGAAGGAAAAATGAGGGTGCATTAAACGTACGTCACATATATTATGTTGTGCATGCCAAAGATAAATATCTTGCTCTGAAAAGGATAGTAGATTATTATCCTAATATATACGGTATAATATTTTGCAGAACAAGAAGAGAAACTCAGGAAATTGCAGATAAACTATTACAAGATGGTTATGATGCAGATGCGCTTCATGGCGATCTTTCTCAAGCTCAACGCGACCTTGTGATGAGCAAATTCCGTAACCACAGCCTTCAGCTTTTGGTTGCAACAGATGTGGCCTCTCGTGGTCTTGATGTTGATGATGTTTCTCATATTATCAATTATGGCTTGCCAGATGATACCGACAGCTACACTCATAGAAGTGGAAGAACCGGGCGTGCCGGCAAGACAGGCACTTCAATATCTATTACTCACATTAAAGAAAAAGGTAGAATATCTCAAATAGAAAAACAGATTAATAAGCAGTTTGAGAAACATGATATTCCCAAAGGTGATGTGATTTGCGAAAAGCAGCTTTTCAATTTTGTAGATAAAATAGAAAAGGTAAAAGTAAATGAAGAAGAGATTGAACGTCTTCTACCTTCAATTTTCCGTAAATTGGAGTGGCTCGAAAAAGAGGATATTATAAAGAGAATTGTTTCACTTGAATTTAATCGTCTTATAGAGTATTATCAGTTTGCGGAAGAGATTTATGAGCCAACAGAGGGCAGATCTAGACAAGGTAGAGACTCACGTGGCAAACAAACGGATAGGGTAGACAGAAGTGGTGGAAGCTCACGTGTAGCGGAAAAAGGTTATTCTCGCTTATTTATAAATGTTGGCAAAATGGATGGCATTAACCCGGCTGTTCTAATGGGATTTATTAACGATAATGTAAAAGGTAAAGTTCCGATTGGAAAAATAGATCTTATGAGAAACTTCTCCTTTTTTGAAGTTCCCGAAGAACATGCATCAAAAGTAATAAGCACTTTTAAAGGCATGCATCTGGAGGATAGAAAACTATTGGTTCAATTTGCTCAAGATGCCGATAAATCGGGAGGTGGGAAGCCAAAAAAAGAGTATTTTGGTAAAAAAAGGACGAAAGGTAAAAAAAGGAATAGATATTAGAATAAATTTTGAATATAGTTGATAGAACGGGGTGTAAGCCCCGTTTTTTTTAGTTTAAAACCTATAGACTTCTCCACCCTTACTTTGTTTTGCTGCTTGCTCCTTAAAATTGCGGTGAGACTTCATTAAGTTGCCAGATTGAAGCGTAACAATTTTAGACTCATTAACCAGATTAAGGAACAATATACTATTACGAGTGCTCGAAACACCTTCTTTTACCCTTTTAATTTGGCGTTTAGTCATTTTAGCGTATAAGTCCAAAATAGTTAACCTCAAGTTCAAAACTTGATCGAAATTGGTGTAATCGTTAGCTTTTTCCATTTTAATATATCCATTATATACTTCGGTCAGAGTGTTATAAATAACCTTTAAATCGTCAATCTGATCTTTAGAAAAAGCCGAGTGGTTGTTTTCAATGTAAAGAAAAGTAGATTCAGTTATTGCTTTTAGCGATTTGGTAATCTCATAAGAATAATCCACAATTTGCACATATTCTTGTTCCAGCTCAAGTGCATTTAACTGAATACTTTCAAGTGTAGGTACAACTTCATAATTCCTTTTATCCTTGTATCTCGAATACAGCTCATTTGCCTCTGCCATTGCTTTCTTAATAGACTTTCGGTTCTCATCCTTTAAACTGTCAATCACCCGTCTGAATACCAAGATAGTTTTATCCATAACAATATGCACTTCTAAATTGCTTGAATTAACAAGTTGGTCTTTACTTGATAGAACCTGTTGTTGTTGTTCTTCCTTATTTTTACGTTTGGTGTGAAGTCGTCCCGATTTATATAACATGAATATAACAACCCCCAGCATTATAAATATAGCTACTTTTCCTCCCCACATAAGGAATAATCCAACCAATAATGATGCAGTAAAAGCTACAAGTGCGGTCATTAACCATCCGGCAACCACTGTAAGCACACCATTTACTCTGTAAACTGCACTTTCACGACCCCAAGCACGATCGGCAAGCGATGCACCCATTGCAACCATAAAAGTTACATAAGTTGTAGATAGTGGTAGTTTTAGAGATGTTCCGAGAGAAATAAGAAGTGCAGAAACAGTAAGATTCACCGATGCCCTAAGTAAGTCAAATGAAGCTTTGTTTTCGATTTCAATTGGCACAAATCTGGCGCCAATGAATTTCTTTACTGGCTCAGGAGTAATATTTCCAATCGATTTACCCATAATCAAACTACCTCTTACAATAGAACGAGACAAAGGTGAGGAAGAGAATCTTTCTATCCCTTCACCTTTTCTTGAAAGATTTACTTCTGTTTCAGTTACCGTTCTCGATTTTTTTGAGAATACCAACGCAAGCACCATAATAATTCCTGCACCAAGTAGCCAACCAACTTTAGCAACAACCGGCTCAGACAATTGTCCCATGTAAAGAGAATCTATATCGCCACCTGCAGCTACAAACTCTTGTGCAATCTGAAATGAATCTAGCCCGGCAAGAAATACTCCAATAAAGTTTACAAGATCGTTTCCCGCAAATGCCATTGCCAAAGCCGCAGTACCTGCAAGAACTATAATTTTCAATATATTTATTTTGAAACCATGCTGAAGAAGGCTCATAATCACTGTCCATCCAATAAATGTATACAATAAAGCAGTACCCATATTATTATCAAGATATGATATAAATCCTTCAGAAACCAACACGCTGCCGCTTAGACCTTTAAAAACAGCAAAATAGGTGATGGCTGTTAAAGCAATCCCTCCCCAAAGTGATCCAATAAACTTGAGTGTTTTTTGATAATTAAATGAGAATATCAATCTAGATATATACATTATTAAAGACCCCATCATAAAAGCAATGGCAATAGAAATAAATATCCCTCCAATAATTGCCAAGGCTTTACCACTATTGATGAAATCACCAAGATGATCGTTTGTATCTGTAGTCCATAACGTAAATAAGGCAACTGCAACTGCTGCTCCGAGCAGTTCAAAAACAAGGGATACAGTTGTAGAAGTTGGTAAGCCAAACGTGTTAAAAAGATCCAATAGAATTACATCGGTGAGCATGACTGCTAACAACAACATCATAATAGAAGAGAATGTAAACTTCTCCGGATAAAAAACACCACTTCTGGCTATTTCCATCATTCCACTAGAAAACATCGTTCCAATTAAAATACCAACAGCTGCTACAGCAAAAATAGCCCATAATGGAGCCACTTTAGAACCTATGCTTGAATTTAAGAAATTTACAGCGTCATTAGATACACCAACAATGAGGTCAAGTAATGCTAATCCAAGCAGAATAATTACAATAATTAAATAAATTGATTCCATTTGTCGAAAACTGTTTTTTTTCAATATCCAGTTGGACTAGAGAGCTGAAGCTTCTCAATCATTCCATCTTTTTGGAGTATATCGAATTTAAATTTCGTTGAAGATTTTGTAATCTCGCGCAAAGATAAAATAATTTATTATGTATGAATAATTCCTAGTCATATTGTAACAAATACTTAACATAAACGTAACAATATTGGAATACAAATTTAAAGCTTACCTTTGTAAATACAACCAATATGAAAAGGAATATGGCAAAAAAGAAACTTTCGCAAACACAGATTGCTTTTATAATAATGCTATGGATTGTACTTGTAGTCTATATTATTCTTTACGCTGAATTTACACCAATCACTCTTATTTCGATTATAATGTCAGGTGCTATAGTTTTTATTCCCGTTTACAAAAGTCTAAGGAAATAGTTAAATATCTGACAAAACCACAAAAAATAAGGAAATATTTGATAAATCGAAATTATTATCTATTTTTGTGACTCAAAATGATATTAGGTTATTAATGCAAAAAAGGAAATTATGAAATCTGCAGACATCGTCAATTTTATTAAAATGCGTTTCCCAAATGAGCCTGAATATTTACAGGCGGTTGAAGAGGTTGCTGAGTCTATTGAAGAGGTGTATAATGAACACCCGGAATTTGAAAAAGCGAGCATTTTTGAAAGAATTATCATACCCAATAAGATTCATACTTTCAGAGTAACATGGGTAGACGATAAAGGCGTCGTGCATACTAATATGGGTTATAGAGTGCAGCAAAACAATGCAATTGGACCATACAAAGGCGGTATACGGTTCCACTCTTCAGTAAACCTATCAATTTTAAAGTTTCTAGCTTTCGAGCAAACATTTAAAAATGCACTCACAACTCTCCCTATGGGAGGAGCCAAAGGCGGATCAGACTTCTCACCTAGAGGAAAATCTGAAGGGGAAGTGATGCGCTTCTGTCAAGCTTTCGTAGAAGGGCTCTGGCGAGTAATAGGGCATAACACGGATGTACCTGCCGGTGATATTGGAGTTGGAGGACGTGAAGTTGGATTCATGTTTGGTAAATATAAAAAGCTAGCCGAAGAGTTTACAGGAGCATTTACAGGGAAAGGTCGTGAGTTTGGCGGATCACTTATCCGTCCAGAAGCGACAGGATATGGAAATGTATATTTTCTTCTGGAGATGTTGAAAACAAAAAACATAGATATAAAAGGTAAAAAGTGCATTGTATCCGGTTCGGGCAATGTTGCACAATACACATGCGAAAAGCTAATAGAGCTTGGTGCAATACCCGTAACACTTTCAGATTCCGACGGATACATTTATGATCCCAAAGGGATTACAACTGAAAAGCTAGAGTTTGTAATGGAGCTTAAAAACTTATATCGCGGTCGTATACGTGAGTACGCAGAAGAATATGGTTGTAAATATGTAGCGGGAGAGCGTCCATGGGGAGAAAAAGGAGATATAGCATTACCATCTGCCACACAAAACGAAATAGACCAACATGATGCCGAGTTGCTCGTAAAAAATGGAGTTATTGCTGTTTCGGAAGGTGCAAATATGCCTAGCACACCAGAAGCAATTGATGTTTTTCACGAAAACAAAATATTATTTGCGCCGGGCAAAGCTGCCAATGCCGGAGGTGTCTCTGTTTCCGGTCTTGAGATGACTCAAAATTCAGAGCGATTAAACTGGACCTCTGAGCAGGTAGACGATAAACTCAAATGGATAATGACAAATATACATGAGAGCTGTGCAAAATATGGAACCCAAGAAGATGGCTATATCAATTATGTAAAGGGTGCCAATATTGCAGGTTTCATGAAGGTAGCAAAAGCAATGATGAGTCAGGGTATTCTTTAAGGGTAATAAAAACAGATTTATAAATTTTTTTTATTCTAATAAATACTGTACTTTTGCAATCTAAATGAAGTAAAAAGATGGTCCGGTAGCTCAGCTGGATAGAGCAACAGCCTTCTAAGCTGTAGGCCCTAGGTTCGAATCCTAGTCGGATCACTTTAAAATACAAGCAGTTACAAGTAAAAATGTAGCTGCTTTCTTTTTGCTATGACATATTTGCGACATTAAATTTAACAGATGATGTAAGTTATCTATTTTAGATTACTGATTTAGCCTCGAGTACGTTCTTTTCATATAAAAATCCTTTACCCAATCGCCAAATGCTTTATTGGTAAGTATCTTATCTACGATCTCGCTGTTCTGTTCTACCCTGCTAATTAGAACATCAATAAAGTTATCATCAAAAGCAAATTTAAAAGTGTCTAATCTGTTTACTTTTGCCTGTTTCTGCAGTGTTTCATCCTCCATGAGCTCAGCTTCTATCTGATCAAAGAAAAGTCGGTCTGCTTCATCAAATTCGGTTCCGAATCTCTCATTAAGCACATCAATTATTTCTGAAAGGTGCGCTTCTTCCTTTTTAGGCCTTTTAAGTCCTGCTTCCGAAGTTCCGCTCAATTCACCCTCCTCACCTTTTTCAAGAACAATTGCACCCTCTTTTATCTTTTGCAGGCGATAATATTCAAGAGCCAGCTCATCATCCAAATATACAGCATCGGAGAGATTCCTTCTTGGCAATCTTGTTTGCAATAGCTTGGCATAAGCATAAAACTTCTCAAAATCGGTATCAGTAAAAGGCATAATCTGCGCTAAGAAAGCATACAGGTTTGTCCAAGTGCGTAATCCCTTTTTAAACTCATCCTGCTTCTCTTCCTTTTCTATTGCTTTGTATCTCTCAACAGCTTTATCAGTGATAGCATAAAGACGTTTTTGATGTACAGCACTATTTTGTTTTGCTTCCGGATCAAAATAGATATTAGCAAACTCGTCAATCTC
>CAZYGE010000035.1:0-25211 GCA_964647535.1 uncultured Proteiniphilum sp.
GAGGAAGCTCCAGCAGAAAAAGAGGAAGCTCCAGCAGAAAAAGAGGAAGTTCCTGTAGAAGAAGAAAAACCCAGTAAAGAAGAGGCTCCTGTAGAAGAAGAAAAAACAGAAGCTCCAACTGAAGAGTCTTCTAAGGTTGAAGATAAAAAGGAAGAAGATAAATAAAAGAAACAAACATACATATTTCGTAACCCGTTGCTTTTGCAGCGGGTTTTTTTATGTTTTTTCCGAAACAATATTGAATCAATCTGATGGTCTTATTAGTTGAGTGGGATTAGGCATGCTAAGTTGACCAGTCCTAAATAAAAAAGCAGCTACATATATTGAATATGTAACTGCTTTAATTATTGTAGCGAGACCGGGGCATGATCCCGGGACCTCATGATTATGAATCATGCGCTCTAACCAACTGAGCTATCTCGCCAAAATTGAAGTGCAAAAGTAGTGTAACTTTTTGTATTTTGCAACAACTACTCTTAAAACTTTGCTGAATAAAGCTACAGAGCAAACTTAGATTAACTTTACTAGTATTGATCTTCAAATTGATATAATTCTGAATTATCGGTATAATATTGTAAATTTGCACTTACAAAAGAATTAGAACGGTTTCAAATATAAAGTTTGTGATATACCCCGATAACTTCGAACATAAAATAGATTTCTATAAAATACGTCAGCTAATAACTGATAGATGTCTAAGTCTCCTTGGCAAAGAAAAAGTTGAGGAGATGCAATTCTCTGCGTCATTTGAAGAGATTCAGATTATGCTTTCGCAAACCGAAGAGTTCGTGAGAATTAAAGAAGAAGAAGATAACTTTCCGTTAGATAATTTTTTTGACATGCGACCGGTACTCAAACGGGTAAATGCAGCGGGTTCTTGGATTGATCAGGGGGCCCTTTCAGAACTTAGACGCTCATTAAAAACAATAAACTCAATAGCTAGTTTTTTCCAACGTGAAGAAGAGGGGGACGTAAAGTATCCACAGTTAATAATTTTAGCCGAAAACGTAATAACTTTTCCTGATATAACTAAGAAAATAGACCAGATCCTCGATACCTTTGGTCAGGTAAGGGATAACGCATCGCCTACATTATCCTCAATAAGGAGAGATCTCACAAGAACTATGAACGGTATCTCGGGTAGCCTTAATTCTATACTTAGAAAAGCTCAAGCAGAAGGTTATGTTGATAAAGATGTTTCTCCCAGTATGCGAGACGGGAGGCTTGTAATCCCTGTAAACCCTTCTCACAAAAGAAAAATAAAGGGTATTGTGCATGATGAATCGGCATCCGGAAAGACTGTATTTATTGAGCCATCGGAAGTAGTAGAAGCCAATAATCGTATACGTGAGCTTGAAGGTGAAGAGCGTAGAGAGATTATAAAAATACTTACCGAGTTTACCAACTATTTGCGCCCCTCTCTCCCGGAATTATTAGAGTCTTATGAGTTTCTGGCTAAAATAGATTTCATTCAAGCAAAAGCTTCTTTTGCTCTATACACGGGTGGAATAAAACCTTCCATGGAAAATACCCAGATAATCGATTGGGTTCATGCTGTGCATCCTTTACTGGATATTGCATTAAAAAAACAAAAAAGAAAACTCGTGCCTCTAGATATTACATTGGAGGGTGATAACAGAATACTTGTAATCTCTGGACCTAATGCAGGTGGAAAATCAGTGTGTCTCAAAACAGTAGGACTTTTGCAATATATGGTTCAATGTGGTGTTTTGATACCTTTAAAGGAGAATTCAACTGTAGGTGTTTTTGAGGATGTTTTTATAGACATAGGTGATGAGCAATCAATTGAGAATGATCTCTCTACTTATAGCTCACACTTAATGAATATGAAATATTTTGAAAAGTGGTGTAGAGACAAGTCGTTACTACTTATTGATGAGTTTGGAAGTGGTACTGAGCCACAAATTGGGGCAGCAATTGCAGAAGCTTTATTAGATAGGTTTAATCGTCGTAAATCATTTGGTGTTATTACAACTCATTATCAAAATCTGAAGCATTTTGCAAATGAAAATGAAGGTGTAGTCAATGGTGCAATGCTTTATGATCGACATGAAATGAAGCCACTGTTTCAGTTGTCAATAGGTAATCCGGGCAGCTCTTTTGCAGTAGAAATAGCAAGAAATATCGGACTACCTGAGTCTGTTATATCAGATGCGTCTGAAATAGTTGGGAGTGATTATATTAATATGGACAAATATCTTCAAGATATATCTCGTGATAAACGTTATTGGGGGCTCAAGCGCGATGAAATAAGACGAGAAAGAAAGCGTCTTGAAGGTGTAACATCAAAATATGAAAGTGAACTCGAAGATATTAACAAACAGAAAAAAGATATACTATCCACTGCCAGAAAACAGGCAGAGCAAATTCTTGCAGAAAGCAATGCTCTTATAGAAAATACCGTAAGAGAAATAAAAGAATCCGAAGCTGAAAAGGAAAAAACAAAGCTAGCCAGACAAAAGCTAGATAGTTTTAAGGCAAAAATTAAATCTGACGATTTAGAAGATAGCACGCACTCACCGTCTCTCGTTAAGAAAAAGAGTGATAGTAAAAAGAAATCTAGACAAAAACTAGCTAAACAAAAATCAGCTAAAACAAATCAAAATTCTAAATCAAATGAGATAAAAAAAGGAGATTCTGTGAGATTAAAAGGCCAAACCTCGTTCGGTCAAGTGTTAGAAGTTTCAGGCAAGAAAGCTACAGTTGCATTTGGTATGATAAAATCTACAGTAGATGTTGATAAGCTTGACAAGGTTAGTAATAACCAGATTAAGAAAGAGAAAAAGGATTCAAATACACGTGATATTATTCACGAGCGGAAACTAAGCTTCAAACAAGATATTGATGTGAGAGGAATGAGGGGCGATGAAGCATTGCAGGCAGTAATGTATTTTGTTGATGATGCTATTCAGCTTGGGGTGTCTCGTGTAAGAATTCTTCATGGAACTGGTACCGGTGCTCTGCGACAAATTATAAGGGAATATCTTGGAACCGTGAATGGTGTTGCTCATTTTCATGATGAACATGTCCAATTTGGAGGTGCAGGTATAACTGTTATAGATTTAGATTAAATATAAGTTTTTTCATTAACTTTGCCTTATATAGTAAATAAGGATGAGTGTCAATAGTATAGTGTAGACACTCGTAAAAATATATAAATTCATAAATTATCCTTTTTAAATAAATTAGAAAATGAGATTAGATCTAAGTTCACAAATTACGCTTGAAAGGGTTCCAAAAAAGTATTACAAACCTGATAATGATTTTGAAGAATATAATTTAGCTAGGTATGAAAAACTACCTGTAGCCATCTTTGAAAAGTCATCAAGGGCATCAAAAAAGATTGCAAGAGACATCGTTAAGGATTTACAGAAAAATGAAAAAGCAGGAAAACCATTTGTTCTGGGAATCAGCGGTGGTGCTTCTCCTGTTCCTGTTTATGAAGAACTTGTGAGGATGCATAAGGAAGAAGGCGTAAGTTTTAAGAATCTTACTGTTTTTAATACTTATGAATTTTATCCCGGTCTTGAGTTTTCTTATATAAATTTGAAGATGTTGAAGGATATATTTCTCGATAAAATTGATATTGATCCAAAAAACATATTCTCTCCCGATTCAACTGTCGAAAAAGATCTTATCTCGGAGGTATGCGAAGACTTTGAAAAACAATTGAAAGAAAGAGGTGGTATTGATTACCTTCTACTTGGTTTAGGAAGCAAAGGCAATGTTGGTTTTAATATGCCAGGTAGTAGTTTGCATTCTCAAACTAGATTGGTTATGCTTGACGGAGACTCAAGAGCCGATATTGCACGTAACTTCGAATCTTTGGATAAAGTGCCTGTAAGCGCCATCACTATGGGTCTTTATGATATGATGGAGGCCAAAAAGATTACACTTTTGGCATGGGGCGAACAGAAAGCAGAAAGTATAAAAGATATTGTTGAAGGAACAGTAACAGATTTGGTACCCGGATCTGTTTTACAAACTCATCCAGAGACAACTGTTTACGTGGATCTTGCTGCAGCATCTGAACTCACAAGACTAAGTCGACCATGGCTTGTAACTAATTGTGAATGGGATAGTAAATTGATCCGTAGGGCAATAGTTTGGTTATGTAATGTTGTAAATAAACCAATTCTTAAACTTACGAACAAAGATTACAACGATAATGGATTGAGCGAACTTGTTACACTATATGGTTCGGCTTACAATGTAAATATCAAGATTTTTAATGAACTGCAGCATACTATAACCGGCTGGCCGGGAGGAAAGCCTGAGGCTGATGATACTCATCGTCCCGAAAGAGCTAAGCCATATCCTAAAAAGGTAATCATTTTCAGTCCACACCCCGATGATGATGTAATATCGATGGGAGGAACTTTTCAAAGACTCGTTAGTCAGGGGCATGAGGTGCATGTTGCTTATCAGGTATCCGGAAATATTGCAGTAGGCGATGAAGAAGTTATTAGATATATCTCTGTATTGAAGAACCTAAATAATAAATTTGATAGTGAGAATCTTAAACTACAGAAAAAGTATGATGAAATTCTTCAGTTTCTAATGCACGAGAAAACAAAGGATGATTTAGATACTCCGGATATACTTTTTATTAAATCCAGAATCAGAAGAGAAGAAGCGCGATCTGCCGCTAGATATGTGGGTCTGAATAATGAAAATGTACATTTTCTTGATCTGCCTTTTTATGAGACTGGCAAGGTTAAAAAGAACCCAATATCATTAAAAGATGTGGAAATAATGAAAGATTTTATAGATACAATAAAGCCTCACCAAATATATGTTGCAGGAGACCTTGCCGATCCGCATGGAACACACAAAGTGTGTCTAGATGCAGCTTTTGCCGCTGTAGATGAATTAAAGACTGAAAATTGGTTTAAAGATTGTAGGATTTGGATGTACCGTGGTGCTTGGATGGAGTGGGAAATTGATCATATTGAAATGGCTGTTCCGCTCTCACCCGAAGAGCTGCGTCAGAAGAGAAACGCAATACTACAGCACCAGTCACAAATGGAGAGCGCTCCATTCCTTGGTGATGATGAGAGATTGTTTTGGCAACGTTCTGAAGATAGAAATCGTGCAACTGCAGAGATGTATTGGAAGCTCGGACTTGCATCATATGAAGCCATAGAAGCATTTGTAGAATACGTGCCTATTAGTTAAAATAAATAGACTTCTCGATATGGAATAATCAAAAAAAATGTTGTATATTGTGACTCATTTATAAAATGATTCATGCGACAAGAAAAATTCCATATCGAGTTTCTAATGGGTAATGCTACACAAAGTAGTTTGTGGCGAATGATTAGTCAGATTGATGGTCTTTCAGAATGGTTTGCAGATGATGTTTACATGGATGACACAGAATCAATTTATACGTTTACTTGGGGTAAGAGTGCAACAGAGGCAGAAATAGTTCAAAGCAAACCTCAAACAAACATTAGATATAGATGGATTGGTGATGATGAATCTGTCTATTTCGAATTTAGACTCAGAAAACTCGATTTGTCAGGCGACATGACTCTCGAAGTTACTGACTTTGCAGAACCTGACGACAAAGGAGATGCTATCAGGTTATGGGAATCTCAGATTGAAGAGATGAAGAGAAGACTTGGTGTATAGTAACTCCTTTTTTATTATCTTTGCCATAAAGTAAAAAATAAGACTCATTTTGTCGTGTAATGAGAAGAAACTTCCACATAAAGAGGTTATACAGTTATATACTAACAACCTTCATTCCTGTATTCTTAATGACATTTGCGATATGCCTTTTTTTGGTATTGATGCAATTCCTATGGAAGTATGTTGAGGATATGGTGGGTAAAGGTTTAGGTTTAGGTGTTCTGGGCGAAATGTTTTTATATGCTGCTCTTAACCTTATACCTTTGGCACTTCCATTATCAATATTATTAGCATCTTTAATGGTTTTCGGGAGTATGGGTGAGAACCTGGAGCTTCTCGCTATAAAATCGGCCGGAATACCATTATTAAGAATTATGAAACCGCTCATATTTCTTATTTTATTTATAAGTATAGGTGCTTTTTTTTTCCAGAACAACGCAGTTCCCGTAATACAAACAAAGTTTTACTCGCTATTGATCTCTATAAGGCAAGCATCTCCGGAGCTTGATATTCCTGAAGGAGTGTTTTATAAAGAAATTGATGGTTATAATCTATATGTAGAACGCAAAGATAGGGAAACCGGTATGTTATATGATGTTTTAATATATGATATAGCGAGTGGATTCAACGATATGGCTGTGATCGTTTGTGACTCTGCGGAAATGAGCATGAACGAAGATAAAACCATGTTGATTTTTACGATGTTCAGCGGGCAGCAGTTTCAGAATTGGAATCAAGGAAGAAACGTTAGAACCGGACAAGATTTTGTACCTTACTCTAGAGAGAATTTTAAGGAAAAAGTAATGATGATTCCTTACGATGCAAATTTCTCTCGTATGGGTGAAGATGTCATTGAAGGTAGCTCAACAAGTAATTATGTTTCAAAAAATCTTTCCCAGTTGTCAGTCTCAATCGATTCAATGAGAGTTATTTTAGATAGCGTTAATGTTGAAGATAGAAGCATGATGAAAAAATACTCATACTTGTCTTTCAGAAACAGTTATCCAGACTATAATGTAGACTCTGTTAGAGCTGTCTCGCAAAGTTTAAATGTTGAGGTTCCGTCACCCGATACTTTATTACAATCAAAAGAGCTTCATGAGCAATCTACTATTTTTCAGAATGCTTTCATGAAAGCAGATAACAATAGTAATGAATTCTTATTTAAGTCATTAAATAAAACTACTACACAAAAAACAATTAATAGACACTGGGTAGAATGGCACAGGAAGTTTACAATACCATTCACCTGTTTAATATTTTTCTTTATTGGTGCACCTCTAGGTTCAATAGTTCGGAAAGGTGGGCTGGGCACCCCTATAGTGATATCCGTTGTTCTTTTTATTATATATTATATTGTAGAAAATGTAGGGTATAAAATGACTCGTGACGGTGTTTGGGAGCATTGGTTTGGAATGTGGTTCAGTTCACTTGTACTACTCCCAATAGGAGTTTTCCTAACATATAAAGCGATGAATGACTCTGTTATTTTGAATGTAGATACCTATTTCAACTTCTTCAGAAAACTGTTTTTCATTCGAGAAAGAAGAAAATACACAGTAAAGAGTGTTATAATAGACGTACCACAATATGATAATATTTCGGCAGATATAGATTCTTTAACTGATAAGATTGATCAGTTCATCGAAAAAAATAGTAAATTATCATACAAGAGATTTTGGACAGATAGCAGTTATGATAATGATCTTTATTCAATTAAAAAATCATTAGAAAATATACTAAACCAGCTTTCAAACTCTACTACATCTTATGAGTTATCTAAGGCTGAGGAGTATCCTGTTATCATAAACAGCGTAATACCTTTTAAAGCAAATAGTTTGCCGGCAAAAATAAGTATGTATTTTTTCCCGATAGGTATTATCTTAAGAGTAATTTCACTTCCGTTTGAATTAAGAATCATGAGAGATCTTAAAACAGTGAAACGGTTGAACGGTGAATTAAAAGCTATTGTGCAAGAAAAAACTAACAATATATATGGAAGAGGAAATTAAATTAGATAGCATCGAAGATGCAATAGAGGAAATTCGAAAAGGGAATTTCATTATTGTAGTGGATGATGAAGACAGAGAGAATGAGGGCGATTTAATCATCGCTGCCGAATGTATAACTCCAGAAAAGATAAACTTTTTGGAGACTCATGCTAGAGGACTTATTTGTGCTCCTGTTACAAAAGAAAGAGCCGAAGAGCTTGAGCTGCATATGATGGTTACTAACAACACTTCAGTTCATGCAACACCTTTTACTGTATCAATAGACTTGCTCACACACGGTTGTACCACAGGAATATCAGCTTATGATAGAGCGCAAACAATATTAGCACTTACGCGAAAAGAAACAGCTCCAGAAGACTTCGGTCGTCCGGGTCATATATTCCCCTTAAAAGCGCAATCAAAAGGTGTTTTAAGACGTGCTGGTCATACTGAAGCAACAATAGATTTTGCCAGACTTGCAGGGTTATATCCAGCAGGAGCTCTTGCCGAAATTAAAAATGAAGATGGATCGATGGCCAGACTGCCTGAATTAATGGAGATGGCTAAGAAATTTGATTTAAAGATTGTGTCTGTGGCAGATTTGATAAAATACAGACTTAAAACTGAATCTTTAATTGAACGTGGTGAGTCTGTTAAACTTCCAACAGAGTATGGCGATTTTAAAATGGTTCCCTTCATACAAAAAGCAACAGGTCAGGAGCACGTAGCAATGATAAAAGGTGAGTGGGAGAAAGATGAGCCTGTCTTGGTACGCGTTCATTCATCATGCATAACAGGCGATATCTTTGGCTCAATGAGATGTGAATGCGGTGAGCAGCTTCACAAAGCACTCGAGTTAATCGAAAAAGAAGGGAAAGGAGTACTAGTATATCTAAATCAGGAAGGCAGAGGAATTGGTCTTATGGCAAAAGCATCCGCCTATAAATTGCAGGAAGAGGGCTTAGATACTGTTGATGCTAACCTACATCTTGGCTATCAGGCAGATGAAAGAGATTATGGAGTTGGTGCTCAAATACTCAGAAGTCTTGAAGTTAAGAACATGCGTTTGATGAGCAATAACCCTAAAAAAAGAATTGGGCTTGAGTCTTATGGACTAAACGTCGTAGACAATGTACCTCTTGAAGTTACGCCTAATGAATACAACAAGTTTTATATGGAGACTAAGAAGAAAAGAATGGGGCATGAGTTGAGGAATATAAAGTAAATCAAAGGTAATATATGAGTCTTACTTATCTTGTTATAGGATTTGTTATAGGTGGAATAATTGCATGGATTATTGCAACACTGCATATCAAGTCTAAAACAGTATTAAAAAATGAATATAATAACCTGTTGGAAACAAATTTCTCTCTCAAAAGTGATTTAGCAATTGCAAATGAGAGATTGGCCGAAAATATTGAAAACCGCAAAAAAGATATTGAGGGACTGCATAATCAGTTGAATCTTGAATTTGAAAACATAGCATCTAAGATTTTAGACGAGAAAACTGAGAAATTCACCTATCTCAATCAAGTCAATCTCGACTCAATACTCAAGCCTTTTGGCGACAATATCGATTCATTTAAGAAAAAGGTTGAAGATATTTATATAAGTGAGTCTCGCGAGCGATTTTCCTTAGGCCAAGAGCTTAAGAACCTCAGAGATATGAACCAACAGCTAAGCAATGAAGCCAATAATCTTTCTCAGGCATTAAAAGGGAACTCTAAAATTCAGGGTGATTGGGGACAAATGATTTTAGAAAACATCTTAGAAGGTTCCGGCTTAGTAAAAGACAGAGAGTATTTTGTACAGGCATACCTTAAAGATGAAGATGGAAATTACTGTGTAAATGAAAAGGGCGTCAGAATGCAGCCTGATGTAATTATTGCTTATCCCGATAATAGAAAAGTGATAATAGATTCAAAGGTTTCTCTTACTGCATTTACAAACTACATTGGCTGTGATGACCACCAAGAACAGAAAGGTTATATACGCGACCACTTACGATCTGTAAAAAAACATATAGATGAACTTAGTGTAAAAAGCTACCAGGATTACGCCGATACCCTAGATTTTGTAATGATGTTTATTCCTAATGAGCCTGCTTATTTGTTGGCTTTGCAACATGAGGAGAAGTTGTGGCAATACGCATATGATAAAAAGATTCTATTGATCAGCCCAACTAATCTCATTGCAGCACTTAAACTCATTGCCGATTTATGGAAACGTGAGTATCAAAACCGTAACGCTATGGAAATTGCAGATAGAGGCGCCGCACTTTATGACAAGTTGGTAAACTTTGTTGGCTCACTCACTGAGATAGACACCCACCTTGACAGAGCAAAAAAAAGCTACAATAATGCATATTCGCAATTGAAATCGGGTAGGGGTAACCTAATTGGGCAGGCAGAAAAGTTGCGTGAATTGGGAGTTAAAACCAAGAAATCACTTCCACCTTCTCTACTTGATTAAACTAATTCATATCTTTATAATTAAAATTGTATTCATTAATTAATAATTGATATCAGCTATACAAATGACACGAATGAAATTAGATCTGAGTGAGATTAATGAATTAGTGCTGTAAAAATTTTAATAAGATTATCAGAGAAGCAATTTTAAATTATATAATCATGTACGGAAAAATTAAAGAACACCTCCAAACTGAATTGAGAAACATTGCAGAAGCAGGATTATACAAAAATGAAAGAATTATTGTAACACCTCAAAGAGCAAATATAAAAGTTGATACCGGACAAGAGGTCTTAAATTTTTGTGCAAATAACTACTTAGGATTATCAGATCATCCAAAATTGATTGAAGCGGCTAAAAAGGCTCTTGATGAACGTGGTTATGGAATGTCGTCTGTAAGATTTATTTGTGGTACACAAGACTATCATAAAAATCTTGAAGACACCATTAGTAAGTTTTTTCATACAGAAGACACTATCCTATACGCATCCTGTTTTGATGCTAATGGAGGCTTCTTTGAACCTCTTTTCACAGAAGAAGATGCAATAATTTCAGACTCTTTGAATCATGCATCAATTATTGATGGTGTGAGGCTTTGTAAGGCAAAAAGATACAGATATGCCAATGCAGATGTTGCTGATTTGGAAGAAAAACTTATACAAGCTAAAGAACAACGTTTTCGTGTAATTGTTACCGATGGAGTCTTCTCTATGGATGGAAATGTTGCACCTATTGATAAGATAATGGAACTTGCCGAGAAATATGATGCGCTGGTTATGGTAGACGAAAGCCATTCGGCGGGTGTAGTTGGCAAGAGAGGCAAAGGAGTAACTGAGCTTTATGATATGTTGGGCAAAGTTGATGTGATAACCGGAACTCTTGGAAAAGCTTTTGGAGGAGCCATCGGAGGATTTACAACGGGTAGAAAAGAAATCATAGACATGCTGCGACAACGCTCAAGACCTTATCTTTTTTCAAATTCTATACCACCAATGGTAGCTGCATCAGGGGTGGAAGCTTTTAATATGCTAGAGCAGACAAACCATTTGCAAGATAAATTGCATGTGAATGTTGAATATTTTATTTCAAAAATGCTGGAGGCAGGCTTCGATATTAAACCCACCGAATCTGCGATATGTGCAGTTATGCTTTACGATGCAAAACTGTCTCAACAATTCGCTGATGCTATGCTAGATGAGGGTATTTACGTGACAGGGTTTTCTTATCCTGTTGTACCAAAAGATGAAGCTAGAATTCGTGTACAGCTGTCGGCAGGTCACGAAATAGAACATCTTGATAAAGCAATTGCAGCCTTTAAAAAAGTTGGCAACGAGCTTAAGGTCATTTGAGATCAAACACCTGATAATTAACTAATAGCAAGTAAATATTTATGAAAGCACTAGTAAAGTCACGCCCTGAAAAAGGACTTTGGATGGAAGAAGTTCCTATGCCGTCAGTTGGAATAAACGATGTTTTAATAAAAATAAAAAAAACATCAATATGCGGCACTGATTTACATATATATAAATGGGATGAATGGTCTCAAAAGACTGTTAAAACTCCCATGATTATCGGGCATGAGTATGTAGGTGAAATTGTGGATATGGGAGGTGGTGTCGAAAACCTTAAAGTAGGTGACCGCGTTACAGGTGAAGGACATATCGCTTGCGAACATTGTAGAAACTGTCGAAGAGGCAAGCTTCATGTTTGTGAAAATACAATTGGCGTGGGTGTAAACAGAGATGGTGCATTTGCCGAGTATCTCTCTTTACCGGCTGCAAATGTCATAAAAGTTGACAACAGGATTTCGGATGACATAGCTTCAATTATGGACCCTTTCGGAAATGCTACACATACTGCGCTTTCGTTTCCTCTAATTGCTGAAGACGTACTAATTACCGGTGTTGGGTTAATAGGAAGTATGGCAACAGCAATTTGCAAGTTTGCAGGAGCACGATATATTGTAGTTAGCGATTTCAGTGAATTCAGATTAAACATTGCTAAAGAAATGGGAGCAACAGTTACTGTAAATCTTTCCAAAGGTGAAACCGTAGCTCAAGCTGTAAAAAACTTAGGGATGCGAGGGTTTGATGTTGGTTTAGAAATGTCAGGCTCACCTGCCGGCTTTAGAGAAATGATCGATAATATGTATAACGGGTCCAAAATATCGCTCCTTGGCATTCTTCCAAACTCCACCACGGTAGATTGGGACAAAATTATTTTTAAAGCTCTTACTTTAAAAGGTATTTACGGACGTGAGATGTGGGAAACCTGGTATCAAATGGAACAAATGCTGATATCAGGTTTAGATCTTACACCTATTATTACGCATCGTCTAAAAATAGATGATTTTCAAAAAGGATTTGATATAATGGAAACAGGTCAGTGTGGAAAAGTTATACTAGACTGGCAGAACACGCATAGACTGGGAAAAATTGACTAGCAAAACTAATCAGGCTAAATGATAAAATTGAAACTATACAAAAACTAAAATACTAGAATATGAAACAACTCATTATCTTCCGACACGGAAAAGCAGAACAAGATACAATGGATAAAGATGACTATGATAGAGTTTTAACCGAGAGAGGCAGCAAAAATGCAAAGGATATGGGAGCTTTTATGCTATCAAAAAATGGAGCACCCGACCTAATTCTTTCCTCTTCAGCAAAAAGAGCGCACGAAACAGCTATATTGGCTGCACAAAGTTTAGGTTATCCAAAAGAAGAAATTCAAACCGACCAAAATCTATACTTTGCTCCTGCGCGTTGGATTTTAAATGTAGTATCAAAATTGCCTAACAATATAAACAGCTGCATCTTTATTGGCCATAATCCGGGACTCACCGAATTGATTAACGTACTAGGTGTAAATTTAGATAATTTACCTACAGCTTCAGCTGCATGCTTCGAATTCAACGTAAATTCATGGGATGAAGTTAACTCCGATCATGCAAACTTCAAATGGCTTAAAATCGCCAAAGAGTTATAAGTAAGAAAATAATAAATATGCTACTATTAGAGTTATAATTACATTAAATGTTTGTGCTGTAAGGAATGACCAAATGTATTTTGAGTTCTCTTTCTTAAAAATATAACGGAAATCGGTTTCTAGTCCAATACAAACAAACGCAAGTGAAAAAAGCAACTCTCTTGAACCACGGTTTGCAATACGTGAAAGCGCTTTTCCTGTTTCCATATCAAAAGCAAAGCTAAATATCAAGGATGCTACTATAAAACCTAAAACGAACTTTGGGAATCTGTCCCAAAGAACCATTCCACTGGGACGAATTTCTGTATTTGTACCCCTGTAAGACCAATAAATTGATATTACAAAAGCAGCTACACCAAGCAGTACATTCTGAGCAGATTTAATTATCACACTATATTGTTCTGCAGTTTCACCTATAAATTTACCCGATGCCACAACAGCCGCAGTCGTATCAATAGTTCCACCAAGCCAAGCACCTGCAACTTCTTGTGATAGTCCCATTAGATTAGCAAGATAAGGAAGCAGATACATCATCGGAATTGCAACAATCAACACAAGAGAAATTACAAAAGAGAGTTTTTTAGGATCTCCCTTAATTGCACCACTTGTAGCAATTGCTGCCGATACTCCGCAAATAGAAACAGAACTGGAAAGAAGCATTGACATCTCCTTGTCAATCTTAAAAGCCTTTGTAGCTAACCAAAAGCTGAAGTACCATACTGATAATACCACTATTAAAGCTTGCACCATTCCCAGTGCGCCTGCCCTCATAATCTCTCCAAATAAAATAGAACTTCCCAGAATTACCAAACCCGCTTTAATATAATATTCACTTCTCACTGCTGTTGCCATCCATTTAGGAAGTCCAACAGTGTTTCGAATAAGTAATCCTATTAAAACTGCAAAAAACACAGATTCAAGACCAATGGTTTTTATAGGCGCAAGTGCTGATAAATAACTTGCAAACTGAGCCAATACGTAAATCACTGCAAATGAGATAAAAAATTGCCCTTTATCTTTATTGCCCATTGCCAAATATCCCAAGTAAGACAAAATAGCAATAATAAGAGACATGTATATTTTATTACCCATAAAAGAGGGTGCAATAATCACCAACACCAAGATAACCGCACCTATAATTGTAGCTACCCAGTCTTCACTTCTTAAAGATTTTAACATAATCGAATTTGATTAATTTTACTCTATGAGCGCATTAATATTACACTATGATTTAATAATTTCCTATGTGACTTAATAATTTTCAACAAAAATATGAATATTTTACATGAAAAAGAAACTTAAAAACTTATTTTTCAATCATATTGAAACTTAATAGTAGGCCTAAAGCCATTATTGGTAGATAAATTTACTTTGTTTGTCTATTATATTTGTGAACTGAATAAGGTTAATTTATTTTTGCTACTTATTTAAGAACTCAAAGAAGTTTAATTATATTATTATGAACAAAGTCTTTCTTATAAGCACCATTGCATTGTTATCAACACTCTTACTTTCTGCACAATCCGAAATAAGCCGCGGAATCACCGGTGTATTAACTTCAGAAGTTACAGAAGAACCCGTACCACAGGCCAACATTCGAATATTACAACAATCAGATAGTACCTTTGTAACCGGAAAAGCTTCAGATTTAGATGGGAGATTTAGTATCCCTGTAGGAAACGGATCGTATATAGTTCAAATTTCATTTATAGGATACAACGATATATTCGAAAATATAACCATAACCCCATCCAATCCAATTGTTAGAATGGGCAATTTAAGTCTCAGCCCGGATAACATACTTTTATCTGAAACTGTTGTTACAGCAAAAGCCCCTGAAATATCTGTAAAAGGAGACACACTAGAATATAATGCAGACTCATATAAAGTAACTGAAAGTGCCGTCGTAGAAGATTTATTAAAAAAAATGCCGGGTGTTGAGGTAGATTCCGAAGGCAACATTACAGTAAATGGCAGGTCTATCACAAAAATACTAGTAGATGGAGAGGAGTTCTTTAGTAACGATCCAAAAGTAGCTTCCAAAAACTTACCGGCAGGCATGGTAGACAAACTACAAGTTTTAGAAAGAAGGTCTGAAATGGCTCAAATGACAGGATTTGATGACGGCGACGAAGAAAATGTTATCAACCTAACAATCAGACCCGGTATGAAAGAAGGGCTATTTGGAAATGCATTTGCAGGATATGGCAGCCAAGAAAGATACGAAGCTAATGCAATGGTAAACTATATGAAAGATAAAGATCAATATACCTTCCTTGGTGGAATTAACAACACTAATAACGCAGGATTCTCAGATCTAGGCTCAGCCATGTTTGGAAGTATGGGAGGTAGAGGACGCAGAGGAAGAGGTTTCGGATCACAAGATGGAATATCAACCTCCGGCAATATTGGCGGCAACTTTAGTAAACAATTTGCCGAAAACTTCAAACTTGGGGGCAATGTTCGTTATGGATATACCGATACTCATGTTGAGTCTGATGTGTTTTCACAGAATATACTCAGTGGCGGAAACACACTAGAGAGCGAGATGAATAGCTCTAACAATAATAGTCAGAACTTCCACATAGATCTAAGAATGGAGTGGGATCCCGATACACTCACAAAAATTATTTTCCGTCCACAAGCATCTATTTACGATAACTCTCGAAGTGAAATAGGCAACTATTATACAATTAGAGAAGAGACTGGTGATTCAATTAATGAAGGAAACTCCGATTACTATTCCGAAGGAAATGGCAAAGATTTAGAAGCAAGACTAGATATAAGTAGAACTCTAGGAAAGCAAGGCAGAATATTGAGTGCTCAACTTAGAGGGCAAATGGGAAATTCTGAAAATAATGGAAGCAGCATTTCAACCACAAGATACTTTGGTTCAGAAGAACACCGCGGCGAAGATATAGACCAACGTTTTACGAATACAAATTTAAATAGTTCTTGGCGTGGTTATCTATCATACGTTGAACCAATTGGTAGAGATAATTTTATTCAACTTGCATATCAATATCGTCAAAACCTCTCCGATTCTGACAGAGACACTCGCACAGAAGCCGTGCCCGGTTCCGGAAATTACACAGAACTTGACAGAGACTATAGCAGAAGGCTCGAAAACAATTTTACAAGTCAAGAGCTAGAGCTTAACTTCCAATCAATTAGAGAGAAATTCGATTATATGCTCGGTTTCTCAATGCAGCCCTCCAGCTCTAGGAGTAAAACATTTATAGGAGAAGACCTAGAAGGAGTTGTAGAGCAAGACGTAGTAAATTTTGCCCCAATGGGTCAGTTCAACTACCGATGGAGCAGAACACAAAACCTTAGAGTTAGATATTATGGTAATACCAACCAACCATCAGTTTCACAACTATCACCGGTAGTAGATATCTCCGATCCATTAAACATCAATTTTGGTAACCCCGGTTTGAACCCTTCCTTTGAACATAGTTTACGTATACGTTACCGTTTTTCAAACCCTGAAAAAGCAAGCTCAATGAACGCATTTGTTAATGCCGGTTACATGACTAATGACGTTGTACCCTTAACAGCTACCGACTATGCAACAGGAAGAAAAATAACAACATACGAAAACATATCCGGTAACTGGAATGCCAACGGTCGTTTTATGTTTAACGTACCACTAAGGAATATTAAATTCTCATTATTCTCTATGTCATTTGCCAGCTACAATCATTCCAATGGATTTACTGGTACTTACACTCTTGAGGATGATGAAATAATAAATCCAGACAATATAAATATAGAACGCGAAAAAAATCTCAGCAAAAGAGCAAGTTTAAGTGAAGTGTTAGGATTAAACTATCGTTCAGATGTATTAGACTTTAGCATTCGTGGTAATGTAAATTATAATAATGTAACTAACAGTCTCGAAGGACAACGCGATCAAGAATTCTTTAATTATGGCGGCAATGCAAGCACAACACTATACCTACCATATGATTTTGCTCTAGAAAGTGATATCAATTACTCTACCAACTCAGGTTATGCCGATGGTTTTGAGCAAAATGAATGGCTTTGGAATGCATCATTGCAAAAGACACTCTTCAAACAAAAAAATGGAACCATACGTTTAAAAATATATGACATATTGCAGCAACGCAGTAATATTACCAGAAGCGTAACATCCAATTATATACGTGACACTACAACCAATACATTAACAAGTTACTTCATGGTGCACTTCGTTTACCGATTCAATATATTTAAAGGTGGTACCACTCAAGAGGACATGATGTCAGGCCGAAGAGGTGGCAGAATGTAACCCATGTTTAATTCTTTATTATGGACAACAGGCTAAAACAAAATAATCAGATTACATGGAATAATGTATTTGTTCACATAATACTATGGGGGGTAATATTTATCCTCCCATACTTCTTTATGGATAGTGAACGTGTATTCAACTGGCGTCCTTTTATTCGATCCATACCTGAAATGGTTGGGTTCATGTTGGTCTTCTATATTAATTATTTCATACTAATAGAGAAGTTTTTATTTAAGAATAAAACAAGAGAATTCATAATATACAATATCATTTTAATTGCAATAGTTGCAATTCTAATGTTTTATGGCAGAATTTGGATAGAGAGTGTAATGCCTCACTTAAGATCTAGATGGCGAGGACGCAGAAATAATGGTATATCATTAATACATTTTGTTCGAAACACTACATCACTCTTTTTAATGCTTGGGCTTAGTGTAGCATTTAGGATGACTTTCAGATGGTTTGAAGTAGACAATGAACGCAAAGAATTAGCTAAGGCCAAATCTGATGCAGAACTCCAGAATCTAAAGAATCAAATAAACCCTCACTTCCTACTCAATACCCTCAACAATATTTATGCATTAATTGAGTTCGAGCCACCCAAAGCTCAGAAAGCAGTAATGAGTTTAAGCAAACTACTAAGACATCTTCTTTATGATAATAATCAAGAATACGTTCCGTTGAGGCAAGAGGTAAACTTTATGCGTAACTATATAGATCTCATGCGTATAAGATTATCAGAAAATGTGAAGTTAAACGCTGTATTCACAAATACAGAAAACTCAAGCACATATATACCTCCCTTAATTTTTATATCTTTGATAGAAAATGCATTTAAACATGGCATAAGTGGAGATAAACCATCATTTATTGAGGTTTTACTTGAAGAGTATCCCAACCGTAAGGTAAAATTTGAATGCAAAAACAGCTATTTCCCAAAATCAGAATCAGACAAAAGTGGAAGTGGAATTGGACTTCATCTGGTTAAAAGACGACTTGAGCTACTGAATCCCGGCAGCTATTCTTGGGAAACTAAAATTGAAAATGATATCTACTCAACCATACTTATTATTGATACAAAAAAACTCGTAAATGACACTGAATTGTTGGATAGTTGATGATGAACCCTTGGCAGTTTCATTGCTGGAATCATATGTAAAAAGGGTTCCATTCCTTAACCTCACTGGAAAATTCAGTAATGCTTTGTCAGCTATGCAAAATATTACCAAAGAAAAAGTTGATGTAATATTTCTTGATATCCAAATGCCTGAAGTAAATGGGATGGACTTCGCACACACTATTAGCGGTAATACCCGTATAATATTTACCACCGCATTTAATGAATACGCAATAGAGGGATATAGAGTAAATGCACTCGACTATTTACTAAAACCCTTTTCATTCGAGGAGTTTGTTACAGCAGCAAAAAAAGCTCTTAATTGGTATGAAATAACTCAAACCAAATCACCACAACAATTAGATAAAGAGAGAGAAAGCGTTGGTATTTTCATCAAGTCAGAATATAAATATCTTCATATTCTTTACAATGACATAATTCTTATCGAAGGATTAAAAGATTATGTCAAAATTCATACAACAACAACCCCTAACCCAATTTTATCACTTATGAGTCTTAAACAATTGGAGGAGGATCTGCCTTATGGCAATTTTATACGTGTACACCGCTCATACATTGTGAATATCGATAAAATATCGAGCATCAATAAAAACAGGATATTAATTGGTAAAAAACTAATCCCCATAGGTGAAACCTACCGAAAACAATTCATGAAAATTATTGATAAAAAATAAAAAGGAAGAAAACTAAAAAGTATTCTTCCTTTAAATTTTAAGTAAGATTGGATTTACTCAATACATGTTATGAGAGACTCGCAGTAAGCATCCAAACAGTTTTTTCGTGAGCCGAAATTATATCACTAATTAGTGCAGCAGTTCCTTCATCATCTGTTTCTGAAGCAGCATCCAAAACCTCACGTTCAACGGCTATAAGCTCTTTTAAATAATCAAGCAATAGCTTTGCAATTTCCTTTGGATCTTTAACAACACCTGCTTCTTTGATAGAAGCTGTTTTAAGGTAATCGGTAAAATTGTGAGCCGGTACACCACCAAGCATTAAAATACGTTCAGCAACTTCATCAATATGATCTGCTGCCTCATCATAATACTCTTCATACTTTTCGTGAGCGCCAAAGAAATGAATCCCGGTAACGTTCCAGTGGAAACCTCTCAGGTTTGTGTAGTAAAGCTGTAAGTTCGCTAAAAGTTTTTGTAAACCATCTACTGTTTTTTCTGTTCCTTTTGCATCTAATTGCAAATAGTCTAATGTTTTCATAATTTGTTTTTGTACTGTTTTCAAAATTTATTTCTACTACAAATATACCAATAAAACGTATTGTTTGCAAGTAAGTTCATTAATAACTTATCGGGTAGAGTTAAGTTATTTCAACTAAATATTAATAATGAGTGCTTTAAAATAGGTTCAAAAAAGAATTATATTTAAATTGCAAATATATTGAAAGGAGAGAATAAAAAAAACCTCATATAACTATAATAAATAAAAACATGCCTGAAATAATTATAGATGCCCGCACAGCTGCAATTAGCGACAGTCTTGAAGTGAGAAGGATACTACCTTATCGTAGACGTCGTATGGTAGGACCATTTATATTCCTTGATCATGCCGGACCAATATCCGCCACACCAACAGAGTTTACATCAATGGACGTGCTTCCTCATCCCCACATAGGACTTTCAACCGTAACCTACCTTTTTGGAGGACAAGTTACTCACCGCGATAGTCTTGGTGTTGAGCAAACTATTCGTCCTGGAGAAGTAAATTGGATGACTGCCGGCAAAGGCATATCACACTCAGAAAGATTTGAAGACCCCGAGCTTCTGTCAAAAATATCACTCGAAATGGTTCAAACATGGGTTGCACTTCCAGAAAAAGACGAAGAGAACAATCCTACATTTGAAAACTATCAACCCGAACAGCTCCAAACCTACACAGATAAAGGAATATGGATGAGACTAATTGCCGGAGATGCCTACGGACTCCGTAGCAACGTCTCAACCCATTCACCCCTGTTTTATTTGCACGTGAATCTAGATAAAGGAACAAAAATATCATTACCAACAGGTCACTCTGAACGATCAATATATATTGCAAAAGGGCAACTTGAAATAGATAATTTCAAATATAAAATAGGGCAGATGGTAGTTTTCGGCAAAAACGAAAATCCTTCAATAATTTCAACCGAAGATACAACATTGCTCTTGCTTGGAGGAGAACCATTGGGCGAACGTTATATCTGGTGGAACTTTGTTTCCTCCCGAAGAGAAAGAATTGAGCAAGCTAAAGCTGATTGGAAGGCAGGTAGGATTATTTTACCGCCAAATGATGATAAAGAATTCATTCCATTACCCGAAGAGGTGGGACCGCCACCAAATCCATTATCTTAAGATATAGTCTCAACCCAAAACTCATTTTTTTTACAACGGTCGCATTTTGCATGCTCTTCTTTAGTCATTACTTGCGTGTTCCCACATTTGGCGCAAGCATATAGCCCGTCACGAGGTATCTTTTTAACCTTCTTGTAAAGCAGATCAGGCCATACAGGTAATCCTGGTCTAATTTCATCACTCTTGTAAAGGAGCAGGCTAACTTCACCATTTGTTTCTAAAATTCCGGCTTTAACCTGGCCCAAATGAGATAATTTTTGACTTCTTAATGCAGCAAAAAATTCATCCCCTGCAAGAACTTTATTTTTAAGAGCCTCATCAGAAACTTTCCCAGAGCGGATTATATACATAGGCTCCCCTTCAAGAATATCCTCCATTTTGGCTGAATTCTCCACCAGCTTAGTTATCAACCAATATACTGTGAATACTACTATAAAAGCAACCAATGAACTAACTACCCCTATCTCCCTATATATCATCGGATCACCTGCAGCAGAGCCCAGAGAAATAATTATTAAGAGCTCAAAAATTGACAACTGTTTCACACCTCGTTTACCAGCTACTCTTAAACCCATGAAAATGAGCAAAAACATAATAAAAGAACGAATTGCTATTTCATATAAAAAGCTTATACTTTCATCTCCCAAAAGCACTTCTTGCCAATTCATAATGTTAATTATTAAGTTCCTTTATTAAACAATTAAATATAAATTCAATCTTATATCTATCTTGTTTTCAAGTTTAAACATTATAGATAAACTTTTGTTCTTTTAGAAAAATATAGATTCACGAACGTCTAAAACAGTTTGTTTTTAAAACTGTTTAATGAACTATAAATAACTCTTATTATCTCAGTTACAGTGAACTATGTTAAATATGCTTCTGTTTAAAGGATAGAGATTTCAATGAAGAAACTCAATAAAAATATCTATTATGGACAAATTAAGATTCAAAGGAAACTGGAACGAGTTGAAAGGACGCGCAAAACAAGAGTGGGGAGATTTAACCGATGATGACCTTACGTACGTTGAAGGAAAAGAAGATGAACTTCTAGGCAGGATCCAACAAAAGACAGGTAAAACCAGAGATGAAGTTCGTAATTGGTTCAACACAGAATTAGACAGGTTATAGAATCATATCAGAGTGGTTTTTACTACCATTTATCAAGAGGAACAATCATTCAAAAATATTAATTTAAAAATTAATTATTATGGATTTTGAAAAACAAGCAGAAGCACTTAACGATTTGGTTAAAATCAACAATGACAGAGTAGAAGGTTACAAAAAAGCCATAGATAACTTAGAACCTGACGATGCTGATTTAAAAATTGTATTCCAAGAGAAAATTAATCAAAGTCAATCATTCCACAGCGAGTTAGCGGCCGAAGTGGCTCTACTGGGAGAAAAAATTGCCACAGGCACAATGGCACTAGGTAAAATTTACAGAGCCTGGATGGATGTAGGCGCATTTCTAACCGGAGGAGATCGTAAAACAGTTTTGAATAACTGCGAAAGAGGAGAAGATGCGGCAATTGTAGCTTACAATTCTGCACTAGATACAGAAGAATTAACTCCAACACAAAGAGAAATTCTTTTAAGTCATCTACAAGTTATAAAAGTGTCTCATGATGAAATTAAAGCATTGAGAGACGCCCAATAATATTTATTACAACTATGTATTACGCCCCAAACGCATAATAAATTGCTTTTGGGGCGTTCTCATTTCTTACACATATATAGTTTATAATACTAAAAATGAAATGTTATCAGTTAAATAGCTGTAAATATGCTATCTATAGTAAGAACTTAAAAGTATTTTTGTTGTTTTAAGAAACATTGCAATCAAAACAGCTACAATATTTTCAAATGTATAAACTTACTTCAACTTCACTTTTACTTTTAATTTCAATATTAACATTTGCTCAAACCGGTTCAGTAAAAGGACGTATCTATAACCAAAGAACAAATGAACCCCTTGAATTTGCAACAGTACAAATTCAAGGTACCTCTGTAGGCACCACAACCGATTTAGATGGAAACTATGTTATAGAATCCAACCCGGGATTTGTAAGACTCATGGTAAGTTACGTTGGATATGAAACAACACTATCACCCGAAGTTCAAATACAAGGTAATCAAAGCGTATTCATTGACATAGCCGTTCCTGAATCATCTACACTTATTAAAGAAGTAGTTATCAGACCCACTATGAATCTCAAAAAAATCGAGAGTCCGGTTTCTTTTTTAACCGTGGGTGTCAGAGACATTGAAAAAGCTGCAGGTGTAAACCGAGATGTATCAAAAGCAATTCAATCATTGCCCGGTGTTGGAGCCACCGATCCTAATAGAAACGATTTAATAGTTAGGGGTGGAGGACCATCAGAAAACGTGTTTTATCTAGACGGAATTGAAATTCCCATCATCAATCACTTTGCCACACAAGGCTCTTCCGGTGGAGTAGTTGGCATTATAAACCCCGACTTTGTTAGAGAAATAAATTTTTACACCGGAGCTTTCCCTGCCAATAGGCCAAATACGCTAAGCTCTGTAATGGATATACGTCAAAAAGATGGTAGTCGCGACCGCATCCATACGCAGATAGGCATAGGGGCTTCGGATGCAGCATTTACTATGGATGGACCAATTGGCGATAAATCTACATTTATAGTATCTGCCCGTCAATCATACCTACAACTCTTGTTTAAATTTATAGGGCTTCCATTTCTTCCCACCTATAACGATTTTCAGGTAAAATATAAATATCAAATAAATTCCAAAAATGAACTTTCAATAATCGGTATTGGTGCTATTGATAACATGAAACTCAATACAGATTTGCAGGATACCGGTACTGAAGCTCAACGTTATCTTCTCGATTATCTTCCTGTATACCAACAATGGAATTATACTATTGGAGCTGTTTACCGACGCTTCAGTACCAACTATTTTGATACATGGGTGCTAAGTAGAAACATGCTGCACAACGGTAATTTTAAATACCCCGACAATGATGAAACACAACCAAAAGCTTCTGACTACCGATCGGATGAAACAGAAAATAAATTCAGATTTGAGAGGAGTTACCCAGATTTGCCTGTGAAGCTTCTTCTTGGTGCCGGTGCAACTTACTCATATTATGAGAACGAAACCAACAGAAAAGTTTTTAGCAATGGATCACTAAACGACCTCATTTATAACACCGAACTCAATCTATGGTCCTATCAAGCATTTATTCAGGCATCTAAAACCTATTTAAACAATAGTCTTGCCCTTTCGCTTGGGGTGAACACTATTGGAAACAATTTCAACAATAATATGAAGAATCCTTTGAATCAAATCGCACCTCGATTCTCAGTTTCTTACAGACTTACAAATAAATGGGATATAAATGGCAATGTGGGTCGCTACGCAATGCGCCCTGCCTACACAACCTTGGGCTACAAAGATGCTGACGGAATATTAGTAAATAAAAACGAACAACTGAAACATATCATATCCAATCAGGCAATTGCCGGACTTGCATTTGAACCCAATAATAATATGAGGTTCAACCTCGAAGGTTTTTATAAATTATACAGCAACTATCCTCTTTCGGTCACAGACGGAATGAGTATTGCCGGAAAGGGTACCGATTTTGGGCAGGTTGGCGATGAAGAGATAGTATCAACCGGAAAAGGTAGAGCTTACGGTATTGAGTTTTCCGGCAAATTAATGGATTATAAAAAAATCACAAGCACAGTAACATATACACTTTTTAAAAGTGAGTTCACGGGAGAAGATGGTATATATCGCCCATCCAGCTGGGACACGCGTCATATGGTTAATCTGCTTGGGAGTTATAACCTTCCTAAAAACTGGAGCGTTTCTATGCGCTGGCGTTATGTAGGTGGTGCTCCTTACTCACCGATAGATATGGAACTTTCTACAAACAAAGAAGCTTGGAGTGTAAACAACAGACCATACATCAACTATGATTATTATAATACACTTCGTTTAAAAGATTCTCATCAACTCGATTTAAGAATCGATAAAGAGTACTATTTTGAAAAGATGATGCTCAATTTTTATCTTGACATACAAAATGCCTATAACTTCCAATCTGAAAGCACTCCAATATATATTAACAGAGATCCGGATGGAGTTGTCATGGATGATCCGGCAAATCCAGAAAAACACCTGCTCAGACAAATACAAACCTATAACGGCACAGTGCTTCCAGCAATTGGGGTAATGGTTAAGTTTTAATTGCACCTAGTCCGGTTTTCCTATATAATCTCCATATATTATCCTTATAATTACCTTATGTTTATATAAGGAGG
>CAZYGE010000036.1:0-14505 GCA_964647535.1 uncultured Proteiniphilum sp.
AAACACCTAAATATGATATTACTATCTATTCCGGAAATAACTCAGACTCCTTTGCAGAAGCGTTTGCCTCTCACTTCGGGTATTTAAAAGCAGATTTAAAAGGAAGAAAAATATCAGGTGACGACATTTTCTTAATAAATGCTGTACAGAAAGACAATGAGGGCATTACGTTTAACAACCTCAGTTACATATATGATATTGAGACAAGAAATATAAAGGATGGTATTGCACTTATCCCTTTGGATTTAAAAAATGAGCAGAGGGAAGTGTTAAATGAGGCAAATATCGACAAAACAATTACCCTTCTTGAAGAAGAAACAATACCTCTTATACCAATAAAAAGCATAGGTTTTATTTCGGAGAATGATAATGAAGAAGCTCAAAAGTTTATTGAATGGGTATTGACAGAGGGGCAAAAATTTAATAGAGAGTTTGGTTTTTTAAAATCAGACTATGAACAATTTGCTAATAATTAATCAAAAAGATAAGCACTCCCATTTACCAATTGCAGACGGAGACAGGAGCGCTTATATCTAAACAAGTTTAGAATATGACAAATATATTGCTTTTTCTCAAGAACTTACAGTTGTTCTTGTATTTAAAAAGAGTTGTTTACAGTTTATTAATCCTCTTTTCATTTAATTTTGCAGCTTATACGCAAGAGGTTATACGTGGAACAGTGGTTGATAGAGCCAATGAACCAATTCCTGGGGTTACAGTTTATATCAATTCAACTTCTTCGGGTACTACAACCAATTTGGATGGTGAATTTTCGATAAGAACGGACGAACCATTGCCGCTTTCGCTTTCTGTTTCATTTCTTGGATTCAGGTCTGAGGAGATTGATGTTTATGAGGCGAGCGAGCCTATAAATATTACATTAACGGAAGATATAAATTATCTGGATGAGGTTGTGGTGGTTGGTTATGGAACGGCAAGAAAATCGAGCTACACAGGTTCGGTTGCGGTGGTTGGCAATAAGGAGTTAGAGAAGCTGGAAATTACTTCTGTTGGAAAAGCTTTGCAAGGCATTGTTCCCGGGCTTCAATCTGTTTCATCGGCGGGTCAGCCCGGTAGCGATGCTTCGCTTTACATTAGGGGTATTGGCTCTGTTAATGCCTCTACTTCGCCTCTTTTTGTTGTTGACGGGGTGCCGGGAGCCAATCCAAATCAGATAAGTGGAAAGGATATACAGTCAATTTCAATACTAAAGGATGCCTCAGCAAGTGCACTTTATGGCTCAAGAGGTGCAAATGGTGTTATAGTAATCACCACTAAATCGGGCAATCTAAACTCTAAGCCGGTTGTAAACTTCTCTTCAAGTATTGGATTTACAAGCCGTGCGGTAAAAGACTATTCTTACCTTTCTACAAATGATTATTATGAGTTGCAGTGGGAAGCGATAAGAAATACGCAGTTAGATCAGGGCAGAACTGCTGCAGAAGCAGCACAGTATGCAAGCGATTATCTTGTGGACGGTGCACTTAAAGTAAATATTTATGGACCTCAATTCCCTGTTCCGGTGGGAACTGATGGTAAATTAGTTGCCGGTGCTACTCCGCTATGGAGCGATGATTGGGGTAAAGCAATATCACGTACAGGAATCCGTCAGCAGTATGACTTAAGTGTCAGTGGCGGAAGTGCGAACACAAGATATTTTTTATCGGGAGGGTATTTAAATGAAGAAGGTTGGATAAGAACCTCGGAGTTTGAGCGTATTAATATCAGAACAAATATAAACTCTAAAGTAAACAATTGGTTTGATTTGGGTGCAAATGCATCAATATCTTCAAGCTACCAGAAATCACCTAGCCAAAGCGATAGTAGCACAGGTAATTTTGCAAACTTTCAGCGTTTAATATCAAACATTTATCCTATACATGAGCGTAATCCTGATGGAAGTTACGTGTTGGATGAAGAGGGAAACAAAAGATGGGATTATGGTGTTTGGAGACCCACAACTGCAGCTAGTGGATCTAATATCCTCGGCAGTGCAGAGCATGCAATATCAGGCAGTAAAACTGAAGCGGTACTGTTAAGCACAAATATGATAATAACATTTATGGAAGGACTTCTGTTAAGAACAACTGCAAGTGCTGATTACAGATCGTTTAACTCGCATTCATATTCTCATTCATATTATAGTACCGGTGTTATATCGGAAGGAGCCGGCTCTGCAAGCAGAGGCTCAAGCAGAACTCTTAATTACACTTTAAATAGTTTTATCGATTACACTCCAAATGAAACGGGAAAACATTCTTTTAATTTGCTAGCCGGACCAGAAATATATGTAAACAATATATCCTCGTTATCAGGATCGCGTACAGGATTTCAAGTATTAGGAAAAACAGAACCATCTGCAGGTTCTACGATTGGAAACTTCGTTGGTTCATCTGATAATTACAGGCTTGCAAGCTGGTTAACTAAAGTAGATTACAATTATCTAGAACGTTATCATTTTTCGGCAAGTTATAGACGTGATGGCTCTTCTAGATTTAGCAAAGAGTCTAGATGGGGAGATTTTTGGTCATTAGGTGCATCATGGAATTTAAAGAGAGAAAACTTTCTCATAGGTGTGGATGATATTGATAATTTAAATGTCCGTTTTAGTTATGGTGCACAGGGTAATGACAACGTAGGGAACTACGCTTATGGAGGTTTTTATTCCATTTATAACAGTCTTGATTTGCTAGGACTACTGCCATCGGATCTACCAACTCCCGAATTAAAATGGGAGACAAATTTAAACTTTAACTTAGGTGCAGATATATCACTCTTTGACAATAGATTAATTGCTCAGATTGATGTGTTTAATAGGCAATCAAAAGATTTACTCTTCGAAAGACCATTATCACCATCTACCGGATATAGCGGAATAAATGCAAATATTGGTTCTTTGAGCAATAGAGGTATTGATGGACAAATAACAGGGGCACTTATAAGAAATAAAGATTTTAATTGGGATGTAACGCTTAATTTTGGGCATTACACAAACAAAATAACCAAACTGCCGCAGGAGGAGATACTTACCGGTTCAATAGGACAGTATGGGAATACAAAGAAAATGGTAGAAGGTGGTTCCGTTTTTGATTTTTATATAAAAGAATGGGCCGGTGTGAATCCTGAGAATGGAAAGGCTACCTGGTATAAGGATGTTGTTGATGAAAATGGCAATGTAACAGGCAGAACTACAACAGAGAATCAGACCGAAGCAACTCCTTACTTTCAGGGAAGCTCACTTCCCGATTTGTATGGCGGTTTAAACAATTACTTTTCTTATAAAGATTTTGAATTGTCGTTTCTGTTCTCATTTAGCATAGGGGGTAAAATATTTGATGGAGACCAACCTATGATTATGCATTTGGGTTCTGCACCAGGGCGAAACTGGTCGGAAGAGGCATTAACACGCTGGACTCCTGAGAACCGTGATACTAATTTTCCTCGTTTGTCATATGTTTCAGATGCATGGAACACTATTCCATCAACAAGATTTTTATACGATGCATCTTACGCAAGACTTAAAAACATTGTTTTTTCATACTCACTGCCATCAAGGGTGATATCTAATTGGAATTTGAGTGATGTAAAACTACATGTTACGGGCGACAATATTTTAACGTTGTTTGGACACAGAGGATTAGATCCTGAGCAAACCGTTACCGGATCTACTTTCTACAGGTATCCTGCGCAAAAGTCATATTCAGTTGGTATTAATGTGTCATTCTAATTAAGTAAATCAAGAAATTATGAAGATAAAAAGTATATATATATTGGTTGCACTTTCATTATTATTTTCGTGCAACGATGCATTCTTTGAAACTACTCCTCCTACACAGATTTCAACATCAGAGGTTTTCTCATCCGAGAATAATATTGATGCTTTTCTAAATGGTGCAATTCGTTATTTGTTGGAGAATAGCACTTCTCAAGATAACCCCGGATTGCCGGCAATATTTCTTACGCATGAGGTAATGGGTGAGGATGCTTTTGCTCGTGATGGCAGATATGGTTTTCGTGACTCATACCCTTATCGGGATCCGTTTGATAATACTACAAGAAGAGCATTGTTTTTTTGGACATTGCAATATAGCTCTATAGATCACGCCAATAATATAATTGCTAATATTGAAATAAATGAAAATAGCAGCACTAATTTAAAACATCTCAAGGGTCAGGCTTATGCATTACGTGCATATAATTACCTGAATTTGGTAAGACAATATCAGTTTACGTATAAAAAAGACCCAAACGCTCTTGCAGTGCCGATTTACACGACTCCTACAAACCCCACAACCAATCCTAACCCATTGTCTACAGTTAGCGCAATTTACGATGTAGTGCTAGAGAGCCTTAATGAGGCAGAGAAGTTGCTGGTAGGTTATGAGAGAGCGATTAAAAATCGTCCTAACCTGAATGTTGTTTATGGTCTGTTTGCCAGGGCATATCTAACTCTTGAGAATTGGGAGCTTGCAGCAGAATATGCTTCAAAAGCTAGAGGCGGTTTTCCTATTATGAGTCCCGAGCAATATGCTGAAGGGTTTAACGATGTGAGCAACAGAGAGTGGATTTGGGGACATCCTCAAACACAAACTCAAAATAGAGGCGGTTCTTCGTACCTGGCATATATAGAGACAACTCCATATACTACAAATGCTAATGGAACAAATTTGTATTATGGTTATAACAGTATAATACCCGATCCTCATTTTGTGGCACTTTTTGAAGATGGAGATGTTCGCAAATCACTTTTTGAGGTTGCATCTCAACCGGCAGAAGCTTTATACGCTCACTACAGATACAAAAAGTTCAGAAATAAATATCCCAATCACGATGGACATATTGTGTTGATGCGATCTTCGGAAATGATACTTATTGAAGCCGAAGCTCAAGCTAGATTAAACAATTTGGATAAAGCAATTGACGTTCTTAATGATTTGCGTGGAAATAGGAGTTTAGCAAATCTCTCCGAATCTGATTTTAATGAAGATACTTTATTAGAGGAAATTTTACTTGAGCGCAGACGTGAACTATGGGGTGAAGGATTTCGTTTATATGACATTCTGCGCTTACAAACGGCCCCGGTAAGAAATGAGTCTACAGAAACTTTTATTGATGATGAGGGTAAAACAGTTGGTGTTAGAGGACACTGGATAACTAAATTTCCCGATGGATCTGAGTTAGTACCAAACAGCAAGTATTATCTATTCCCAATACCATTAAATGAAATAAATAACAATCCAAATATTTAATTGACATTCAATAATATACAAAGAAGATGAAGAAAAATTTATTCTTACTGATAATTGCAATAGTAGCGATTTCGTGCACTCAAAGAGATGAGAACAATTTATATCTTACGGGGACAGTTGAAGGAGTTGAATCTGGTACGGTGTACCTACAGAAGTTTCGTAATAAATCGTTTTTCGTTATAGATTCTACAGAAATTTCTAATGGTGAGTTCAGCTTTACTAAAAATGTTGAGTTACCGGAGATATACGGTCTATCGTTAGATAATAAAAGAAGCTTTTTATTGTTTTTGGACGAGAATCCAACAACTGTTTTACTCGATTCTTCTAGTTATTACAGAAACACGATAGTTGAAGGTTCAGATTTGCATGATCTGTATGTTGAATATAGATCTGACAGAGATACAGAAATAGAGTCTTTTATCAGGCAGCATCCCGCATCGTTGGTTTCGGCTTACGCACTTTACAGAGATTATTCATACCGTTTATCGCCCGAAGAGATAAGATCAAACATCGATTTGCTCGATCCATCTTTAAGAAGTACTCCTTATGTGGAAACTTTGGAAGAACTAATTCCGGCACTTGAAGGTGTAGCAGTTGGCAACCAAGCTCCCGATTTCACTGCCGACGATATAGAGGGCAACTCTGTGAAGTTTTCAGATCATATTGGAGAGAGCAAGTATGTTCTTCTGGACTTTTGGGCATCATGGTGTGGACCATGCAGGAGGGAAAATCCTAATATAGTGAGAGCGTACGAAGAGTATAAAGATAAAGGGTTTGATGTCTTTGCAGTTTCACTAGATAGTAACAGAGATGGATGGGTAACCGCAATTGAAAAGGATAGATTAAACTGGACTAATGTTTCCGACCTTTTGCTTTGGGATAGCGAACCCGCTAAGTTATATGGTGTTAGAGCAATTCCTTCTAATTTCCTTATTGACGAAAACGGTACCATAGTTGCAAGGAACCTTAAAGGTGAAGATTTGCACACGGCTCTAAATGACTTGCTAAACTAAACCTACACTAAAACATTATAATGCAAACTTTTAAAGCATATAGTATATATGTTTTAGGGGATGCTGTATATCAAATTTCACAAGAATAAATTTTAATATGAAACGTTCAACATCATTTTTAATTGCATCTATTGTGGCTTTAATCTCTCTGGATATTAAAGCAGAGGGGCTGGATTACTATTTCTCCAAAAACATCAATTTTGATTCAAATATCCCAACACCGGAGGAGTTTCTCGGTTATAAAATTGGAAGCAGAATAACTGAGCATAGTAGGATAAATGCATATTATGAAAAGATAGCAGAGTTGTCTGACAGGGCAGATCTTATAGAAATTGGGAAAAGTCATGAACAACGCCCGATATATGTACTCGCAGTTTCATCTCCAGAGAATATCAGTAATCTGAATAATTACACAGAAGTACGACAAGCCGTTAGAAGAGGCAACAGGGTTAATAGCCCACTTATTGTATTTCTTGGAAACACTGTACACGGCAATGAAATATCTTCTTCTGAAGCTGCTCTGTTTGCTGCTTATTATTATACTTCAGCACAAAGTCAAAAGGTGCTGAATCAACTGGACGAAACTGTTATTTTTATAGACCCTGTTCGTAATCCCGACGGACAGGAGAGGTTTGCATCGTGGGTTAACTCTAATATTAGTTACAACAGAAATAACACCTCGCAATATGATCGTGAGCACAGTGAGGGATGGCCAAGAGGACGCGGCAATCATTACTGGTTTGATTTGAATAGAGATTGGATAAATATAGTTCACCCTGAGAGTAGAGCGAGGGTTGAGTTTTATCAGAAATGGCTGCCACATGTTCAGGCCGATCATCATGAGATGGGAACTAACAGTACATTCTTTTTTGAGCCCACTAATCCCGATGGGAATGAGAGTCATCTTATTCCTCAAGCAAATTATGAGCTTAACAGGCTTTTCGCAGAATATTTTGCGGACGCTCTAAACAAAATAGGCTCTTTTTACTACACGAAGGAGTCTTTCGATAATAAGAATCCTAACTTCGGCTCTACGTATCCGGATTTTAACGGCGGTGTAGGTATACTCTTTGAACAGGGTTCATCAAGAGGACTTATTCAGGAGTCGGATAACGGGCCAATCACCCTGCCTTTTACAATCAGGAATCAGCTTGTTACAACTATCGCTACAGTGGATGCTGCGCAAGGAAACAGGGATGCTCTTTTTGATCTTCAACAGGAGTTTTTTACTAATACACCTGAAGGAGTTGACAGAAGCAGGTTTTACGTAATTGGCGATGCTCACGATATTACAAGGCTTAATGAATTTATAGGTTTGTTGCTTTCTCACAGGCTTGAAGTTTATGAAAATAATAATGAAATAGTTATTGATAGTATAAGTTATCTCCCGGGCAAGTCATACATTATACCTGCAGGACAGCCAAACAGTGCGCTGGTGGGAATAATTTTTGACGATAAAAAGGACTTTGACGAAAACAGTGATCTTAGCTACGGAGCAGGTTTTTCTATCGCTTATTCAACGGGGCTATCATATGGTACTATAAACTCTGCAAATCTCGGAGAAAGAGTTGAATCCCTTCCTGTAACACTAAATGATAATTTGCAGCAGTCTGATTACGCGTATGTTGTAGACTTTCGGAATTCAGGTAGTCAGAAGTTGCTTCTTCATCTTTTGGAGAAAGACATTTTGGTAAAAGCTGCAACTAAACCATTCACTGTGGGCATCACACAAGGCGATGTAGAACTCTCCTACGGAAGTCTACTTATTCCTGTTGGCAATCAAAGCATAGATTCATCTGAGCTTTATGCAATTCTAAAGGAATTATCGGTGCAAGACGAAGTTGAAATAATTCCCGTAATTACAGGTTTAAATAGCAAAGGTGTGGATTTGGGAAGCCGCTCTTTTCGAAATGTAGAAAAACCCAAGGTATTAGTTGTAACCGGTGGTGATATATCATCTACTGAAGCAGGTGAGGTCTGGCACATGTTCGATCAGAAGCTTCAATACCCACTAACCAGAGTTAATAGCGATAATTTCAGGCGTATACCTCTAAATGAATTTAATCGAATTGTTTTTGTTAGTGGAAGCTACAACTTTCTTAGTGAAACGGAGCTGGATAATCTTAAAGGTTGGATTAGGAATGGTGGAACGCTTGTTACAATTAATAGTGCTTCGCGATGGGCAATTAATAACAAGATCACTACAGAGAAGTTAGTTGAATTGCCGGATAGCATAGATAGATTCAGGCTGAGCCGTCTTCCCACATCTATATTCATGACCCAGATTGATCTCTCCCACCCCCTTGCATTTGGACTTACTTCAGATAAACTGCCAGTTTTAAGAGAAAGTAGTCTATTCTTTGAAACAGACGGAAACACTGTTTCGCAATACAGTAACGATCCTTTGCTAAACGGATATATCTCTCCAGAGCATTTAGATCAGCTTAAAAGGTCTGCATCTGTTTCTGCAAACAGTTCCGGAAGAGGTAATATTGTTCTTTTTGCAGAAAATCCTCTTTTTAGAGGAATATGGCATGCAACCGGCCGCACTTTTGTAAATGCTATTCTGTTTGGCAATTTAACATCAGGAAGATAGGAAAGTAGAGAAAATGTTTAATACTCACGAAAAATAAAAATAGCTAAATATTTCATTTTGTCAATTATTGCTATAACTTTGTATCAAATTTACATTTAAATGTTTGAAATGCAGAGATTGTGTTCAACTTATATTACAACTACAATGACGATGACCCCTTGGGGGGTTATGTAAATTTTCACACCCGTAAAGCAGGTACTGCTTTTTCCGCTAACCGTTCGGTTATCGCATTCAAAATCAATGTTTTATTAACAAATCACCGTTACCTTTGGACATAATTAGGTCGTAAACGGAATAAGTCATAATCAAATGAAAGTTATGAAATTTGGGGGGACTTCGGTAGGTAGTCCCGAGAGTTTGCAGCTAGTAAAGAATATAATAGAAAACGAAAAAGATCCTGTAATTGTTGTTGTATCTGCATTGGATGGAATTACAGACAAACTTCTTCTTTCGGCAGATTTTGCATTAAATAATAATCAAACATACAAGCAATTGCTTGAGGAGATAATTGATCGACACAGAAATATTATCCAAAAAGTAATCACTGACAATGAAACAAAACAAGAAACAACCCTTAAAACTGAACAGATTTTTGAGGAATTGCAAAATATTCTAAGGGGTGTATTCTTAATTGGAGATTTATCGCTTAAGACTTCTGATAAAATAGTAAGTTATGGCGAAAGGCTATCTTCACTTATTATAAGTAAGATGATTGTTGACTCCAAGCTATATGATCCTACAGCGTTTATTAAAACAAATAAGCAGTTTAAAAGTCATATACCAGACCTAAATCGTTCTAATAAACTTATAAAAAAAACTTTCGCAGATATGCCGCCACCAAATGTAGCAATTGTGCCCGGTTTTATATCTTCGAGTATTGAAGAGAATGATATAACAAACATTGGTAGAGGAGGTTCTGATTATACAGCAGCAATTATTGCCGCAGCAATGAATGCTTCAATGTTGGAGATTTGGACTGACGTAAACGGATTTATGACTGCAGATCCTAAAATCATCAATTCGGCTTATGTGATAGATGAACTTTCTTTTACAGAGGCGATGGAGCTTTCCAATTTTGGAGCAAAGGTTATCTATCCACCTACAATATTTCCGGTATATCATAAGAATATCCCAATCTATATTAAGAATACTTTTAGTCCTGAGTCTAAGGGCACACTAATTAAAGATATAAAGCCAACACGTAACGGAAAGATAATAAAGGGTATATCTTCAATTAGTGACACTGCTCTTATCACCGTACAAGGACTGGGTATGGTTGGAGTGACCGGTGTAAATAAGCGTATTTTTACAGCATTGGCCGATAATGGCATAAGTGTTTTTATAGTTTCGCAGGCTTCATCAGAAAACAGTACTTCATTTGGAGTGCGTACACAAGATGGCAAGCTTGCACAAGATGTGCTTAACAATGAGTTTGCTCATGAAATTAGCCTAGGCAGCATCAACGAAGTTATTGTTGAGTATGATCTGGCTACTATAGCAATAGTGGGGCAAAATATGAGTCATGTTCCCGGAATTGCAGGCAAATTTTTTGGTGCACTTGGAAGAAACGGCATTAATATAGTTTCATTGGCACAGGGTGCCGGAGAGACAAATATCTCATGTGTAATAGCTAAATCTGATTTAAAGAAATCACTTAATGTTATTCACGACTCTTTCTTCCTTTCTACTTTCCAGGTTTTGAATTTGTTTATAGTTGGGATTGGTACGGTAGGTGGACAGTTGTTAGAGCAGATACTCTTACAGCAGTCTACATTAAAAGATCAGAACAAATTAAAAATAAATGTAGTTGGAATTGCCAACGGCAGGAAAGCTCTTTTTAACCGCGATGGCATACCACTAGATGGATACATGGAGGCACTGATGGAGAATGGCGTGAAAAGCTCTCCTGAATATATCAAAGATGAGATTTTGAAGATGAATATTTTCAACTCAGTTTTTGTTGATTGTACTGCAAGCGACCATATTGCCAAAATTTATGGCGAACTAATGGCTAGGAATATCTCTGTTGTGACTGCTAATAAAATTGCAGCGTCATCAGATTATGAGAATTATAGTTATTTGAAAGATACGGCACGAAAAGCCGGGGTTAAATTCCTGTTCGAAACTAATGTTGGAGCCGGACTACCTATTATCAATACAATGAATTCACTGACCAATTCAGGCGATAAGATTATGAAGCTTGAAGCAGTGCTTTCTGGAACACTCAATTTTATTTTTAACACATTGAGTGAATATATTCCATTTAGCAAGGCTATTGAAATGGCGGTGGAAGCACAGTTTGCAGAGCCAGATCCTCGTATAGATTTAAGCGGACTTGATGTTACTAGAAAGCTAGTGATTTTATCTCGAGAGGCCGGGGCTAGGGTGGATCAGTCTGATGTTGACAAGAATCTTTTTATCCCTCAGAAGTATTTTGACGGCACTCTTGAGGAATTTTGGGCAACCATTCATGAAATGGACGCCACATTTGAGGAGAGAAGAAAAGAACTTGCAAAAGAGAATAAGAAACTTCGATTTGTAGCATCATACGATGAAGGAAAATGCGAAGTGGGCTTGCGCGAGGTTGAAAGCGGTCATCCCTTTTATGATCTTGAAGGCAGCAATAATATAATTATGATTTCAACCGAGCGGTACAATGAGTATCCTATGGTGATTAAAGGCTATGGGGCCGGTGCAAGCGTAACAGCTGCCGGAGTGTTCTCTGATATTATTTCTATTGCAAACATCCGTTAGGATTGAATTAATAACGATATGAAATATATTATAATTCTTGGTGATGGCATGGCAGATGAACCGATGGAGTCACTAAACAACAAAACTGCAATTCAAGCGGCCAATACTCCATATATGGATTTGCTTGCCCGTATGGGCAGGAACGGGCTACTTGACACTATACCCGAGGGCTTTTCTCCCGGAAGTGAGATTGCGAACCTTTCGGTGCTTGGATACGATGTTCCAAAGGTTTACGAAGGTCGGGGAGTGCTAGAAGCAGCCAGCATTGGGATTAACGTTCTTCCCGGTGAAATTGCTATGCGTTGCAACCTGGTTTCAATTGATGGTGATATACTTAAGAATCATTCATCAGGGCATATTTCTACGGCTGAAGCAACTGAGTTAATTAACTTTCTGGAGGAGAAGTTGGGCGATGAGCAATTCAGTTTTCATCCGGGTGTTTCATACAGGCATGTTTTGAAGATTAAAAATGGTAACAAGAATATCAATTGCACACCTCCTCATGATATTCCCGAAAAACCGTTTGAGCCTCATCTTGTAAAGGCTGTAAATGAAGCTGATGATGCTGCAAAATCTCTGAACGATCTGATATACAAGTCGCAAGAGTTACTCAAAAATCATCCCATTAACAAAAAAAGAATACGGGAAGGTAAAGATCCTGCAAACAGTATATGGCCATGGTCTCCGGGCAATAGACCAAATATGAAACCTCTTTCAGATATGTTTCCAATAAAAAGTGGAGCAGTGATTTCTGCAGTGGATTTAATTAGAGGTATTGGAGTTTATGCAGGGCTGGAAGTTATCATGGTTAAAGGAGCAACCGGATTGTATGATACAAATTACGAAGGGAAAGCAGAAGCTGCTCTTAATGCCTTAAAAGAACACGACTTTGTATATCTTCATATTGAAGCTAGTGATGAAGCCGGCCATGAAGGTGATGCACCTCTGAAAGTCAAGACAATTGAATATCTGGATGAACGTATTGTGAAAACTATTTATGAGGAGGTCAAAAACTGGAAAGAACCGGTTACTATTGCAATTTTACCCGATCACCCTACTCCATGTGCAATCAGAACACATACTAAAGATCCGATACCATTTATAATTTGGCACAGAGATATAGAGCCTGACAGTGTGCAAGTTTATGATGAATTTGCTGCACGCGAGGGTGGATACGGTTTGCTGCACAGCAATCAATTTATGAATTCTATTTTTAACAAGTAAGATGTTGTATTATAGCACAAATAAAAAAGCTCCGAATGCCTCTCTTCAAGAGGCTGTTGTAAATGGATTGGCACCTGATGGGGGGTTATATATGCCGGAACAGATCCCTAGCTTACCCGACAGCTTTTATAACGAAATAGGAAATAAAAGTTTAGTTGAAATTGCAAACATTGTCGCAGATGCTTTTTTTGGTGATGATATTCCAAAAGACCAATTGAAGTCTATTATTGCCGACACTCTCAACTTTGACATTCCACTCGTTGAGATAGAAAAAGATATTTATGTACTTGAGCTGTTTCATGGTCCTACTTTTGCTTTTAAAGATGTGGGTGCACGGTTTATGGCTCGTATATTATCATATTTTGTAAAAGAACGCAAACAGGACGATGTTAAGGTTTTAGTAGCTACTTCGGGGGATACAGGTAGCGCTGTTGCGAACGGTTTTTTGGGAGTTGAAGGAATACAGGTTTTCGTCCTTTATCCTTCGGGAAAAGTAAGCGAAATGCAAGAAGCACAATTTACTACGCTAGGACAGAACATTGTTGCTCTTGAGGTTGATGGCACTTTTGATGATTGTCAGACAATTGTTAAATCTGCATTTATGGATGAAGAGCTCAACGCGAAGCTTAACCTTACTTCGGCAAATTCAATAAACGTAGCCAGGTTTTTGCCTCAATCTTTTTATTATTTTTATGCTTATGCGCAACTTGCAAAGCAAGGATTAAGCAGAGATGTGGTGTTTTCAGTTCCAAGCGGTAATCTTGGGAACTTAACAGCAGGATTATTTGCAAAAGAGATGGGTTTACCCATAAATCGTTTCATTGCTGCAAATAACAGAAATGATGTTTTTAATCATTTCCTTAAATCTGGAAGATATTCTCCTAAATCTTCAATTCAAACCATAGCAAACGCTATGGATGTGGGGGATCCTAGCAATTTTGACCGCATTTTTGAACTATACAAGGGTTCTTACGATGATATCAAAAAAGATATTTCGGGATATGCTTATAATGATGATCAAATAAGGGATACAATTAAAACTTTATTTTACAAATCGGGATATCTTATCGATCCACATGGAGCTTGTGCTTATCTGGCTTTGAAAGAGGGCAAGAAGGAGAATGAAACTGGTGTTTTGCTCGCAACAGCGCATCCCGCTAAATTCATTGAAACAGTTGAAAGCTGCATAAACTCTGAAGTTGAAATACCGTTGGGTCTTGCCAAATTTTTGGAACTTAAAAAACAGACTCTTAAAATACCTAATGATTTCAAGCAATTTAAAAAAGCCTTAATCAGCTACTCTTAAGTTTCTTTTTACTATTTTTGCTGCTTATTAATTGATTAATGAGTAGTTTTGCGTGAGAAACCATACGCAACCTGTATTTACCTGATGAGGCAGAAATTACAATCCATATTTCTACTATTAGTTCTGGCAATTTTTTATCAATGCTCTTCTGTACAAAAGACTACTGTTGCAACAACGCAGCTGAGCCAGGTAAATGAGATTGACATTGACCCCGATCAGTTAATCACAGAACAAGATCCTACTTTGATTCTTCCTACTGACTCTGCTGCAGCAGAAGACAAACTGATTCAACCCTCAAACACTATTGCAGAAGAGGATACAACTTTAATTCAGCCTTTAGATTCACTTACTGCAGATTCATTA
>CAZYGE010000036.1:14605-23801 GCA_964647535.1 uncultured Proteiniphilum sp.
TGCAGATTCATTAATTGCAGACACTCTTGCAGTTGACACTCTTCCCTTAGAATCAGAAGCCAAGCTTGAGGCCCCGGTACATTATTCTGCACAAGATTCTATTGTTTTTACTGCAGACAATATGGGTTTTCTTTATGGACAAGCCGATGTTAAATATGGCGAAATGGGTATCACAGGTGAGTTTATTACAATGGATATGGATAGCAGTGTTATATCCTCAACATTTGGGTTAGACTCTCTGGGTGAAGAGTTTGGACATCCTGTTTTTATTGAAGGAGGCACTGAATATGAGATGAAGGGGGTGAGATATAATTTTGAAACAAGAAAAGCATTCATTAATAATGTTATAACCCAACAGGGAGAGGGCCACATTGTGGCTAATGAGGCTAAAATGAATGCCGACAACTCCTTTTATATGCGAAATGCAAAATATACCACTTGCGACAGGCATGATCATCCTCACTTTTATCTGAACTTATCTAAAGCAAAAGTAAGACCCGATAAAGATGTGGTAACAGGTCCTGCCTGGCTCGTAGTTGCCGATGTGCCGTTGTTTCCTATAGTGCTGCCTTTTGCTTTTTTCCCTTTTACCACAACATACTCTTCAGGAGTTATTATGCCTAGTTATGGTGATGAGATGAACAGGGGTTTTTATTTACAAAATGGTGGTTACTATTTAGCAATTAGCGACTATATCGATCTTTCGCTTACAGGAGAGATTTATACTAAAGGTTCTTGGGGTGTGGGTGCACGTTCCAATTATCGTAAGAGATATAAATATTCAGGAAACTTCAATGTATATTACCTAAACACTGTTACCGGTGAAGCAGAACTAAAAGACGTTGTCCCTGAAGCATATTCGGTTGCCAAAGATTTAAGAATTAACTGGACCCACTCACAGGATCCTAAAGCAAATATGTATCGTACACTATCGGCAAGTGTAAACTTTTCTACCAGTAGGAATAACCATCACGACCTGAGCAGGCTCTATTCGCGGGAAGCATCAAATAATACAAAGAGCTCTAGTGTGAATATCACACAACGTTTCCCAGATTCGCCATGGAGCTTGTCTGCAACAATGAATATCAATCAGGTTTCAAGAGACTCTACAATAGCTGCAACCCTCCCAAACATTTCAATGAATATGAGCCGTATCTATCCTTTTAAAAGAAAGGATGCAGTGGGTGAAGATAGATGGTATGAAAAAATATCTATGAGCTATTCCGGAGAGTTCAGAAATTCAATTACTACTAAAGAGGATAGATTCTTGCAATCGAATTTGGTAAGGGATTGGACAAATGGTATGCGTCATAATATCCCTATCAGTGCTACATTTACACTACTTGATTTTATTCAGGTATCGCCTTCATTTAATTATACCGAGAGATGGTATACAGGTGAGCACAGGCAGGCATGGGATCCGATAGCCAGGAGACATGTACCTGTAGACACCATCCATGGATTTAACAGAGTATATGATTACAGTACATCACTAAGTGCAGAAACAAAACTTTATGGTATGTATACTCCTTGGAAAATGTTTGGAGATAAGATACAGGCAATTAGACACGTTCTTTCACCAAGTATTAGCTTTAGTTATCGCCCAGACTTTGGTGATCCTAAATATGGGTTTTATGAAACATACAGTTATAAAAACGAGTATGGCGAAGATGTGGATTACACTTATTCACCATATTCTTCAATGATGTTCGGTACTGCTTCCAGGGGTCAAAGTGGGAGCATTGGCTTTGCATTCAAGAATAACCTCGAAATGAAGATGCGTTCAGATAGAGACTCAACCGGTGTAAGAAAAGTAAGCCTTATTGATGACCTTGGCATCAATTTCAATTACAATATGATGGCGGATTCAATGAAGTGGAGCAACATCAATACCAATCTTCGTTTGAAACTATCCAAGTCTTACACATTGAGCCTAAATATGGTTTGGGATCCATATCTATATGAGTTAGACCACAATAACCGCCCCACAAGGGTTGATAAACTTAGAGTGTTTAATGGCAAAGGATTTGGCAAACTTATGAGCACAGGCACATCTTTCTCATATTCACTAAATCAGGATACATTTAACAGATTATTTAATCGTGGTGATAATGGAGACGTAGATGACGAAGATGATTCAGATATAGAGAATCAGCTCCCCGATGACGGCTCTCTTGGCACAAACCCTTATGAAACACCAGATAGAAGCTCAATGTTTTCTGGTGATGACTCAATGGGTGAATTTGATGAGAATGGATATCTTAAAAACCAATTAAACTGGAATGTGTCGTTTAATTATTCGCTTAGATATGGCTACGGCGAATTTGATGTTGATCGTATGGAATATGCCGGTGCATTAACACACAATTTTGGATTGAGCGGGTCTATACAGCCAACCAAAAACTGGAACTTCACATTTAACACTGACTACAACTTCGATTTAAAAAGATTCACGAATGTAAACTGTACACTTACAAGAAATCTACATTGTTGGAGTATGTCTGCTAGCTTTATACCTATTGGACCTTACAAATCTTATAATTTTACCATAAGAGCTAATTCATCTATGCTTCAAGACCTTAAATATGACCAGAGGAGTTCGCCGTACGACAGAGGTATGGATTGGTATTAATCCCACAGCTTTTTCATCCAATCGCCCAGTTTCTTCTCTGCAGGAGAAGTTTGTGGCTCCCAGAAACGATTGCTTTTTAACTCATGGGGTAAGAAATCTTGTTTCACAAAATTATTCTCATAATCGTGGGAATATTTGTACTCTTTTCCATAATCGAGCTCTTTCATAAGTGCTGTTGGTGCATTTCGTAAATGCAGCGGCACAGGCAAGTTACCGGTCTGCTCAACTTTTGCTATTGCCTTATTAATAGCCAGATAAGCTGAGTTGCTTTTTGGTGATGTTGCCAAATATATTGTAGTTTGAGCCAAAACAATACGCCCTTCGGGCCAACCTATTTTTTGTAAAGACTCAAAACAGGCATTAGCGAGGAGCAAGGCATTTGGGTTTGCAAGTCCTATATCCTCTGCAGCAGAAATTACTAATCTGCGAGCAATAAACTTAGGATCCTCTCCACCTGCAACCATTCTTGCCAACCAGTATACAGCAGCATCGGGGTCACTACCCCTTATTGATTTAATAAATGCAGAGATGATATCATAATGCATCTCTCCATCCTTATCATAAGCGGCGGGATTCTCCTGCAATCGTTCAGTAACCAATTGGTCTGTTATTACAACTTCTTCCTCATCACCATAAGATGCTATAGTAAGTTGCAGTATATTAAGAAGCTTACGTGCATCACCTCCTGAAAATCTAAATAGGGCAGTACTTTCTTTAATCTCAATTTTCTTATCTTTAAGAATAAGATCTTCGGTAAGAGCTCTTTCAAGCAGCTTTTCCAAATCATCTTTATCCATAGATTTTAGTACATAAACCTGACAGCGAGAAAGAAGAGGTCTGATGACTTCAAAAGAGGGGTTCTCTGTTGTTGCACCAATCAAAGTTACAGTGCCTGTTTCTACGGCATTTAAAAGCGAATCTTGCTGCGATTTACTAAAGCGATGTATTTCATCAATAAATAAAATAGGTGCAGCAGAGTCAAAGAAACGAGTGTTCTTTGCCTTTTCTATAACCTCCCTCACATCTTTTACTCCGGAGTTGATTGCACTAAGTTTATAAAATGGAGCTTTTATAGTGTTAGCTATAATATTTGCAAGTGTTGTTTTACCTACACCGGGAGGACCCCAAAAGATAATCGATGGTATTCTGCCTGACTCAATCATTCGGCGTAATACAGCCCCCTTACCCACCAAATGCTCTTGCCCAATGAATTCATCGAGGCTCTGTGGTCTGAGACGTTCTGCTAAGGGAGTACTCATAATAATCTATATTTAAGTTATTTGAAGGTTTTGACTTTCATCTACCTACAAATATAAACATTTTGTTGGATAATGATTATGATACATTCCTGCAACCCGTTATGGATGCTTAAAAATTAAAAGATGTATGTAAATAATTAATTTCGTAACTTTGCAACTTAAAATCAATTAATCAGATGGAAATAACCCCATTACTTTCCCTCTTTGGTGATATGAGTCAGCTAGACAATGTGAAGCTGAATTTTAATCAAGAGAGTGTAAACATGATGAACTTGGCAATCGCCTTCATAATGTTTGGAGTTGCCCTCAGTATAAGACCGGCCCATTTCAGAACTATTTTCTTGAACCCTAAACCAGTACTAATTGGAGCGGTATCTCAGTATATAATACTTCCGGCTTTGACATACTTGTTAGTATTAATAATACAGCCAAGTATACCGGTTGCTTTAGGTATGATATTGATTGCAGCATGCCCCGGGGGCAATGTATCCAATTTAATCTCATCAATCTCAAAAGCGAACATTACTCTATCTGTCAGCCTCACCACAATCACCACTATAATGAGCTTGATTATGACCCCGTTTAATTTTGCCTTCTGGGGAAGTATGTATGCTAAACACTCACCCCTACTCGTGCCAATTTCAATTGACCCCGTTGAAATGTTTCGTACAGTCTTTCTAATACTTGGCATACCCGTTATTCTAGGAATGTTTGTAGGAATGAAGTTCCCTAGATTTGCCAAAAGAATGGACAAATCTATTCAGGCAGCTTCTGTTATTTTCTTTGTTGGTTTTATTGTTGCAGCATTGGCAGGAAACTTTAGCGTGTTTTTACAATATATTCACCTAATATTCTTACTGGTATTACTTCACAACGGGCTGGCTTTCCTAAGCGGATATGCACTTCCAAAGCTTTTTAAAGTTAATGAAATTAATTGCAGAACCATATCTATTGAAACCGGAATACAAAACTCCGGACTTGGTCTTGCACTTATATTTAACCCCAGAATCTTTCCTCCGGAACTTAATTTAGGAGGTATGGCTATGGTTGCAGCATGGTGGGGCATCTGGCATATTGTTTCAGGACTTATCATCGCTGTATACTGGAGAAAGCGTCCGGTAAAAAAAGCAGTAACTGTAAATTAAAAAACTATGCTTTACAACTACGACTTTCGATATACACTTGTGAAAATCAATATTAAAGCAGCATTGCGATTAAATTTCCGAAAGATGATATTTACGGGAAGAAATGAAAACGTATCCCGAAATAAGCCTATCATCTTTGCGCCTAACCATAGAAACGCGCTACTTGATGCCTTACTAGTAGTATATGCCGGTTATCACACAAAACAGGTAGTATTTCTTGCCCGTGCCGACATCTTTAAGAAAAAGTTCATAGCTTGGATGCTTAGGGGAATGCGTATTATCCCGGTATTTCGCATGCGTGATGGAAAAGACAATCTTGATAAAAATAAAGAGGTATTTGATAGTGCAGCCCGAATCCTTAAAAATAATAATACGGTTGCAATATTTCCGGAAGCCAGACACAATCCTAAACAATCCCTTCTACCTATACAAAAAGCCGTTCCTCGCATAGTTTTACCTACCGAAGCTTCACTTAATTTTGAGTTAAATAGCCAGATAGTACCTGTGTCAATTTACTATCGTGACATCTTTGGATTTCTTTCTGATGTTTACATTACTTTTGGCTCTCCTATTGAAGTTTCAAAATACAAAGAGGTGTATGCAGAAAACCCCAATCTTGCAACTAATCAGCTTCGCCAAGACCTTGAATTAAGTCTCAAGTCGATGGTTGTAAATATCTGGAACGAGGAGTTTTATGATGAATATAAAAATGCAATTGATTGGAATGGTGACGATATTGCAAGAAAAATGTTCTCAGATAGAAATGATGACTACCTGCAAGCATCGCTACATATAGTAAGAACTTTAGACGATATGTATGAGAACAATCGCAACGATTTTGACAGAAAGATTGTTGACTTCTGCGAAGCAAATGAAATACTAAAAGAGCATCAACTCAACACAAAAGACAAACTGTTAAAGCCTGAAAGCAAGGGAAATATTATGTCGAGATTTGCAGTACTTATAATCACTGCCCCTATTATGTTGTTCGGTTTTATAAATGCTGTTTTTCCTTTACTAATTAATAAGAAACTCCTTAGTTTGTTTAAAGACAATCAGTTTGTACCCTCAGTAAGATATGTATCAGGTTTACTATTTATACCAATCTTCAACATTATACAATCGCTGATTATTGGAGTAGTAACTGAAAATTGGTTGCTCGCTTTAATATATTTCATTGCAATGCCCCTAACGTTCTATTTTGCTCTATACTGGCGCAAATGGTGGAAGACGGCACAGCGAGACCATGTTGTTTATAAGTTCAGGAAGCAGTTTAAAAACAAGTGGGAACGATTAATACAGCTTATTAAGCTCTAGATTAAGACAAATGCTAAAACAAAATACTACTCAGACTAAACCATAATACTATCTTTTAAAATTATAGATATTGTAATAGGCGCGACTTTAATTTATAATAAACTCTATCATTTTAATTTTTGAATAACCGCCTCAACCGCAGCATTCAATCCGTCTGCATCCTTACCACCTGCAGTAGCAAAGTGAGGTTGTCCGCCACCACCGCCTTGAATAAGCTTTGCAGCTTCACGCACAATGTTACCTGCATGCATACCATCCGCAACTAAATCATCGCTAAGCATCACTGTCAGGTTAGGCTTACCATTTGCAGACGTTGCTCCCACAAACAGCATCTTTTCGGGGAATTGTCCTTTAATCTGAAATGCAATATCTTTAACTACATCGGATGAACCTATTGGAAGAATTAATTTAAAGACGTTAACACCATTTATCACGTTTCTCTTCTCAATAACTTTCAGTTTCACCTGTTCGGTTTTCTCCTTAATAAAAATCTGTAGCTCCTTCTTCATCTCATCATTATCTGCAATCAGACGATGAATTCCCTGCATAATATCAGGAACGTTGTTGAGCATATTTTTTATCTCCAGTATTGCATCTTCCTTTGCATAAAGATAATCCTCACAAGCCTTAGCAGTGACTGCCTCTATACGTCGCACTCCGGCAGAGATTGCACCTTCACTCACTATTCTGAAAGTTCCTATACGCCCGGTTGATGAAATATGAGTACCACCACATAGCTCAATTGAAGTGCCAAATCGCACAGTACGCACATCATCACCATATTTCTCTCCAAAGAGTGCCATCGCACCTTGGGCTTTTGCCTCCTCTATAGCTACATGACGATGCTCTTCAATTGGGAAATTGCTTCTTATCTTCTCAGTAACCCTAACCTCTACCTCTCTAATCTCTTCGGGAGTCATTTTTTGGAAGTGTGAGAAGTCGAATCTCAATACCTCAGGCGATACATACGATCCCTTTTGCTCAACATGTTCGCCCAACACCTCACGAAGCGCCTCGTGCATAAGGTGAGTAGCAGAGTGATTACATTCGGTTGCTGTTCTCTTCTCTGTATCTATTTTTGCAGTAAACACACCCTCTATATTTTGAGGTAGTTTTTTTGTTAGATGTACTGCCAGATTATTTTCACGTTTGGTATCAAAAACTTCAATCTTATCACCCGATTCTGAAATCAACCAGCCACTATCACCTACCTGACCACCCATTTCTGCATAAAATGGGGAACGAGAAAGAACAATCTGATAGAATTCAGACTTCTTCTGTTTCACAGCACGGTAACGAAGAATCTGAGTAGTACTTTCAGTTTCATCATAACCAACAAACTCAGCTTCACCATCCTGAACCTTTGTCCAGTCGCCCGTTTCCACAACAGCTGCATTGCGAGCTCTGTCTTTCTGCTTCTGCATCTCAGCATTAAAACCATCAACATCGGCAGTCATATCATGTTCACGTAAGATCAGCTCAGTAAGGTCGAGTGGGAAACCAAAAGTGTCATAAAGTTTAAAAGCAACCTCACCACTCAACACCCCACCCTCTTTTTCAGGTAGATTTCTTTCTAATAGCTTAATACCTGTTTCAAGAGTACGAAGGAACGACTCCTCCTCCTCTTTCATAACCTTCTCAATCAATCCTCGCTGTGCCTCAAGCTCAGGGTATGCATCGCCCATCACTTCTATAAGAGTTGGGATTAGTCGATACATAAAAGGTTCATGCATATTAAGGAATGTATATCCATAACGCACGGCACGACGAAGTATACGCCTTATCACATAACCAGCTTTTGCATTAGAAGGCAGCTGACCATCAGTAATAGAGAATGCAATAGTTCTAACATGATCGGCAATAACACGCATTGCGATATCAACCTTTTCATCATCGCCATATTTTTTATCGCTAACCTCTCCTATTTTCTTTATTATAGTCTGAAACAGGTCGGTATCATAATTAGACTGAGTACCCTGAACGGCCATACACAACCTTTCGAAGCCCATTCCTGTATCGATAACTTTTGCAGGAAGTTGTACTAGTGAACCATCAGCTTTGCGGTTATATTGCATAAACACAAGGTTCCATATCTCAACCACCTGTGGATGATCTTGATTAACAAGCGTAACCCCGTCTACTTTTGCCCTATCGGGATCGGGTCTGATATCTATATGAATTTCGGAACATGGACCGCATGGACCGGTATCACCCATCTCCCAGAAATTATCATCTTTATTTCCATTTATGATTCTATCTTTTGGAAGATACATCTCCCAATATGAAGCAGCCTCATCATCCCTCTCTAAGTTTTCATCAGGAGCACCCTCAAAAACAGTAGCATAAAGCCTGTCTTTATCGAGTTTTAATACATCAGTCAAATACTCCCATGCCCACTCAATAGCCTCTTTCTTAAAATAGTCGCCAAACGACCAGTTGCCAAGCATCTCAAACATGGTATGGTGATAAGTATCGTGCCCCACCTCCTCAAGATCGTTGTGCTTACCACTCACCCTCAAACACTTCTGCGAGTCGGCCACACGTGGATATTTAATTGGCGCATTACCCAGAATAACATCCTTAAACTGGTTCATACCTGCATTTGTAAACATCAGTGTGGGGTCATCTTTAATAACCATGGGTGCAGAAGGCACAATGCGATGTTCTTTCGACTGGAAAAAATCTTTAAACGACTGTCTAATCTCTTTGGAGGTCATCATAAACTTTCAATTAATACTAAAACACAAAAATACAGCAAAAACTTCTTATCCCCAAGTGGGTGAGATAAAAGGGTAATAATATATGATTTAACATGTTGTTCGGTTATACACTAAAGCACTTAC
>CAZYGE010000037.1:0-23759 GCA_964647535.1 uncultured Proteiniphilum sp.
GGACTGAAGGTGAGGATGAAGAAGCTCTTTCACAGGGCGTTTATAACACATATGTAAATGAAAATCTTCGTTACTCACAAAATGCCGCAATAAACATGTATGATGAGGTTAATACAGGCACCAACCTGCCCGCACAAATTGACCTTTATTCAGTAAAAGGCAATGAGTATAATTTCCTTTGTATTGCAAAGGGTGGAGGATCTGCAAATAAAACATTTCTGTATCAAGAAACTAAAGCTCTACTCACTCCGGATAAGCTTGAAGAGTTTCTAATTGAAAAGATGGAGTCATTGGGTACAGCTGCTTGTCCTCCTTATCACCTTGCTTTTGTAATAGGTGGAACTTCGGCCGAGGTGAATCTCAAAACAGTGAAGTTGGCAACAGCTAAGTATTACGATAATCTTCCTACAGAAGGTAATGAGCATGGGAGAGCTTTCCGTGATATGGAACTTGAGAATAAACTTAAGAAAGCATCTGAAGATTTAGGCCTTGGAGCTCAATTTGGTGGTAAATATTTTGCTCATGACATTAGAGTAATTCGTCTGCCACGTCATGGCGCATCTGTACCTGTTGGAATGGGTGTTTCATGTTCTGCAGACCGTAATATTAAAGCAAAAATAAATAAAGAAGGTATCTGGATTGAGAAATTGGAAGATAATCCTGCACGTTTGATCCCCGAAGAGTATCGTCAGGAAGGTGAAGATGGTGGGGTGAAGATTGACTTGAATCGTCCGATGGAGGAGATCCTGAAAGAGCTTTCTCAGCATCCCGTATCCACACGTTTATCTTTAAATGGAACTATTATAGTTGGACGTGATATTGCTCACGCAAAGCTGAAAGAACGTATTGAGAGTGGCGAGGGGCTTCCACAGTATGTGAAAGATCACCCGATATATTACGCAGGTCCGGCAAAAACTCCTAAGAGTTACGCCTCAGGTTCAATGGGTCCTACAACAGCAGGGCGTATGGATTCTTATGTTGATTTGTTGCAGTCGCATGGTGGTAGTATGATTATGCTTGCTAAAGGGAATCGCAGTCAGCAGGTAACTGATGCTTGTAAAAAGCATGGTGGATTTTATCTTGGAAGTATAGGCGGACCGGCGGCAATTTTGGCACAAGAAAGTATTAAAAGTCTTGAGTGTCTTGAGTATCCTGAATTGGGCATGGAAGCAATATGGAAGATAGAGGTTGAAGATTTCCCGGCATTTATATTGGTTGATGATAAGGGAAATGATTTCTATCAGGATGTGTCGCAACCAAATTGTGCATTTTCTTGAGCTTCGATTTACCTCTAGCTTGAGTTTTGTTACGGCACTAACTTGAGTCTTAATTTGTCTCAGTGGGTATTTAATTTAAAACTTTAATATTTTGAAGAATATATGTGTTTTAATTGCTTTGATAGTTGGGCTTACTACAGTTCAGGCACAATTGAGGAGTGAAGTCACGCTCGAAAAAGGATGGAAGTTTACTCGTGTTGATGATTCCAAATCATCCGAAGTTAATTTTGATGATAACAAATGGGAGTCGGTGCGTGTGCCGCACGATTGGGCAATTTATGGTCCATTTGATCGGAATAATGATATTCAGACAATGGCTATTGTTCAAGATGGACAGACTTCTTCAATTGAGCATTACGGACGCACAGGAGGTTTGCCATTTACAGGTGTCGGCTGGTACAGAATTAAGTTTTCTGTACCGGATTTCCGACAAGGTAAAAAAGTGACTGTTAAGTTTGATGGTGCAATGAGCAATGCACGGGTTTATGTTAACGGTGAAGTAGTAGGTTTCTGGCCATATGGTTACAATACCTTCCATTTTGATATTACAGATTTTATAAACAACGATGGTGAAGATAATGTGCTTGCAGTTCGTCTCGAGAACTTTGAGGAAGGCTCACGCTGGTATCCCGGTGCAGGGTTGTATCGGAATGTACATATTATCACAACAAATGAGACACATATTCCCATTTGGGGAACGTATATTACTACACCTGAAATTAACGATGAGTTTGCAAGGGTGAAGGTACGCACTAAGGTTGAAAGTAAAGAAGCAAACTCAGAGAACGATTTCGTAAAACTAAAAACAACAATAATTGACCCACACGGTAAAGTTGTTGCCGAATCTGAAGATGAGTTTACAAAGTTTGATCTTGGAGAGTTAGAGCAAACCCTAATAGTTGAAAATCCAGAACGTTGGGATATAAAACAGCCCAATCTTTATAAAGTTAATTCGGTTGTTTCCTTAATTGAAAGAGATGAGGAACTTGAAGTTGATGAATACACAACTTCATTTGGAATTAGGACAATTGATGTGGTTGCAGATGAAGGATTTTATTTAAACGGTAAGCTAATTAAGTTTAAGGGAGTATGCCTGCATCACGATTTGGGACCTTTGGGCGCTGCTGTTAATGACGCAGCTATTCGTCGGCAGATTAGAATTATGCAAGATATGGGTGCTAATGCAATTAGAACTGCACATAACATGCCTTCACCTGACTTTATCAGGATTGCAGACGAAATGGGTATGATGGTTATGGCTGAGTCTTTTGACAGTTGGAGAATCCCAAAAGTAAAGAATGGTTATAATCTTTATTTTGATGATTGGGCAGAGAAAGATTTGGTGAACCTGATTCATAATTTCAGAAATAGTGCTAGCGTAGTGATGTGGTGCATTGGAAATGAGGTTGAAGAGCAGAGTCATCCTCAGGGTGCCAGAGTAGCACGTTTCCTTCAAGACATAGTTTACAGGGAAGATCATACTCGTCCGATTACCAATGGTATGGATAGACTAGATCATGCTTTCTCAAACGGAATGGCTGCAATTATGGATGTGCCGGGATTCAATTACCGCTCTTTCCGTTATCAAGAGGCTTACGATAAATTGCCCCAGCAAGTAATCTTAGGGGCTGAAACTACTTCTGCGCTAAGTTCTCGAGGTGTTTATAAGTTCCCGGTAGAAAGAAAATCAATGGCGATGTATGATGATCATCAGGCATCTTCTTATGATGTTGAGCATGCAGACTGGTCTAATCTTCCGGAGGATGATTTTATTCAGCACGATGATTTATATTACACTATGGGTGAGTTTATTTGGACAGGTTTTGATTATCTGGGTGAACCAACTCCCTATTATAGTAACTGGCCAAGCCACAGCTCTTTGTTTGGTGCGGTTGACCTTGCGGGGATTCCTAAAGATAGGTTTTATCTTTATAGAAGTCATTGGAATAAAGAGGAGGAGACTCTTCATATTCTTCCTCATTGGAACTGGGAAGGCAGAGAAGGAGATGTTATACCAATATTTGTGTATACAAACTATCCATCGGCGGAGCTTTTTATTAATGGTAAAAGTCAGGGTGTGAAAACCAAAGATCTTTCAATTGAGCTTGAAGGCAGTTATTCTGAAGAAGCACAAAAATCATTTGAGCGTCAGAAAAGATATCGATTGATGTGGATGGATACTAAATATGAACCGGGCACAGTAAAGGTTGTTGCTTATGATGATAACGGCAAAGCGGTGATGGAAGAAGAGATAACAACAGCGGGTAAACCTCATAGTCTTGTGCTCGAAGCTGACAGAGATGTTATAAGTGCAGATGGCAAGGATTTATCTTTTATCACAGTTTCGGTTATAGACAGAGATGGTAATCTATGCCACAACATAAATGATTTAGTTAAGTTTAGTGTAGACGGTGCCGGAAGTTACCGTGCAAGTGCAAATGGTAATCCGGCCAGTCTTGATTTATTTCACTTACCACAAATGCATTTGTTTAACGGCAAGTTGGTTGCAATTGTGGAGTCGGGTGAAACGCCGGGTATTATTACATTTGAAGCTAACGCTAAAGGATTAAGTAAGAGTTCAATTAAGATTCAGACAAAATAGTTGCTTGGCAGCTGATGTAAGCAAACCGTTTCTTACATTCCAATATTTATAATTATCAAGGGAGAAAGGTTATTTAAGAGGGGGCAGATTCTTTAAGAATGTCTCCCTGATTTTTTGTATTTTTGTAATCTAAATTTTAAGATTAAAATGGCAAGAAGAAGAAAGCAACTCCCTTTGATGGAAAATGTGCTTATAACAGATGTAGCGGCAGAAGGCAAAGCTATCGGCAAAGTAGACGGTATGGCTGTTTTTGTGCCATTTGCTGTTCCGGGAGATGTGGTTGACATTCAGCTTACTCGAAAGAAAAAGAGCTTTGCTGAGGGTAGGATTGTTCGATTTAAGCAATATTCAGAAAATAGAGCTGTTCCTTTTTGTGAGCATTTTGGTGTTTGCGGTGGTTGCAAATGGCAACACCTGCCATACAAAGAGCAGCTTAAATACAAACATAATCAGGTAAAAGATAATCTAGAACGCATTGGTAAAGTGGTGTTACCCGATTTTGCTCCTATTTTGGGTGCTCCCCAAGATAAATTCTACAGGAATAAGCTTGAGTTCACTTTTTCAAACAAAAGATGGCTCACAGAAGAAGAGATTTCATCTGACAAAGAATTTTCTCAGATGAATGCTCTCGGTTTTCATATTCCAGGAATGTTCGATAAAGTCCTTGATATCAATAAGTGTTGGTTGATGGATGATCTGGCAAATAAGATTAGAAATAGTATAAGGAAGTTTTGTCTTGAGAATGATTATTCATTCTTTGATCTTAGAAATCAGAATGGATTGATGCGAAATTTAGTAATTCGAAATACTTCAACCGGTGAATGGATGGTTATTGTGGTGTTCTATGAAAATGATAATAAAAAACGGGAGAAGCTGATGAGGTTTATCGAAACTGAGTTTCCTCAAATAACTTCTCTTCTTTATATCATTAATCAGAAAGCCAATGATACTTTTACAGATCAGGAAGTGATTACATGGAGTGGAATGGATCATATTTTTGAGGAGATGGAGGGGCTTCGTTTTAAAATTGGTCCCAAATCCTTTTATCAGACCAATAGTGAGCAGGCCTATCATCTTTATGAGATAGCTAGAGAGTTTGCACAGCTAAGTGGTAATGAACTGGTGTATGACCTTTATACCGGCACCGGTACAATAGCAAACTTCATTGCACGTGATGCTAAAAAAGTTGTTGGCATTGAGTATGTTGAGGAGGCAATTGAGGATGCAAAAATTAATTCTGAAATTAATGGTATCGACAATACGCTTTTTTATGCAGGAGATATGAAGGATGTGCTTAATGCAGATTTTATTAATGAGCATGGACGCCCGGATGTTGTCATAACAGATCCGCCACGTGCAGGAATGCATGATGATGTTATCAATGCAATTTTGTTTGCAGAACCTAAGAAGGTTGTTTATGTGAGCTGTAATCCTGCAACTCAGGCACGCGACTTGAGTTTACTGGATGCCAAATACCGAGTTACACGTGTAAAGCCTGTTGACATGTTTCCGCATACGCACCATGTTGAGAATGTAGTGTTGTTGGAGCTTTAATTTACAGGTTCAACTGTATATCCTTGTTCCCTCAATCCTTCAATTAGACCAACATCACCGGGAAGGTGAAGACAGCCAACGGCAATAAAAGATGGTTTATCTTCCATTATTGAAGGCAGCTTTTCCAGCCATTTTTCGTTACGATCCTTATTTAGTTCGTTCATTTCTTCGTCTGTTGTGGGACATGGGTCATCTGGAGTTTCCTTTATAGAAAGATCATAAAGCAAATTGATGTTTTGTGTGTAATAAGCGTCTTGAAATTCATCCATCTGCTCCATTACCATTTCTTGGTTTCTAACCATGCACATCAGAAGTTCTGCTTGTCTTTCTAAGGATCGGGTATTGAGCAAAACTTCAATTTGATCTTCAGTGGTCTCTAAGCCAACAACATTACGATTACGATTAAGTGCCTCCATTTGAAAGTACTGATCTATATTTGTTTCATTTGCAATTGAAGGGTAGTGTTTTTGATATAGGGTAAGAGAGATAAGGTTTGAAAGCATAGCTGGCTTTAGCGCTCCAAATTGATTTAATCCTATCCCTAGGAGGTTGGTTAGTGCACTATCTAGAAGAACCACATCTTCCGCAGATATGAGAGATTCATAAGTTACTCCTTGAGGCATTACGGCTTCGCTCATAATCTTCATTTGCATTTCATTCATGTTGGCCATATCAAGCTCGCCTACTGTTTGTTTTGTATTTTCAAAAGCTTCTTCCAAACCGCTTATAGAGTCTAGAAACGATACCGGTACAAGATGATGTGTTCCAAATAAGAATGAGGGCTCATCTAACCCATTGCCTGATATTTTCCAAAGCAAAGAATTGTTGTCATTTATTGTTTGTGTCGTACAAGACATCAACATTAACAATGAAGTAATAGTAATGAGAGTTATTTTGTAGTTCATTTTTTTGTTTTAATGGTTAGATTCCTTATTGTTTTGAATGGCATTATTTAACAATTAAGTGTAGCTTTTATTCAAACTACTATTCGGCTTTTCTTTTCCGAGTTTAAGAAAATCAAATAGAAACCAGAATATGGTGAATGATGGAATTACATCTGTAGCCGGTAGAATTTCCTCAATGAAAGTAATAAGAGATGTGTATCTACCTTTTCTTTCACCAAACATTTTATAACTTATGGATGCTGCAATTGGTGCCCATATAACATCAATGAAAGGACCAACAACAGGTATTGCCAACGACCCCATACCAATAGCATCGAGGGCAAGACATTTTATCAGTTTTTTATACTTGTGATGCATTATAGTGTAATTATTCGGGAGCTGTAGCGCTTGTATTTAATGGTGTGTATGATCGCTGAGAAAGCTCTTTGTCCATTGTGTAGATGCCAAGTCCGCTCTCACCAATGAGTTTAAGGGCATCAATCATACCTTGAGCACTCTCTTCTTCTTCAACTTGTTCATTTATATACCATTGAAGCATGTTTTCTGTGGCATAGTCGTTTTCAGAACGAGCAAGAGACACAAGATCGTTTATTAGTGATGTAACCACTCTTTCGTGATTTAATGTAACTTCAAAAGCAGAAATGACAGTTTCCCACGTTTTGTCAACCTCTTCAATAGGGTGCAATTCAACTTTGTTCCCTTTTGCTATAAGATAGTTCATAAACTTAAGTGCATGATCCTGCTCTTCATGAAACTGTACCTTAAACCAATTTGCAAAACCGGGTAAACCCTTGTTTGAAAAATGAGCCGACATAGATAAATATAAGTATGCAGACCATAATTCTGCATTAATCTGTTTATTAATTGCTTCTTCTAATTTTTTGCTTACCATATTGGAATTTCTTTTGAATAGTCTTATTATGATTTGAATTCTTTCTCTTACTTTGTTAAAACGTTTACTTGTTTAAAATGTTTACAATTTTTGCCATTCAATCCATTTCATTGTAGTTTACATAAAATGCTGTATCTTTGCATAAATCCATATTTATTTTCCGCTAATTAGTAATTAAAAATATTTCATGTACATTTGCCCTTTAATTTTCTTTAAATGAATTTGCTGAGAGAAAAAATGATGAAATATGATGCCCCGCAACGTGCGAAGGCAGCAGGTATCTATCCTTATTTTCGAGCTATCGAGAGTGAACAGGATACAGAGGTTATTATAGATGGTAAGAAAGTACTTATGTTTGGCTCAAATGCATATTTGGGTCTCACAAACCATCCAAAAGTTGTAGAAGCCGCAGTTGCCGCAACAAAAAAATATGGAACCGGAATGGCGGGCTCTCGCTTTTTAAACGGAACACTTGACATTCATATTGAATTGGAGAGAAAGATTGCTAATTTCATGAATAAGGATGAAGCGGTTGTATTTTCGACAGGATTCTCAGTAAACGAAGGTGTGCTTGGCTGTTTAACGGGCCGAGAAGACTATATAATCTGGGATGAAAGAGATCATGCATCAATTATAGAAGGACTACGCACATCTTTTTCCACTAAATATAAATTCCGACACAATGATATGAAATCTCTGGAAAAGCAGCTTAAACGCTGTAGAGCACAGAGTGTGAAGCTTATTGTTGTGGATGGTGTTTATAGCATGGAAGGCGATTTGGCCAATTTGCCCGAGATTATAAATCTTGCAAAAAAATACAACGCTAATGTGATGGTGGATGAGGCGCACAGTTTGGGTGTGCTTGGGAAAAGATATAATGGTAGGGGAGTTGCAGACCATTTCGGTCTACTTGATGATGTAGACCTTGTTATGGGAACTTTTAGTAAATCTTTGGCCTCAATTGGCGGATTTATAGCAGGCGATTATTCTGTAATTAATTACATTAGACACAATGCGCGTACAAATATATTTAGTGCCAGCATCTCACCCAGTGCAACAGCTGCTGCTTCAGCAGCGTTAGATATTCTTAAAACAGAGCCCGAAAGAGTCAAAACATTATGGGAACTTACTCATTATGCAATTAATCAATTTAAGGATAAGGGATTTGAGTTAGGCCCAACTTCTACTCCAATTATGCCACTTTATGTAAGAGATAATGACAAAACATTTTTGATAACAAAGATGCTTTTTGAAGCAGGCATATTTGTAAACCCTGTTGTATCTCCGGGAGTTTCACCAAATGATACATTGATAAGATTCTCGCTAATGGCAACGCATACTAAAGAGCAAATTGACTTTGCGATAGACAATATTGCTAAAGTTTTCAGGCAGTTAGATATTCTTCAATAATTACTCTTCAATTATATTTAACATCAGTATAACTATTTAATCGCAAAATAATAGTTACTTTTGCATGCAATAAAATTTAAAGGAGAAAGTCTATGTCATTTATTGCAGATAAAATAGTTATGGAAGGGCTCACTTTTGATGACCTTCTTTTAGTTCCCGCCTATTCTCAGGTACTTCCTAGAGATGTTAGCCTAGTAACAAAATTCTCAAGAAATATTACTCTAAATATTCCAATGGTATCCGCCGCAATGGATACCGTTACTGAAACTGTTATGGCTATTGCAATAGCTAGAGAAGGAGGTATTGGAGTAATCCACAAAAATATGAGTATCGAAGAGCAAGCCAAACAAGTTAAAGCTGTGAAACGTGCTGAGAATGGAATGATTCTTGATCCAATTAGCATAACTCCCGAAAAAACTGTTGCAAAAGCTCTTGGGTTGATGGCCGAATATAAGATTGGGGGGATTCCCGTAGTTGACAATGTTAATACACTGGTTGGTATTGTTACAAACCGCGACTTGCGTTTTGAAAAAGAGATGGATAAGAGTATTTATGAAGTGATGACAAAAGAGAATCTTGTCACTACTAGCATTTCTACTGATCTTGATGGTGCTGCTGAAATTTTGCAGAAACACAAAATTGAAAAACTGCCAGTTGTAGATTCGAACTACAAACTTGTGGGTCTTATTACATACAAAGATATCACCAAAGCAAAAGATAAGCCATTTGCCTGCAAAGATGAACAAGGCAGACTTCGTGTGGCTGCCGGCATCGGTGTAACGGGAGACTCCATTGAAAGAGCCGCCGCCCTTGTTGATGCAGGTGTAGATGCAATAGTAATTGATACTGCTCACGGACACTCCAAAGGAGTTGCCGAAATGCTTAAGCTAATAAAAAACACTTTTCAGCAAATAGATGTAGTAGTAGGTAATATTGCAACAGCCGAAGCCGCTAAGTTTCTTGTTGATGCAGGTGCTGATGGAATTAAAGTTGGTATCGGTCCAGGTTCAATTTGTACAACACGTATAATTGCCGGAGTGGGAGTACCTCAACTTTCAGCAATCTATGAAGTTTCAAATGAATTGAAAGGTACAGGTGTTCCATTAATTGCTGATGGTGGCTTGCGCTACTCGGGCGACATTGTGAAGGCGCTTGCAGCAGGAGGATGCTGTGTTATGATGGGATCCATGTTGGCAGGAACTGAAGAGTCACCGGGTGAAACTATTATATTTAATGGCAGGAAATTCAAAGGCTACCGTGGCATGGGCTCTCTATCAGCAATGCAGCAAGGCTCAAGAGATAGATATTTCCAGGATGTAGAGGATGATATTAAGAAGCTTGTTCCGGAAGGTATCGAAGCCAGAGTTCCATTCAAAGGGACACTACATGAAGTGATTTACCAGATGGTGGGCGGATTACGTGCCGGTATGGGGTACTGCGGAGCAGAGAGCATTGAGAAGCTTCATGATGCCAAATTTACACGTATTACAGCGGCTGGGTATACAGAAAGTCACCCACATGGAGTAATGATTACACGTGAGGCTCCCAACTATAGTAAGGGTAACGAGTAAGAGACACTTATAATTATAGTGGGTTGGAAGTCTTATTTTGGTAAGAACAGAAGTAAGCACTGACAATAAGAACAATTAATAAAAACAAATAATAAAAGGATCAGAGAGTAGCATTCAAGCTATTTTTCTGTTCCTTTTTGCATTGGTACAAATATGAAATCACCATGAATGGACTCCTCAAATGAATCCTCACCCGTCCGACGGATAATTGTCATCTTTTGCCCTCTTCTTCCTCCTACAGGCACTACCATCCAACCGCCAATTTCAAGCTGTTGCAGCAGCTTCTCGGGAATTTGCTCGGGGGCAGCAGTAATTAAAATCTTATCAAAAGGAGCATGTTCAGGCAATCCTTCGTAACCATCACCGAAAAAAAGATGTGGATGATATCCTAATGTGTTAAGAATTTCTTTAGCGGTGTTGTGAAGCTCTTCGAATCTTTCTATGCTATATACCTCTGCACCCATTTCGCAGAGTACAGCTGCTTGATAACCACTTCCGGTGCCCACTTCAAGTACCTTTTCGCCCGGCTTTAATCTCAGTAACTCAGACTGGTATGCAACAGTATAAGGCTGAGAAATTGTTTGATTCCTTTCTATTGGTAATGGACGATCTAAATAAGCATAATCTCTTAAATTCTCATCCACAAACTTATGTCGAGCAACCGAAGCAATTCCATCAAGAACAAGTTTGTCAGTAATGCCTTTAAGCTCAAGTTGTTTAGCTAGCTTTTGGGCATTACTTTTATCCTTAGGGTTATCTATAGCCATTGTCTTATCATTTTTTGAATTTCTGCCCCTAGAAGTGTTTGAGCAGGTGGTTAAGCTTATGCAGGATACTAGTACTATAATAATTGAGTATTTCATACTGTTTTAATTAAATAGTAATAAAGCAAAGATAATGATTTTCTGTAATTTACAAACCGTACCACAGTTTCGACAGTTTTTTTAAATGTAATTAAAAGAATAGTTGTATATTTCGCTTAAGTTTAAAAAAGAGGGTGATGAATAGTTGTTTTGTAATGTTATTTTTATGGATTCTTACAATTCCAAATTCCATGGCGCAGGATAATGCAATAGAAAAAATCATTAAAGAAGTTGAGGGTAGATATGCACCCGATAAAAGAATTGAAGTCTTTCAAATAGAAGCTAATCTAAAAGGAGATAGTCTAATTCTTAAAGGGGTAACTACCAGCAAGGAAGCGCATGAAGAACTTCTAAGAAACATAAAACAAAGTCGGCCGGAAGTTTTAGATTCCATCCGACTTTTACCGGATGCAGAACTCGGCGAAAAAACGGAAGGTGTAGTCTATAACTCTGTTGGTACAATTAGATATGCCCCACGTTATAGCTCTGAGATTGTGACTCAAACACTTTTAGGAACGCATGTGAAGATATTAGAAAAGAGAAATGGCTGGCGAAGAATACAAACACCCGACATGTATATAGGATGGATTAATGGCTCCGTAAAACCTTATACTAAAACAGATCTTGACAACTACAATGAACAACAAAAAGTAATTATAACTTCATTATATGCATCTTCTTACGAGAAACAGGATGATAAATCAACTCCGGTTTCTGATTTGGTTATAGGAGGTAAATTGATACTAAAATCAATAGCAGATGATTATTTTGAAGTTGTTTATCCCGATGGTAGAGAAGCTTATATAAAATCTTCTGATGCTTTAAAAGAGGGAGAATGGTTAGAAAATATAACTCTTATTGGGGAAAGTATTGTAAACAATGCTCTGCAGTTTAAAGGTATCCCATATTTATGGGGCGGTACATCTTCTAAAGGGTTGGATTGTAGCGGATTTACTAAAACTGTTTATTCTATGCACGGAATTGAATTATCGCGTGATGCTTCACAGCAGGTAAATCAAGGTGTGTTGATTGATTCGGAAAGAGATTTTAGTAAGCTTGTAAAGGGAGATCTTCTATTTTTTGGAACCGGAGATAGAGTTGTACACGTTGGTATTTATATTGGCGACAATCATTTTATTCATGCATCAGACTTTGTAAGAATAAATAGTTTAAACCCGGAGGATAAATTATATGATGAGTTTAATACTAAACGTTATCTACGCTCAAAAAGATATATCGAAAATGGGATGCCAGTCAATTAATAATTTGTGATAATATGAAGAAAAGCAGACGACAATTTTTAAAAACATCAGCACTGGCGGCAGTATCTGCATTCACAATGCCCACTTTGGCTAATTATGCTACAAAACATCCGAATTCTTCTAAAATGAAATTAACCTGGACTCCCTATAATTTGCAACTTAAGCACACATTCACTATCTCCGGTTTCTCAAGAACAACCACGCCGGTTGTTCTTACTAAAATTGAATATGATGGACTAATTGGCTATGGTGAAGCTTCTTTACCACCATATCTGGGTGAAACACAAGCCTCCGTAATTGAGTTTTTGAAAAAAGTTGATTTATCTGGTTTTAATGATCCCACTCATATTGAAGAGATTGTGAAGTATGTAGATTCTATCGCTATAAATAATACTGCTGCAAAGGCCTCTGTTGACATAGCACTTCATGATTTAGCAGGTAAAATTATAGGGTCTCCCTGGCACCAAATATATGGGTTGAATAAGAACAACGTACCTGATACAACATTTACAATTGGTATTGATTCTGATGACGTTGTAAGAGAGAAAACCCGCGAGGTGATGGATAATTACAACATACTGAAAATAAAAGTGGGCGGACCTGATGATAAACGTATGATTGAGGCTATCAGGTCAGTAACAAGTCTACCATTGGCTGTTGATGCTAATCAGGGATGGGTAGACAGGCATGAAGCTTTAGATATGATTAATTGGTTGAAAGAACATGGAGTTGTGATGGTAGAGCAACCTATGCCGAAAAATAATCTAGAAGATATTGCCAAATTGACTGAAGAAAGTCCGCTTCCGATTTTTGCCGATGAGTCTTTACAAAGACTAGTAGATATTGAGAGATTAAAAGGAGTGTTTTCGGGTATCAATATTAAACTTATGAAGTGCACAGGTATGCATGAAGCCCGTAAAATGCGTAAATTGGCAGAGTCACTTGGTATGAAAGTGATGATGGGTTGCATGACTGAGACTTCGTGCGCAATATCTGCCGCGGCACAACTATCTGCAGGTATGGATTTTGCAGATCTTGATGGTGCATTACTGATTGCTAATGACTGCTTCGAAGGTGCAACACTTGTAAACGGAAAAATAATTGCTTCCGATTTGCCGGGGATAGGAGTTGTTCCAAATATGAAGCTTAATTTTAGAAGAGATTAGATAAGGCTTGAGTTGTCAAATCACCAATTCCTCAAACAAACGCTCAAAAGTCTTCTCCAAATCATCTGTAAAACCTGTGTGCGTAGGAGAAGTCTGAATTATTGAACTTCTAACAGCTGCCAACCATCGGAACCGTTCGGGTATATCCATAACAGCAATTGGTCCAAACTCCTTATTGCCTTCCGCTATCTGTTTAAAAGATTCGAGACTGTACATAACTTCGTCATATTCAATATTAGAACACATCAATTTAAACTTATCCCTGCAAAGATGATATTGAAAACGGATATACTTTTCTCTTTTGGAAAAAAGAATCAATCCAACATTAAAAAACTCCTGCCTCTCCACCTTCGGAACAAGTCGGATAACAGCATAATGATAAAGTTTATCCTTTTGCATCCTTAGCACTGTTTAAGAAGTTAGTGGAGTGTTCTAATCTGTTTTTCAAGAACTTGAAATAAATATCTCTAATCTGATCGGGCGTCTCTTCTGTATGATCCCACATAAGCCAGTTATCGGGAATAAGCTCTACAATCTCTTTTAAAAGCTCATCTGTAAGAATCTCATGAGCAAATCTATCAGCTTCGTCCAACATTGTAGCTTGAGACAAAAGTATATGATCTTTAATATATGGGAAATTACTTAACGAATGTCTTTCGAAATCTTTCCAAGAGTGGTGGAAGTAGAGCGATGCGCCATTATCAATAATCCACAGCTCCTGATGCCACCAAAGTAAGTTGCTGTTGTTAAAAGTGCGGTCAATATTAGTAGTAAATGCATCCATCCATACAATTGTGGATGCAAGCATAGGGTCAATTTCTATAGTTGGATCAAACGCAAGAGCACCTGAAAGATAGTGTAATCCCAAATTTTGTCCTACGCTGCCTTTCAAAAGATCTTGAATTTCCTCATCACCCTCACTGCGTCCGAAATCTACGTCGAGCCAGGCAAAAACCAATTCCGGGATATTGAGACCGAGTGCCGAAGCAACTTTCCCTCCAATAAGTTCTGATATCAACATCTTAGTGCCATGACCTGCTCCACGAAACTTTATAACATACTTGAATCCATCATCAGCTTCTGCCAAAGCCGGCAATGAGCCGCCCTCTCTGAGTGGAACAATGTAACGTGTAACATTTACGTTTCGAAGCGATATATCTTTTGCCATCTTATTACAAAGATAAGATTCAAAAAGGAAATAAAAGGATAAAAGTTGATGTTAATTAAACTTCGCTTGAATCAACTAAGGTTACACCATTTACATGCATTTCATTAATTGCTTTTTTATCATCGCCCTGTTCGGCATTAACTGCTGCTATAGCATTAGTAATCACATAAGTATGAATACCCTGTTTTACCGCATCCAATGCACTTTCTTTTACACAATAATCTGTTGTGAGACCGCAAACATAAAGTGTTTTAATATCATTGTCGATCAAATATTGGCTAAAATCAATATTAGTTGCTTCAAATGCAGAGTAACCATCATCTTTATTATCTGTGCCTTTTTTAAGTCTAAGATTAATCTTGTCACTGTTTAGATTTGGATGAAATTTAGCTCCTTCTGTTTCGGCCACACAGTGTATAGGCCATTTTTCAAAATGAACCGAATCCTCGGGGTGCCAATCTTGAGATGATATTATCAAATCAAATTTATCCATCAGTTCATTAATTACATTTACAACCTTGTCTCCATCTTTTACTCCCAGAGCACCTCCGGGGCAGAAATCATTCTGTACATCAACAACTAACAATGCTCGTCTCATACCAATTAATTAATTTATAATTCTATCTAAATCTATAACAATAATATTGTGTTGGGGTTCATAATGTAGGTTTTATAGACCCATTAAAGAAAAAAATCACTAATAATAGTGATTGTAATACTTGACATTTACACTTTACTTTGTAACAGTAAAAAACTCCTACCCAAAATTATAGAATAGAATGATGAAAAAGATGCTTTTGGCACTGCTTTCAGTACTTATAAACCTTTCCGTTTTTTCAGAAGACAAGAAAATAGAGAACCCTCAGGATACAATGAGAGTTTATTATCTTGATGAGTTTGTAATTACTACCTCCGTAAAAGAGACAAATAACCTCAAAAGTAGACCCAACGCAGTTTCTGTGGTTTCACCGCAGCAACTTAAGGACACTCAAATTGAATCGCTTCCCGATTTAAGTACACATATCCCCAACTTCTTTATCCCATCTTACGGCTCCAAAGTTTCAACTCCAATCTATATACGTGGTGTTGGGTCGAGATTGGGGTCTCAAACAGTGAGCTTGTATGTTGATAATGTACCAAGCTTTAATCCATCAGCATTCGATTTTGAGTTTCAAGACATACAACGAATCGAAGTTTTGCGAGGAGCACAAGGCACCCTATATGGAAGAAACGCAATTGGAGGGATAGTAAATCTCTATACACTCTCTCCATTAACATACCAGGGCACTCGTCTTAAGGTAAGTGGAGGCAACTACGGACAGTTATCCGCTATGGGCTCAAACTACAGTAAACTCACAGACAACTTTGGAGTTTCAGCCGCAGCATATTATAAACGCGAAGATGGCTATTTCATTAATAGCTATACAAATGAAAAAGTGGATAATTCTGAAAATGCAGGTGGTAGAATAAAGCTTGAATGGCAAGCTTCACCAAACTTCAAAGCATTACTTTTTGGTAATTACGACTATGTATCGGGTGGCGCATTTCCCTATATGCATATAGACTCAACTGCTTCGAGTTTTAATGAACCATCGTCATATGAGCGTCATTTGATAACAAACGGATTATCGCTTAACTGGAACAGAAATAGTTATAGTATACATTCTACAACAGGTTTTCAGTATCTCAAAGATAATATGAAAATGGATCAAGATTATACTTCCAAATCTATCTTTTCCATAAACCAGATGCAGGAACAACATTCTCTAAGCCAAGAATTTACAATAAAGTCTGACATTGAAAACAGATATAGTTGGGTGATTGGCGCATTTGGATTTTATGACAAAAGGACTATTGATACGCCCGTTGCAATAAAAGAAGATGGTATGGAAGCTATGCAAGGGCATTTGGACATGGCTATGCAGGGCATTGGAGCACCATTAAGAATTGTTTATGCCAACGATAGGATAGACCTGCCGGGTGTTTACACTAAGCCTACCAAAGGGTTGGCATTATTTCACCAATCGACACTAGATGATCTTTTTGGTCTTGATGGGCTGTCGGGAACCGTAGGATTAAGGTTCGATTATGAACATGCAGGAATTGATTATACTACCGAAAGTGATGGGGGAGACGTAAACCTTCAATTTCAAATTCCTAATATGCCAATCCCCGATAGGTTTATAGAAGCAGATACTCTCATTGAAGGCTCTTTCAGTAGAGATTTCGGTCAATTCCTCCCAAAATTTGCTCTTAAATATGATTTTTCTCCTACATCAATGATTTATCTCTCAGCGTCAAAAGGATATAAAACCGGAGGTTATAATGAACAGGTGTTTTCTGAAGTATTACAAATTGCACTTGCCGAATCCATTATGCGAAACTCTATGAGTGGAATGCCGGGCGGAATGTTTCCGGGCGGTGGTGGACCCGGTGGAATGCCGGGCGCAGGAAATAGCTCTGAGGCTCCAACACTTGAAGAGATGCTCTCTTTTGATCCCGAAACAAGTTGGACATACGAACTCGGGGGTAGATATGATATGCTTAACAGTAAACTCTCATTAAACTATGCGCTATTCTATTCACGCGTTAATGATATTCAGATAATAAAACTAACCAGACAAGGTACTTCCGGTAGAACGGTAGAGAATGCTGGCAAATCAGAAAGCAAAGGCTTCGAATTAAGTCTTAAATACAGTCCCGTAAGAAACTTTTCGCTATATGGTGACTACGGATTTACTGATGCTCGCTTCACTGATTATGAGTTTGATAATGGAGAAGTTGACGGAGGTGGAAACCCAATTATGGATAATTACAACAACAATTTTATTCCTTTTGCTCCACAACACACATTAAGTCTTGGAGCAAGCTATGTACATAATTTAAACAACAACACTCTTATTGATAGAATCGTAGGCAATATTCAATATACGGGAGCAGGCAAAATATATTGGACCGAATCAAACGAAGATGATGATGGTGATGAACTTTATCAACCTTTCTATGGTATAGTAAACGCTTCTCTGTCTGCTGAAAAAGGTGCTTTCGCGCTAGAACTTTGGGGAAAGAACCTGCTTAATACAAAATATCACTCTTTCCTATTTGAAGCATCTGATATGACAACCGGAGCGTCCAACAAATTTGTGCAAAACGGATACCCCACAAGAGTGGGAGCAACAGTAAGATATACCTTTGATAGATAGTGTTATATCACAATTTCACCAGAAAGTATCATAGATATTATAATAACTGCTCCTGTCAGTAGTAAAATAATTACAGCCCATTCCCACCGTCGGGGCTGTTTCTTTTGCTCTCTCTTTGCCTTTATAAAAAGCAATGACCCCACTGCATAAAAAAGAACAGATAGAAATAGATACTTGACGCCAACCGCAAAAATTACATATAATGAATATACAGTTCCCAGAACTGCAATAACCAAATGATGTGCCGACTCTCTTTTTCTGTTTATAAGAGCAACTTTTACTGCATAAAGAGAAGAAAGAAGGTAAGGAATTAATACCAGAGTAGTTCCAATAGTAATAGCTGCCAGATATGTTTCATTAAGTTGAGGAGACAATATCGAAACAAGAAATATTTGAGTGAAAACCTGCGTGAGAAGGAGAGCATTTACCGGAGTACCTTTTTTATTGGTTTTCTTGAAGATGCGAGGTAAAACGCCTTCAAGTGCTGCTGCATAAAGTGTTTCTACGGATAGCATAATCCATGAAAGGCTAGCTCCCAGAACTGAAATCATAATCCCAACTTTAACGATTACACCACCCATCATGCCCACTGCGGTTTGTTCCAGTACAAGTGCCAAAGGTGTTTCGGAGGCTGCTAAATCTCTTGCAGAGACCGATGACATCGCTATGTACGTTATTAGCATATAAACTGCAAGCACGATTAGTAGTGAAATGATTATTGAAAACCTTACAGTCCTTTGACTTTTAGCTCTTCCAGATAAAACCGAAGCAGCTTCCATCCCCACAAAACACCAAAGTATAATAGCCATTGCTCCTTTTATCTGAATCATTGGCGATGTAGGTACACCTGTTGAAGCCAGTCTGTTTTGCCAATCTTCAACCATGAAAAGGTCGCTGTTAATCAGTGCAAATCCCAAAAATATTATCAGAACAATTGGAATCAGCTTGGCAGAAGTTACAACGAAGTTGAGAATTGCTCCTTCCCGAATACCGGCAATTAGTATAAAATAAAATAACCAAAGTAAAGCAGAACCTATAAAAAAAGCAATAAGAGGAGATATTGCATTAACACCAAGAAGATCGTTAAGTGTTTTGAAAAACAGAGCCAGATAACTCACATTTCCTAACCAACCTACAGACCAGTATCCCCATGCAGAATTGAATCCCATAAAGTCGCCAAAACCATCGCGAGCGTAAGCAAAAACACCACTTTTAAGCTCCGGTTTACGCGAAGCCAGATAGACAAAAACAAGGGCAAGCATAATTGCTCCTGAGCCACCAATGAGCCAGGCAAGCATTGTGCTCTGCGGATTTGAAACACTGATAAGATCTTTAGGAGAGTTAAATATACCTGAGCCAATCATTGAGCCTAAGGCAATGAAAACCAATAACCATAAACCTAATTTCTTATCTTTTTGGTACATATATAAATATAAGGGGGAATTAATTGAGTAATGATTAATAAATTAGTGAACTAATTAAATATCCAGAGTAACAATACTACAACTATAAGTGAAGGCAACATATTCATTATACGAAGTTTCTTTATTCCCAGAATATTAATGCCTAAACCAATAAGCAGTATTCCACCTACGTTGGTGAGCCCCAGGATTATGTCGTCGGAGAAAAAATTAGCTGCATATCTTGCAAGCAAGGTAAGTGCTGCTTGAAATATAAATAGAGGTACCGATGAGAATACTACTCCAATTCCCATCGCAGAAGCAAGCAGCAGTGCCGAGAAAAAGTCCATGGTAGATTTTGTGAAAAGCAAATCGGGTGAACCCCCTGTTCCTTCCTGTATAGTGCCTAATATTGTCATAGAGCCCACACAAAACAGCAAAAAAGAAGTTACCAATCCCTCAGAGAACTTCTCATTACCAATTTTAAAACGCTTTTTAAGGTGTTCACTTAATTTTTCCACACTATTTTCTAGATCCCACCATTCACCAAAGAGTGAACCAATAGCGAGGCTGCTAACTATGATAAGTATCTTTTCCATACTCACCGCCATTGATGCTCCAATGGCAAGAGTGAATAGTCCTATTGCCTGAAAATAGATAGTAGTAACACGGTCAGGCATCCTCTTATTTAAAACTAAACCAAGTAGACCGCCAATAATTACGGCAGCAGTATTTACAAGTGTTCCAATCATCATGAAATTTTAATACTGCAAAAGTATCAAAATTAAATGAAGTCAAGAACTCTGAGATTTTACTTATTAGAACATGAATGAAAAAAACTTATCTTTGCACCTAAACATCAAAAAACAAAATAATACATATGTACAACTGGTTTGAATGTAAATTGAGATACGACAAAATGCTTGAAACAGGCGTTCAGAAAACGGTTACAGAACCCTACCTAGTAGACGCATTATCTTTTACAGAGGCTGAAGCAAGAATAATAGAAGAGATAAAACCGTATATATCCGGCGAATTTACTATATCGGATATCAAACGAGTTAAATATTCCGATACATTTTTTAATGAGTCGGGAGATAGATATTTTAAAGCCAGGCTATATTTTATAACTCTTGATGATAAGAGTGGAGCGGAAAAGAAAACTGCAGTAAATATGCTGGTTCAAGCAACGCTACTTAAGGAGGCTGTTGAAATAATTGAAACAGAAATGAAGAAAACTATGATAGACTATAGCATTGCTTCAGTTGTAGAAACAGCAATTATGGATGTTTTCCCGTATTCGGGAGATAAAGCAAGTAAACAGCAAGAATGAGAAAAAGAAAATGGGTGTAAAAGAAAATCTAGACAAATTAAAAGAGACAGTTTCAGAAGATGTTAATATTGTAGCAGTATCAAAGTTTCATTCTAATGAAGAAATAATGGAAGCTTATGATGCCGGGCAGCGTATATTTGGCGAAAGTCGTGTTCAAGAGCTTGTGCAAAAGCAATCTGAGCTGCCTGAAGATATCGAATGGCACTTTGTAGGCAATCTACAGCGCAACAAAGTAAAACAGATAGCACCTTTTGTTACTCTGATACATAGTGTGGATAGTGAACGATTAATGCGAGAGATTGAAAAACAGGGCGCAACAAATAATCGTACAATATCATGTCTAATTCAAATACATGTTGCTGAAGAGGACACAAAATCAGGCTTTAGTCCTGCTGAATGTTTGCAGTTTCTCAGTAGTGGTGTTTGGAGAGAATTTCCTCATGTGAAATTTATAGGAGTAATGGGAATGGCAACATTTACTGAAGATACTACAAAAGTTAAAAGTGAATTTAAACAAATCAAAGCATTATATGAAAGAATCAAAGTTGATTTTTATGCAAACGATCCTGACTTTAATGTTGTTTCAATGGGCATGACAAATGATTATAGCATTGCAATAGAGGAAGGTAGCAATATGATAAGAATAGGAACTCTCATTTTTGGCGAAAGATAAACTTCCTATGAGGTATCACTATTATCGATAATAATTCATATATTTGTTAAGTAATTAAATTGAAAAACATTCTTGGCACATGATTAGTTTAGAAACAACTTTCGCAGGTTTAAAGCTGAAAAACCCGCTTATTGCAGCAAGTAGTGGGTTAACAAATTCCATTGGTAAAATAATGGAGTTAGAAAAAGCCGGTGTTGGTGCAATAGTATTGAAATCGCTTTTTGAAGAGCAAATTGATAATCACTCAGAAAAACTCACTCAAATAGCAGATTATCCCGAAGCCGCCGATTATATCAATACGTACATAGAAATGAATCATATGAGTAAATATTTAGATCTCGTACGTGATGCCAAATCAAAATGCAGTGTACCTATTATTGCAAGCATTAACTGCTATAAAGCTGCCAAGTGGATAGATTTTGCCAAGAATATTCAGGATGCCGGAGCGGATGCTATAGAACTCAATCTTTTTATACTCAATGCCGGTGAGTTTCCCGATTCATATCTCGAAGACACTTATGTGAAAATATTAAGAGAGATAAAGAAGGTGACTCAGATTCCCGTTGTAATTAAAATGTCAAAAAACATCAGTAACATCCCCGGTCTTGTTTCAAAACTAAAGGCACTGGGAGCAGATGGCGTAGTTCTTTTTAATCGGTTTTATCAACTCGATATTGACATAAAGACGATGGAGATAAAAGCAGGATCAGTTTTTAGCAATCCTGCGGATTTTGGCGATACACTCAGGTGGACAGCAATCGTATCGGGGCGAGTGCCAGATTTTGATATTGCATGTTCATACGGAGTACATTCATGGGAAGATGCAATAAAGGGCATTCTTGCAGGAGCAGGAGGTATCCAGCTATGCAGTATGTTGTATGAGCAAGGAGTTGATGCAGTTGCAAATATTCTCACATGCATAGAGGAGTGGATGGAACAGAGTAATTACGAAAGAGTAGAAGAATTCAGAGGCAAGCTCAACTATGCTAACATTAAAAGCCCTTACGTTTATGAAAGGGTACAATTCATGAAATATTTTTCTAATTACAAATATTAATATGAACATTCAACAATTAGAATACATAATAGCGGTAGACACGCATCGTCATTTTTCGAGAGCCGCTGAGGCATCATTTGTAACTCAACCTACCTTGAGTATGATGATTCAAAAGCTCGAAGATGAATTGGGAGTAAAGATATTCGACCGATCACAACTACCTGTGCAACCCACTGAAATAGGGAAACGTATTATAGAGCAGGCACGCATTGCAATAGCACAGGTAAACCAGATTAAAGAGATTATACTCGAAGAAAAGGGTGTAGTAAAAGGTGTTTTCAGGTTAGGAATTATCCCAACCATTTCTCCCTACTTGCTACCAAGACTTATGCAGGTACATCATGATAATAAATATGATATTCGTATTACTGTATCGGAGCTCACCACAGATCAGATTCTATCGGGGCTTGCAAAGGATACGCTTGATGGAGGGATTGTAGCTACACCACTTAAAGAGCCAACCATAAGCGAACATCCCATCTATTACGAGCAGTTCTTTGCTTATGTATCTCCACGTGAAAGGGCTTTATATGCAAAAACATCTCTTGATGAAACTGATTTGAATACAGCTAGATTATGGTTACTTGATGAAGTACACTGTTTCAGAACCCAGATTTTGCATCTTTGCAACTTAAAGAAAAAACGTGGTGCAAACTTTTCAATCTTCTCATACGAAGGTGGTAGCATTGACACACTTATAAATATTGTTGATGAAAATGAGGGCCTTACCGTAATCCCCGAAATGGCTGTTGCTAACTTAACTGCAGAACAAAAGAAAAATGTGCGTCCTTTCAAAAACAGTACACCTGTAAGAGAAGTCAGCCTGGTTACAAGGAAAGAGTTTATTAGGGAGAGGTTGATTGATGTTATAGTGGAGGAGGTAAAGGAGGCTGTACCAAAATCTTTGCAAGATGAAGCTATGAAGAAGTATGTGATTCCGTTGTAAAGTTTTATATTACCAAATAACTTACTAGGGCTGTTTCATTTTGGAATGGCCTTTTTTTTGTTTTTGACTTTAATTTAGTTTTTAATAAGTCGTTTTTATTTTTCTAGATTATTGATGTTTTTCTCGGCTTTGATAATTCTATCACCCGTTTGCTGCTTAAGAGCTATTTTATTTGAACTCGCTTCGCTCAAACAGCAAATCAAACTTAACGCTCTTTTCGCAGATCGGGTCCCGATAGAATTATCTTAGGCCTCCAAAAACATCAATAATCCTGATCGAAAAAGAAAAACTTACAGAGGTCTCTTGTGAAAAGTACTTTCAATATATATATGATTCTAATTAAAATAATAGAACTCACAAGTTTAAGGCAAAGCCAAAACCAGCACAAAACCTAATCAAAGCCTAACCAAGACTTTACCAACTCCCTATCAACACTGTAGTTAATGGGAGTTGGTAGGGCGTTGGTAGGGCGTTGGT
>CAZYGE010000038.1:0-1169 GCA_964647535.1 uncultured Proteiniphilum sp.
GATGAGATTAAAAAGATTGCCTCATTAGATTATGTAAGCGATAGGAAGTTGCATTGCTCGAGCGATTAAAAACAAAAGAAAAAATTAAAGTTGTATTTTTCTTTTTCATTGAAGATACATGGAAATACGATACATTATACCGAGAGTTTGAAAACAACATTAGATATGAACCCATTGTAGTAGTTTGTCCATTAATTGGCCAAAATAAAGAATTCCTACTAAAGGATTTTAAAAAAGCAGAATCATTTTGTTTACGAAAAGGATACGAATATTTTTTAGGATACAATTTGAAAGAGAATAAGCCTATTAATTTAAAAACTATTCTTAAACCGGATCTTGTGTTTTTCTCCAATCCCAATAAATTAACCACTAATGAATACCTCATTGATAATTATTTAGACACCCTTACATGTTATGTACCATATACGTTTCAGGTGGATGCATTATATCACTATAGATTTAATAATAAATTGGCCGTTAATTGTTGGAAAGTCTTTTATGAAACAGAACTTCATAAGAAATATGCAATTAAATATTCAGTTAACCGAGGGAAAAATGTGGTGGTTACGGGTCATCCCTTTTTAAATATTTTTAAAAACGGTTCAGGTTTTGATCCATGGAAAAAAATAGATTCAATTAATCGCAAACGAATAATTTGGGGACCACATTGGACAGTGAAAGGAGGTCAGCTGACAGGACTAAATTTTTCATGCTTTATTGAATACGCCGATTACTTTCTGGAAATGGCAGAAATTTATAAAGATCAGGTACAATTTGCGCTCAAACCACATCCTTTCCTGAAAATGATACTTAAAAAAGAAAACATCTGGGGTGAGAAGAAAACGGATGATTACTTTATTAGATGGGAAGAATCACCAAATACACAGCTGCTTGAAGGAGAATTTGTTCAGCTATTTAAATTTTCTGATGCTTTAATACATGATAGCAGTGCATTTTTAGCGGAATATCATCTTTTAGATAAACCATCTGCATACACTATATTTGACAATGAGGTGTTTAATACTTTAAATGATTTTGGCGTTAATTCACTTAAAGTTCATACACATATCAAATCTAATAAAGATATGAAGAACTTCATAGAAGATATTATCAATGGTGTTGATAGGAAAAAGAATGAGAGGAACAGTTTTATTCAAAACTTCTATTTT
>CAZYGE010000038.1:1269-23619 GCA_964647535.1 uncultured Proteiniphilum sp.
AAACAATAATCCATTTTGGTATGTTTGTGAATATATGTTTGTGAATATAAAATATAACAATGACCAATTATAAATTTGAGATATGTGCCAATTCAGTTGCAAGCTGCATTGAAGCACAAAAAGGTGGCGCATACCGCGTTGAGCTTTGCGCAGGAATCCCCGAGGGTGGAACTACCCCCTCATATGGAGAAATTGCATTAGCCCGTGAGCTATTGGAAATTAAACTGAATGTAATTATTAGACCTAGGGGAGGTGATTTCTTGTATTCAAATCTTGAGCACAGAATAATGCTTAAAGATATCGAGATAGCGCGTAAGATGGGAGTGGATGGTATTGTTATTGGATGCCTTACATCTAATGGTGATATTGATATGGTAAGAAACAAAGAACTAATTAATTCAGCCAAAGATATGGGTGTAACCTTTCATAGAGCATTTGATATGTGTAGAGATCCATACGAAAGTCTTGAAAAGATTATCGAACTGGGTTGCGAAAGAATTCTAACTTCGGGCCAACAAGCTAAAGCAGAAAACGGAGTTGCCTTATTGAAAGAACTTGTTGACTTAGCCAATGATAGGATCATTATTATGCCCGGCAGTGGCGTAAATGCTTATAATATTGCAAATATTGCGAAGGAAACAGGTGCCAAAGAATTTCATTTTTCAGCCAGAGAACCAATCAAAAGCAAGATGACATACAGAAACCCAAATTTAAAAATGGGAGGTACTACTGTTGTAATTAATGAATTTGAAGAGATGATTACTAGCTCTAAAAAAGTTGAAGAAACTATTAGAACACTTTCGACAGATGAATAAGCTTGTATTTAAATTTCACTTATGATTTCTGTAAAGAATAAAGTAGTTGAATTTCTTCCGCCCACAAGGACTCATCTGGGGTCTCCAGAATTAGAGGAAGGTTATTAAAACGGGAATCATTCATAATGAATGAGAATAAATCCATATTCATGAGACCTTTTCCTAGACTATCGTGACGATCTACTCTTGTTGCAAGTTCTTTTTTTGAGTCGTTGATATGCATTCCTTTTAAGTATTTAAATCCCACTATTTCATCAAAGTTATTGAAGGTTTCATCATACGACTCGCGAGTGCGAATCTCATACCCTGCCGCAAGTGTGTGAGCTGTATCTAAACATACACCAATCCGGCTTTTATCTTCAATTTTATCTATTATATAGGCAAGATGCTCAAATCTATGGCCCAGATTAGTGCCTTGTCCTGCCGTATTTTCTAAAACAGCACAAACACCTGAGGTTTTTTCTAAAACCATATTAATTGACTCAGCTATTCGGTTTAGACATTCCTTTTCAGAAATTTTATTAAGATGACTGCCAGGGTGGAAATTGAGCCTATTTATACCAAGCAGTTCACATCTTTGCATTTCATCTAAAAAAGCATTACGAGACTTCTCTACTCCTTCTTCTGTAGGATTACCAAGGTTTATAAGGTAGCTGCTATGAGGGATAATATGATTAGGATGATATCCCAGTTCTTCACATTTTAACTTGAAGTTTATAATATTCTCCTCTTTGTAAGGGGAAGCAACCCATTGACGCTGATTTCTTGTAAAGAATGCGAAAGCTTTTGCCCCAATCGCATGAGCATTAACAGGAGCATTCTCTACCCCACCCGATGCACTAACATGTGCTCCAACATATTTCATAATAATTTATTTTTTAAAATTCTTAGGGAAAGTTATTAAAAAGCACAACCCCCCTTCAGATAAATTTTTTGCCAAAATACTTCCCTTGTGAAATAAAACTGCATTTTTAACAATGGATAAGCCTAAGCCAGATCCACCGCTATTGCGAGTTCTACCTTCATTAATTCTATAAAATCGTTCGAAGATACGTACAAGATGTTTGTTTTCAACTCCGGGACCTGTGTCATAAAATTCAAAATAATAGGTATCAATGTTTTCACTGTAACATCGCACAACAATTTTCACTCCATTGCCTGCATAGGAAAGTGAGTTTTCTGTTAGATTTCTAAATATTGAGTATAAAAGAGTCCTACTACCATGAATCACAACATCTTCATTTACTTCAATTGAAAAATCAAATTCTTTCTCATTCAACTTTTCAGAAAGATCTGATTGTAGATCTTCAAGTAACTCTTTTATGAGCACCGGCTCCAGTTCAAACCTCTCTGAGGCCTCTTCAATCTTAGTAAGCATACTGATATCCTGAATCAAACCCGAAAGTTGAATTGTTTGAGCATATGCTCTGTCTAAGAAGTTTTTAATTCTTTCATTATCTTTATCTTCATGCAGTGAAATAATTGTCTCAAGATATCCTCTAATGCTTGTTACGGGAGTTCGCAACTCATGCGCTATATTATTTGTCATCTCCTGTTTAAGCATACGGGTCTTTTCTGATCTCGTAATATCACTTATGTAGAGTTCAAAACTCTCATCGTCAAATATAATGACACGTATATTAAATTGTTTTCCGCTTTTATCCACACGCTTAGTGAACATATTTCCATCCCGTGCTTCCTGTTCCTGATCAATATAATCATTAATATCTTGGAAAGCCGAATCAGAGAATAGCTGTTCAATATCTAATGTGGGTTTATCCATAATAATATTTAAATATTGAAGAAAATGGGAGTTGAAATATATCTTTTTCTTATGTTTTGAGAATATGGCTATACCTTCTTCTGAAAAATGAAAGTGCTGTAACAACTTTTCGCGCTCGGCTTCTAGTTGAAGTCTATTCTCTTGTAAAAGATTATAATTTTCAATTATATCGGCACTTACCTCTCCTACTTCGTCATCTGCAAAAAGGAAATTATCGGGAATAGGCATTCCATTTTTTAAGCTCAAAGAAAAATCTCTAAGTTCACGAATAGATTTTGTAAAACGATTAGTAAAATATATCATCATAAATATACACACGATAAAAAACAGCAGAATAAAATAAATAAAACTGTTCTCGGCATTTATGAAATTTTGCAATTTTACATCATAAGGCTGTGCAACTCTAATAAAATATCCTTCTTCATATTCTTTCGCATAATAAAGATATTTTACATTATTACTAGTAGACAATCTTATATTTGAACCATCCCCCAACCCAATAGTTTTTTGAATTTCAGGACGCTGGATATGATTATCCATATTAGTTGCATCTAAAAGGTTATCATACAGTACATTCCCTTCCCAATCCATGATAGTGAGCCTGAGATCAGATAGCATATAGCTCAATATCCGGTCTATTTCAGATTCACTATTATGAGGAGATAAATCATTTTCTTTAAGGAATCCATGAATTATATCAGCATTGGTTTCCAATGTGCGTTCTAGACTGCTTGTGCGTTCTCTTTTAATCTGATTTTGTTCAAATATAATTATACCTACAGTAAATGCAGCTATAATTATTGAAAAATATATCAGTATGCGTCTCTTAAAAGATACCCTCGTTTTCATGCTTTATTTAAATTAATTCACTATCATACTTACTTCTTTCTCGTATTTAATTCATTTTCATATTTTACATCTATGTTGGCTTTTCCTCCTCTTTCATGTCGAGATTGAGATAATATCCAAAACCAGAACGGTTTACAATAAGAGTTGAATACTCACCTAACTTCTTTCTCAAACGGGTGATATGTACATCTACAGTTCGGTCTAAAACATATTCATTTGCGCCCCATACACTATCAAGTATTTCAGCACGTGTAAGAACTTTAGGAGATACTTGTGCAAGCAAAGAAAGAATTTCAAATTCTTTCTTTGTGAGTGAAACTTCGTTGCCATTGAGAGTTACACGATTGGCGGGGATATTAATATTTAAACCTTTGTATCTCCATTGTGTTTCAGCCGGTTGTCTCACAAGTGAAGTTCTTTTAATAAGAGCATTAACTCTGGCAAGTACCTCTTTTATAGAAAATGGCTTGGGTATATAATCATCACCACCCAGAGAGAATCCTGTTAAAATATCATTCTCCGTACTTTTTGCGGTAAGAAAAATGATTGGAATGAAGTTACCCTCTCTCCTTATTTTTTCTGCCATTTTAAAGCCAGAAATGCCATCCATCATCACATCTAGAATAATCAGTTGATGCACATCTGTTAATTTCTCCAATGCTTCTTCACCCGAATAAGCAACATCTACGATATATCCTTCTTTTTCGAGATTGAATTGAAGAATTTCACCAATATCCCTCTCATCATCAACAACTAAAATCCTTTCTTCCATTATGTTTATTTACTGATCCTAGACTACTTTTTCACTGTTTTATCAGATTCAGTGGGATCCTTATCTTTTTGTGAAACTTTTACTACTTTATCGTGGCGAATATCTTTACCTTCAATAAGAAAGACTGCCGATTCTGCGATATCTACCGCTTTATCTCCAATCCTTTCAAGATAATATGAAATGCTATTTAAATGCATCATATTCACGAGGCTTTGGCTATCCATGACTTGATTATTGAAATCTGCAGTTAGTTTTTTCTCAATCTTACGCTCAAGCCTATCAACTTTGTCATCCATTAAAATAGTAGCATATGCCATATCATGATCAACCCCCGTAAATGCAAAAACGGCCTTTCTAAGCATCTTATCTGTTTGATTAAACATTTTCCCAAGCAACCTTTTATATTGCTCAAAACCTTGAATAGTAAAATCAATATCAACTAATGCCAGTCTTATATTTTCAATTAAATCACCAACTCTTTCCATAGAAATTGTCATATCGTGATATGCCATTAACCTACGAAGATCTGATGCTCTAGGCGTGAACAGCATTATAGCGTTGATTACTTTTTCTTTAATTATTATGTCCAGAGAATTAATAACTTTCTCGTTCTTTTTTAACAATGAAACAAGATCTTTATTATGGTTATCATGCACCAACTCCTCTGCTTTAATCATTTGAGTTAAAACTATTTCTGACAGAAGGTGGAAGTCACTATGCAACTGATCAAGATATTTATCTTTAATCCCTAAAGTAATTGGATTTGTATTTTCATTATGAGTGTTCATTTCTGGATTGATATTAATAATTGAATTATTGAATTTTTCGCCGGTCTAATTTTAACCAAACACTCCTGTAAGATACTCCTCGGTGCGTTTGTTTTTTGGTTTAGTAAACATCTGAGTTGTATTTCCGTGTTCTATCAGCTCACCAAGATACATAAACATAGAATTGTCAGAAATACGAGCTGCCTGAGACATGTTGTGAGTAACAACAATTATAGTAAATTTATTCTTTAATTCCAACAACAACTCCTCTATTTTATTAGTTGAAATTGGGTCAAGAGCTGAGGTTGGTTCATCCATAAGAAGTATTTCAGGCTTCAGAGCAAGTGTTCTTGCAATACATAAACGCTGTTGTTGGCCTCCTGATAAAAATGAGCCTCGTTTGTTCATAACATCCTTTACTTCTTCCCATAAGGCTACGCTTTTTAAACTTTGCTCAACTATTTCGTCTTTATCATTCTTTTTGAGTTTAATGCCGTTGAGCTTGTATCCCGCCAATACATTATCATATATACTCATAGTTGGGAACGGGTTTGGTTGTTGAAACACCATTCCCGCCAATCTACGAACCTCCATTGAGTCTAGCTTTAAAACATTCTCACCTTTTAAAACGATTTCACCAGTGGTTTTAATATTGGGATAAAGATCGTGGAGACGGTTGATAGCCCTTAGTAACGTGCTTTTGCCACATCCCGATGGTCCCATAATAGCTGTAATAGTATTGGGATATATATCAGTTGTCACATTTTGAACCGCATAAGAGCCGGGTGTATAAGAAACCGAAACATCCTTTAGTTGAAGAATTGGCTTTCCATTATTTTTATTTATATTTTCCATTTCCGTGCTACAATTTTTGCTATCCAATTTAATAGGAATATAATTATTAAAAGTAATAGAGATGATGACCACACAAGATCAACTAAGTTTGGGTCGTTATAGAAATCCCATATTAACAATGGAATTGCACTCGTGGGTTCTAGAATATCCCAGTTTACAACAGATGCACCCAAAGCAGTTAGCATTAGTGGAGCCGTTTCGCCCATAACTCGCGATATCGCAAGTAATATTCCTGTGAATATACCACCAAACCCCGAAGGTAATAAAATTTTAAATACAACATTGGTATATGAAGCTCCTAATGCCAACCCCGCCTCTTTATAAGCCGACGGCAACATCTTTAGCGTCTCTTCTGTAGATCTCACTATCATTGGCAACATCATTATAGTGAGAGCCACACTGCCGGCTAGGGCAGAGTAACCTCCAAGTGGTTTTACAACCCATGCATATGCAATTATACCAATTACAATCGAGGGCATACCTTGTAGAAGATCTGTTAAAAAACTTATTACCTTAGCAAAAGTACTATTCTTATTTTCTGAAAGATAAATACCAATAAACAGCCCTAAAGGAACTGAAAACAAAATTGCAAGAGCAACTATAAGAATTGAACCTGTGATACCGTTGAGTATACCTCCCGGGATAGGGTCTCCGCTCATATTTGCCAAGAGAGCATCCATAGAAGATGGGGTAACTTCTTTGAACAGATTAATATTGAAATTCTTATATCCTTTAGAAACAACATCCCACAATATTAAAAACAGAGGAATCATTGCTAGGAAAGAAAAAATACAAACCAGCCAATATATTAGTCGATTCTTACCTTTTCTTATATTTATTAAAATTCCTGAATTCATTCAATTAAAACTTTTGTTTCTAACTGTACCGTTTTATTATCCTCTTGCAACTCTTTTCATAACCAATTTAGCAATCAAATTGATGATTGCCGTAATTATAAAAAGTAATAGTCCAATGGCTATTAGCGAACTTAGCTTTATCCCATCTGCTTCACCAAATTGATTTGCAATAACACTTGCCATTGTGTTACCGGTATCTCGTAAACCGTTAGGAATTCTATCAGTATTTCCAATCAGCATGGTAACTGCCATAGTTTCTCCCAATGCTCGGCCCAATGCTAAAATATAAGATGCAATAATGCCCGAGGCAGCAGTTGGCAGAGTTATGTGTTGAACCATTTCCATTTGAGTTGCTCCAAGGCTATATGCACCTTCTTTCAGATTGTTTGGCACCATTGATATAAACTCAGTGCTCAAGGATGATGCATATGGAATAATCATAATTGCTAATACTACAGATGATAAAAATATACCAAACCCCTGAGCATTAATACCCAAATCTATAATCAAAGGGCGCACTGCATAAAATCCCCATAAACCATATACTATTGAAGGAATACCCGCAAGCAAATCCACAACTGATCTTACAACTCCTGAAATTCTTTTTCCTTTAAAATATTCACCATTAAATAATGCTATTGAAATCGAAAAAGGAAGACATAGAATTAGAGCAAAAAATGCAGTATATAATGTACCGGTTATAAAAGAAAGAGCTCCATACTCTTCTGTTGCAGGGCGTGGATCCCATTCAGAATTGAATATAAATCTAAAAAAACCATATTCTTGAAATGTTTCGGTTGAACGGCTTACGAGAGCATATATTATGCCCGCACTTAGCATTAATATAATAAATGCTGCAAAGAATAGTAAGAATCGGAAAAATTTGTCTTTCATTTAACTAATATATTATTATCAGCATCAATCAATAATAATTGATTCTCCTCTATAATTGATCTGTTCAATTAAATTGCGGTTTTTCTCCAAAGCCTGACTTGATAATGGTGCATAATTAATTTGAGCTGCCACTCTCTGTCCGGCAGGACTAATTATATAGTTAAGAAGTTTCACCAAATCTGCTGCATCTTCTTTTGTGCGATTATTGTATGATTGATCTTTATACAATAATAGCCACGTGAAAATACTTATAGGATATGCATCGGGGTCATCAGAATCTGTTATAGTTGCTCTCATATCATCCGGTAGTTCAACATTTGCAGCTGCTGAAATAGTCTCCAATGTAGCATCTACATAATTTCCCGCCCTGTTCTTTAGTTTTGCTGTTGGTAATTTTAAAGTTAAAGAATATTCTGAACCAATATATCCAATTGCTCCTTCAGTTTGCTGAACAATCCCGGCTACTCCGGGATTCCCTTTTGCAGCAATTCCTGCAGGCCATTTCAAAGATTTGCCTATTCCCATCACATCATTCCACTCCTTACTGGCTACTGACAAATATTCTGAGAAATTAAAAGTAGTTCCGCTTCCATCTGATCTATAGACGGGAGTAATTTCAAGGTCGGGTAGATTTACATTGGGGTTATCTGCTAAAAGTCTTGGGTCATTCCATCTATTTATTTTACCAAGATATATGTCTGATACAAGTTCTCCGGTTAGCCTTAAGCTGTCAACTCCTTCTAGAGTATATGCCATCACTACTCCTCCCATACAAGTTGCAATGTGAATAATTTCACCATTCATAGATTCCAATTCACTTTGATTTAGGAATGCATCACTCGCACCAAAATCAACTGAATGGTCTCGCAAACTACGAATGCCCCCCCCACTTCCTATAGCACCATAGTTTACGGTGTAATTGTCGTTTGCTCGCATGAAGTCACGAAAAATAATATTATAGTATGGGTAGGGAAATGTTGCTCCTGCACCGGATATGGTGCTTCTGGAACTGCCACTCATCGAGTTAGATGTGCCGTTAATACAAGAGTATGATAATATCGGAATGAGTAAAAACAGAAATAATATCCTCATTAAAAATAAACCTAAAAATTGTCCTGTTTATTGTTACAGCACAAAAGTACAATATGTTAGTTACATTGTATCCAACATATTGTTACTAATTTGTTAAGTTTGCAAGAATTTATTGTTAAGATTTGACAAATTTGCTTACAACAGATTGAAAATCAACTTTGTAAGATGGGTCCCATTTCCAAACATGATCATCAACTAGTCTAAGTATTTTGTCCTTTTTCTCTTCTGTCGAATAATCTACAAGTTGGTCCGCATGAAGTAGCAGGGTAACTTTTTCACTTGAACCTACTCTATACCTTACATTCAAATCATGTTGTGATTCTGCTCTTCCACCATATCGCAAACCAATGAACTTTCTACCGGTTCTGCTATCATTCCATTTCCATCTTACTAATATCGCTTTAGCCATACTATTTTCTTTGTAATTGCTTGCGATATTTCTTTTGATCATATTATCATCCATAGCATAAAAAATTATATGTTAAGTTTAAGCCCCAACTAATATTAAATCTTTTTAATTATTACTCTTAATATTTCAGCTTACGAATATGTTAATCTTCAAATAATGTGTATATTTGCGGACTGTCATTTTTATATGACACCTTAATTGTGGAGCCGTTCTGATTGTGAAATCTGGACGGCTTATTTTTTTTTACTCCACAATGCCGCTGCAACACTATAACACAATAACATATAACAAGTTCATTTGTTGTTTGTTAAAACTAAGAGTCTGCAGAAAAATTACTATTTTTGCAAAATACATACTACAATACACTATATTATGAATGATTTTAAGCGTCAAGATGCTATTGTTCTGTTTTCCGGAGGACAAGACTCAACCACATGCCTGTATTGGGCGAAAAGAGAATTCAAAAATGTTCTAGCCTTATGTTATTCATATGGGCAACGTCATATGGAGGAAATAGAAAATGCCCGACGATTGGCAAATATTGCCGGTGTTGAATTCTCACTTATCGACTCATCAGTGATTTCAAAACTTGCACCTAACTCTCTAACAAACAAAGAAATTATAATGGACAGAGAGGTGCCAAACAACTCTTATCCGAATACATTTGTGCCGGGCAGAAACTTGTTATTTCTTACATTTGCCGCAACTATAGCATACTCTAGGAATATCCGTCATATAGTTACCGGCGTTTCCGAAGCCGATTATAGCGGATATCCCGATTGCAGAGACACCTTTATTAAATCGGCAAATACCACTCTCAATTTAGCAATGGACAAGCAATTTGTTATTCACACACCTTTAATGTGGAGCACTAAAAAAGAGGTGTGGAAGCTTGCAGATGAGCTGGGTGTCTTCGATTTAGTGAAAGACGAAACACTTACATGTTATAACGGTATTAAAGCTGAAGGCTGCGGTGATTGCCCGGCATGCTTAATTAGAAACAAAGGGTTAGAAGAGTATCTAATGGAGAAAATATAGGCTATCCCAACAGTTATAAATTAAACCTATGGCAAATTGTAATAGAATTATCTATAAAAATAATTAAATAAATATGAAAATAGAAGGTTTGAGCCATTTAGGCAGTAAAACAGAATATAAGCAAAATTACGCTCCCGAAATGCTAGAAACGTTTGAAAATAAACATCAACAAAATGACTACTGGGTAATATTTAATTGTCCCGAATTCACTAGTCTATGCCCAATTACCAATCAGCCGGATTTCGCAACTATCAGAATTAATTATATACCCGATGTCAGGATGGTTGAGAGTAAAAGTCTGAAACTATATCTATTTAGCTTCAGAAACCATGGAGCATTCCATGAGGATTGCATAAATATAATAATGAAAGATCTAATTAAATTGATGGATCCGAGATATATTGAAGTTACAGGTATTTTTACACCCAGAGGTGGCATTAGTATATACCCCTATGCTAATTATGGGCGCAAGGGCACCAAGTATGAAGATATGGCTGGAGATCGCCTCAAATCACATTCAATTCCGTTATGAAATCTTGCATTAAGATCTTTTTTACAGATTGATTCTTTTTTATTCTATAATACATTCAACTTATTACCCCTTTTTGAAGGATATAAACTATCTATCAATACCATGTTTACTCCCTAATCAACCCCTACATAACTTCATATTTAATGGGAATTGGTAGGGAGTTGGTGAGACGTTTTTTTATTGAACTACTTCGGGTTGTTCAGGTTCGTAAAAACGCACCCAGTCTATATACATTTCCGCAGGTAATACTGTAGAATCAGTGTCATAATTAAGTCTTAACCCAAAAAACAGATCCAAATCATGATCATCATAAGGAAACTGTCCCGGTATTTCAGTTGGAATACGTGGGTATTTTCTTGTACGAGTTCCATCAACATAGAAAACTATACTATCTGTATACTTCTCTACACCATATATATGATATTCGTTAGGATTAACACCAACCAATGCACTAGAGGGAGGATTATCAGGCATACCGTGAGTGGTTGTATATTCGGATGTCACGGATTGATAAATAAAATCATCCGAGCCATATTGTTCAATTACATCAATTGAAATATTATCTTCACTGCCGGTAGGCACCAGTGACATAAATGGCGTAGCTCCGGGAGTAGCGTTTATGCGAATTCGCGCCTCAATTCTTTTTATCTCATTAGACTTTACGGCATCTCTGGTAATTCCTCCCGTTAGAAACGGTGTTTTACCATCATCATTATTATTTACAATGCCTTTCAACACCAAATTACCTTCTTCCCAACCATACAATGCTGCACTATCACTCATATACCTATTGGTGTGTTGTGTTCCACGAGGAATATTATTCCATGTATATTCATCAAGGTTTTCATCAAAATTATCTTCCCATGCAAGAGTCCAACCTTTGCGGAATGAATCATCATTGCTATATTCTTGGAAGCATGATGTTAGGCCAATTGCTAATAGCGTTATTACTAATACTATACTTTTATTTGTCATAAAACTCCTCATTACTTATTTACGTTCTTATTAAGTGTTTCATCACAAAAGTAAATATAATCCTATACAGACAAAGACGAATAGGCTCAATTTGTGTTAATAAGGATACATTTCCACACTTTTTGTTAACTTTGCCTCCTTGTATAAATATTTATGTAATTAAGTAATTAAGCAATTTATTATTCAACTATGCTTGATATTTCTCAGCGCGGCTTACAGATGCCTGCGTCACCAATCAGAAAATTAGCCCCGCTTTCAGATGCTGCAAAAGCAAAAGGGATAAAAGTATATCAACTTAATATAGGACAGCCCGATATGCCTTCCCCAAAGGAAGCTCTTGATGCTATAAAATCCATTGATCGTACAACATTAGAATATAGTCCTAGCGACGGTTACAGATACTACAGAGAGAATTTGGTAAAATATTACAAGAAATTTAATATTAACCTTACACCTGAAGAAATTATTGTTACTGCCGGTGGTTCAGAAGCTGTGTTATATGCATTTCTTGCTTGTCTTAATCCCGGTGATGAAATAATAGTTCCGGAACCTGCATATGCTAATTATATGGCATTTGCTATATCAGCGGGTGCTGTTATTAAAACCATACCATCAGATATAGAATCAAATTTTGCTCTACCACCTATAGAAAAGTTTAAGGAACTGATCAATGAGCGCACAAAGGGTATTCTTATTTGTAATCCAAATAACCCAACGGGATATGTTTATTCACCTGAAGAGATGGAACAAATACGTCTGCTAGTCTTGAAATACAATCTTTATCTTTTCTCCGATGAAGTATATAGGGAGTTTATCTATAATGACACACCTTACATTTCAGCATGCCATCTCAAAGATGTCGAAGACAACGTTGTTCTGATAGATTCTGTGTCTAAAAGATACAGCGAATGTGGCATTAGAATTGGTGCTTTAATAACTAAAAACAAAAAAGTGCATGACACGGTTATGAAGTTTTGTCAAGCACGGCTCAGCCCACCGTTAATAGGACAGATAGCCGCAAATGCTTCACTTAACGGCAACGATGAGTACATGCAGCAAAGCTTTGATGAATATAAAAGCAGACGAGATTTTCTTATCGACAGATTAAACAAAATACCGGGAGTATACTCTCCGATGCCTCAAGGAGCATTTTACACTTTGGCCAGATTACCGGTTGAAGATGCTGATAAGTTTTGCGCATGGTGCTTGTCAGATTTCCAGTATGAAGGTCAAACAATTTTTATGGCTCCTGCCACCGGATTTTATGTGTCACCCGGATTAGGCAAAAATGAAGTTCGTATTGCTTATGTGCTCAACAAAGAAGATTTAAACAATGCAATGACGGTACTCGAAAAAGCTCTTGAAGCTTATAAAAATGTTACATGAATGCAGAATTATTTATAGCAAGACGAATATATAGAGGGGAGAAAAAAAACAATAAAAAAGTTTCTTCTCCTGCTATAAAAATTGCCGTAACGGGGATAGCTCTGGGTCTTGCAGTAATGATTGTTGCAGTCTGCATCATAGTAGGCTTTAAAAATGAGGTGCGAGGGAAGGTTATAGGATTCGGCTCACATATACAAATAACTGCATTTGAGGCAAACAACTCATACGAACACTCACCAATTGCTGTATCAGATTCATTAAAGGAATCGCTTAACTCTAATTCCGCAATCAGACATTTCCAGGAATTCATTACTAAACCCGGTATAATTAAAACAGATGAAGACTTTTTGGGAGTCGTGCTTAAAGGTGTTTCAGATAGCTATGACTGGGATTTCTTCACAACCAACCTGCTTGAAGGTGAAATCATCAACAAACATGATACTATAACAAATAATCAGGCAATAATTTCAAAAACTATTGCCGATATGCTTCATTTGAATGTTGGCGATAGATTCACCACTTATTTTGTTCAAGAGCCTGTTCGTGCACGAAGATTTGATATTGTTGGTATTTACAAAACCAACTTCGAAGATTGGGATAAACTCTTTGTTATAACAGAAAAAGATATACTTGGCAATCTAAATGATTGGGAAGATGACATGGTAAGCGGAATAGAGGTGCTTGTCACTGATTATGATAACCTCGATATTACAGCACAAAATCTTTTCTTTGAAATGTCTTCTCACAAAGATCGATTGGGCAACACACTATACACACGCTCAATAAAAGATATTAATCCAATGATTTTTAATTGGTTAAACCTGCTCGATATGAATGTGTGGGTTATTATAACACTTATGCTCATAGTGTCAGGTTTTACCATGATTTCGGGTCTACTAATAATCATATTGGAGAGAACAAACATGATTGGGATGCTAAAGTCCATGGGATCCAGAGACATTAGTATTCGAAAGATATTCTTATATCTTTCATCTTTTCTTATATTAAGAGGTATGTTGTGGGGGAATATAATTGCACTTTTATTTTGTATTATACAAAATAGGTTTCAAATACTGAAATTAGATCCTAGCACATATTATCTTGCGGCAGTACCCATAGATCTGAATCCGATGTTTATTATACTGCTTAATTTGGGAACTTTACTTGTCTCCTTACTGATGATGATTGGACCATCTTACTTAGTAGCAAAAATTACACCTTCAAAATCGATACGTTTTGAATAATAAATGTAAAATCTTACATACAGCCGATTGGCATCTTGGAAAAAGACTTGAAGACTTCTCTCGAATTGAAGAACAACGAGAAGTATTAAATGAGATTTGTGAAATTGCAAACAGAGAGAATCCTGATGTAATAGTTGTTGCAGGAGACCTCTTTGATACATATAATCCATCCACCGAAGCTATTGAACTTTTTTATAAAACTCTTAAGACATTAGCATTAGATGGTAAAAGACCTGTGATAGCAATTGCCGGAAATCATGACTCGCCGGACCGCATTGAAGCACCAGACCCTTTGGCCAGAGAGTGTGGAATTATTTTTGCCGGTTACCCCCACTCCATTGTACCGCTTTTTGAACTTGATTCCGGATTAAAAGTAATTAGAAGTGAAGCGGGATATTTAGAATTGAAATTACCCGATAAAGATTTCCCTTTGAGAGTTCTAAACACTCCATATGCAAATGAGTTTCGGCTAAAATCTTTTCTGGGAGTGGAAGACAACGAAGAGGAACTCAGAAATGTCTTAGAAGAAAACTGGGGTAATCTCGCGAATAAATATTGTGATAAAAAGGGAGTCAATATTCTTATATCGCATCTTTTTATGGTAAGAAAAGGTGATCCTCTGCCTGCCGAACCTGAAGATGAAAAACCTATTTTACATGTAGGAGGCGCCCAAGCCATATATACTTATAACATTCCTGAACAAATACAATATACCGCTCTTGGTCATTTACACAGAAAGAGAAAAGTGGATGACTCACCATCGCCCGTATACTACAGTGGCAGCCCTTTATCCTACAGTTTTGCAGAAGCAAATCAACAAAAATATGTTCTAATGATTGAGACAGAACCGGGTGAAACATCAATAGTACGAGAAATTCCATTAACCACTCCGAGATCTCTATTAAGAAAACGTGCAAATGGCATTGATGAAGCGTTACAGTGGCTATCTGAAAACAAAAACGCGCTAGTGGAACTTACATTAGTAACAGACACTTTTATTACAGCCAAAGATCGAAAACAACTAAGTAACGCCCATAATGGAATCGTAACAATTATCCCCGAAGTAATTAATGCAGAGTATTTGCTGGAATGCAAACAGTCTCAAGTAGACTTGAATAAAAGTATGGAAGAGCTTTTTACTGAATTTTTTATTTATGAGAAAAAGCAAGAGCCAAATGAAGACATAATGAATTTGTTTAAAGAAATATTAGGAGAGGAAAGCGACTAATGATACCAATTGAATTAAAAATAAAAGGGCTTTATTCATATCAAGAGGAACAAACAATAGACTTCACCAAATTAACCTCTGCCGGTCTATTTGGTATTTTTGGTACGGTAGGCAGCGGCAAGTCATCAATTCTGGAAGCAATTATCTATGCTATATATGGCAGAACCGACAAGCTTAATCTTGCAGGAGATAATCGCAATTACAATATGATGAACTTGAAATGCAATGAACTTTTAATTGATTTCATATTTGAGGCGGGAAAAGAACGGGATTCTTACAGATCTATAGTTACCGGTCGACGCAATAGCAAACGATTTGACGATGTTAAAGCATTTGTTCGCAAATCATACAAAAAAGAAGCCGGCGAGTGGAAACCTGTTGAAAACCAAGTTTTGGAAGAAGCAGTAGGTCTTAGTTATGAGAACTTCAAACGTACAATAATTATCCCTCAAGGTCAGTTTCAAGATTTCTTACAACTTGGTGATGCAGATCGCACAAGAATGATGAAAGAGCTGTTTAATCTTGAGAAATTTGAACTATTTCGTAAAGTTGCATCATTAGAGCGCAAAAACAATTTACAAATAGAAAACATTGCCGGTAAGTTACAATTGCTTGGTGAACTAGATGAAGATAACATTGAAGTTTATACAAAACTACTCTCCAATCTCGAGGAAAACATCAAAAATTTAAATATAAATATTACCGAACGTCAGAAAGATGAGGAGCAACTCAGAAATATGGGAGACTTAATCCTCAAAAGAGATAATGCTCAAAAAGAACTTGATATTCTTTTAGAAAAAGAATCACAATTCACTCAGCTTGAAAAAACTATTGCCCAATATGAGCAGTGTGTCATAAGTTTTAAACACTTGTTGGATTCTTTGACGGAAGACAAGAAAAAAGAATCAACTCGTTCAATACAGATTCAGAAAGATAAAGAAAGTCTGATCAGAGAAGACAACGATATTAAAAAAACAGAGAGTAGACTTGCAGAAATAAGACCTAAATATGAAAAACGAGAAAGTTTTAAACAAAAAGCAGAGGAGATAAACACTCTTTTAAAAATACAGGAACTCGAAACAATTGCCAGGGATGAATCAATTAAGGTAGAAAAAGGAGATACTTTCTTAGGTAATACTACAATTCTAGTAAATAGTTTAAAAAAAGAAAAAGAAGGCATAGAGTCAATTATTAATCAGTTTAAAAACAAATTACCAAACTTCACATTGCTCACCAATATAAAAGATTGGTATTCTGAGAAAAACAATTTGGAACGTCAAATCCAAAACATCAATAATGAAATTGAAAAATGCTGCAATAAAAAGGATGAATTAATAACTCAAAAAGACAGTATCCTGCTTGACGCTATATTCAATAATTATGACAGAGTTGAAAATAGTGACAAATTTGATAGAATTAATGATACTCAGCTTAACTTCGAAAACTGCATTAAGCATCTGGAGCTTGAAATTGTCAAAATTAAGAAAAGACAGACTGAATTGAGTGATTATGAAAATCACATTTTAGTAAAGTCGAAACTTGAATCCTTTGCAAAGGATTTAACAGACAATACCCCCTGCCCTCTATGTGGTTCACTGCATCACCCTGAACTGTTTACAAGTGAGGATTTATTAGCGCAGCACAACAAAATCAAAATAGAAAAGAACAGTTTAGAAAACCAGACAGATCATATCTCATCACTCAACAAACAGCTAAGTATACTTGAATCGGGATATTTAGATGCTCTTAAAAATTATAGTGAACTTTTAGAATCAAAGACGAATTTAATCAAACATCAAGATGAGCATCAAGCACACTTTATTTGGGATAGATATAAAACTGAAGACGAACTAAATTCATCCTTCGCTGAAATGGAGAAACTTCAGAATAAAATTGAAGCAAATGAAATGCTGCTACAGAAAAATGCTTTACAACTAAAAAAACAAGAAGAAAACATTCAGAAGGCAAATGCAAAACTAGATAAAATAAAAAACTCACTTACAATCCATCAAACCGAAATTAAAACTTTAAAAAAGCAACTGCAATTAGTTGATATTAATGATTATAATGAAATAAACAGCACGGCAATCAAAGAAGAAAGAAAAACATTGCTTGATCAATACGATTCTATAAGTAAGGAGTACAATTTATTAAATATTAATTTGCAAGATCAGAAACAGTTTAGAGATAATCTTAAAGGACGACTAGAACTTAACCTCATTGAATTAGAAAATGAACGTAGTAATATAAAAAAGTTGGAAGACAAACTCGAGGCGGAACTTAAATCTTCTGAATTTGTGACTATTGAAGAAATTGAAAGAATTCTTTCTCAGGATATCAATATTAAAGCAGAAAAAAAGCGTGTAGAATCATATAAAAACAAATTAATAGAATACAAATCTTCACTAAATAGTTACAAGAAAGAATTGGGAGAAAAAATATACGACAAAGAAGCTCACGACAAACTAATCGAAGAAATTAATAAAAAGAAAGAATTGATAGATCATAAGAAGGATAAATATGTTACAACTGAAATACTTTTAAAGAATCTTATAGACAAGCTCAATACTCAAAAAACATTGCTTAAAAGTCTTAATTCTTTAGAACTGAGAGCCGACAATTTAAAGACCTTAAAAGCTCTTTTTATTGGCAGCAAATTCGTAAACTATATCTCTTCTGCATACCTTCAAAATTTATGTAATGCTGCAAACGATCGTTTTTTTCAATTAACTAGACAAAAACTCAGTATTGAAATTACCGAAGACAACAACTTCAGGGTCAGAGATTTCATGAATGGTGGAAAAGTGAGAAGTATAAAAACATTATCAGGAGGACAAACTTTTCAGGCTTCCCTGTCACTTGCTCTTGCACTTGCTGACAATATTCAGAAGATAACTGAATCCAATCAAAACTTCTTTTTCCTGGATGAAGGATTTGGATCACTAGATAAAGAATCACTCAATATAGTATTCGATTCTCTCAAATCACTAAGAAAAGAAAATAGAGTTGTAGGCGTAATTTCACATGTAGAAGAGATGCAAGATGAGATTGAAAGCCACCTACATATAGAAAACCATGAAGAGCATGGTAGCATTATCCACCCTAGTTGGCTAAACAATAATTAATAATGATTGTTGTTACTATATTCTAAGGAAAAATCTATAAGGACTATAGTAATTAAATGATACAAAAAATATTAATCGCCAACCGTGGCGAAATTGCCGTTCGTGTAATGCGAACATGTAAAGAGATGGGCATACAGACCGTTGCCATCTATTCAGAAGTAGACAGAACATCTAGACACGTTTCTTATGCCGATGAGGCTGTAAAGATTGGCTTGGCATCTGCAAGTGACAGTTATCTAAATGTTGATAAAATAATTGATGCAGCCAAACAATTTAATGCAGATGCTATCCACCCTGGCTATGGTTTTTTGAGTGAGAATGCCGCTTTTGCGCGTCGTTGTCAAGAAGAAGGAATAATTTTTATAGGTCCAACTGCAGAAAGCATTGAATCTATGGGCGATAAGATATCGGCCAGAAAAATAATGCAAGCAGCCAAAGTGCCTGTTGTGCCCGGTACTTCAGAGGATATGAAACCAAGAGATTTGTTTCGCGTGTGTCGCAAAATAGGATTCCCTATTATAATAAAGGCAACAGCCGGAGGTGGTGGTAAAGGCATGCGTCTTGTTTATAAAGAGAAGCATCTGCAAGAAGCATATGATGCTGCTAAATCAGAAGCAATGACTTCATTTGGCAACGACTCTGTATACATAGAAAAGTACATTGAATCTCCTCATCATGTGGAGATACAATTTATGGGCGACACGCACGGAAATGTGGTACATCTTTTTGATAGAGAATGCTCTGTTCAGAGACGTCATCAAAAGATTATTGAAGAAAGCCCTTCTCCTTTTATCGATGAAAAGACCAGATTAGCGATGGGTGCAATAGCGGTAAAAGCAGCCAAATCGATTAAATATGTAGGCGCCGGCACAATAGAATTTCTGGTTGACGGAAATATGAATTTCTATTTTCTTGAAATGAACACCCGCCTTCAGGTAGAACACCCCATAACAGAAGAAGTACTAGGTGTAGATTTGGTAAAAGAACAGATAAATGTTGCCAACGGCAGAAAATTAAGCTTCAAACAAAACCAATTACATCAACGCGGTCATGCTATTGAATGCAGAATTTATGCCGAAGACACAGAAAATAACTTTGCTCCTTCGCCGGGCGTCATACACTCCATACAAACTCCAAAAGGGCTTGGAGTACGTATCGATACCCACATATACACCGGGTATGAGATTCCTGTTTATTACGACTCCATGATTAGTAAGCTCATTGTGTGGGCAACAAATCGTACTTACGCACTAGAACGTATGAGACGGGTGCTTTACGAATATAAAATTACCGGAGTAAAAACCAATATAGATTATTTACGTAAAATAATGGATAGCCGTGAATTTGTACAAGGCAACTACACCACACATTTTATTGATGATAACACCAATAAGCTTCAAGGAGACACTGAGCTGGAAGATGAAATAGAAGACATGGCAATTATTGCTGCCTACATAGATCATATTGTAAATAGCAATGACACACCAACTACAGAAGCAGACAACCGCCCAATTAGCAAGTGGCGTGCATTTGGAAAACAGAAAGGAGTTCTAAGAATATGAGAGCAAAAATAGATAACAGATTGCGAGAAGTGGAGATGATTTCCAAAGATGGCAATAAGGTGGAGATTGCTGTTGATGGAAAAATATATGACATAGATGTGGTGATGTCAGAAAGCGGTTTCTGTTCAATAATTCACGAAGGTCGCTCATACAACGCCGAATCGGTAAAACACGCAGAAGGCAAATACACGATAACAACACATTTCAGACATTTTGATATAGAACTATCAAGCCCTCAGAAAAAATATCTGAGGGGTCGACAATCAGCAGTTGATGATGTACAGGAAACCATTATTTCACCAATGCCCGGCAAGATTATTAAAATAATGGTTGAGGAAAACATGGAAGTTAAACAGGGAGACCCTCTTATAGTAGTTGAAGCAATGAAAATGCAGAGCACATACACTGCTGCACAAAATGCAATAATTGACAAAATACACGTTTCAGAAGATGATTCGGTATTGCGCGATCAGTTGCTCATTACCTTTAAAACAAATTAAAAAAAGAAACTATGTCACTAAAAGATATATATAAGGAGTTCGAACAAAAGGACAAAGCTGCTGAATTAGGTGGGGGCGAAAAAGCAATAGAGAAACAGAAAAATGCAGGTAAGCAAACAGCAAGGGAAAGAATCGATATGTTGTTGGATGACAACACATTTGTGGAAGTTGATAAATTTGTACTTCACGATTCTACAAACTACAATATGCAAAACAAACGCATCCCCGGCGATGGTGTAGTTGCAGGATACGGAAAAATTGAAGGCACACTTGTATATGTTTATGCTTACGATTTCACTGTTTACGGAGGTTCTCTATCTCGCACAAATGCAAATAAGATTGTTAAGGTTCAAAAGCTAGCACTCAAGAATGGGGCGCCCATAATCGCTTTAAACGACTCCGGTGGTGCTCGTATTCAAGAAGGTGTTATGGCGCTGAGTGGATACTCCGAAATCTTTACTCAAAACGTAAAAGCATCGGGTGTAATACCTCAAATATCAGCAATATTGGGACCTTGTGCCGGTGGAGCTTGCTACTCACCTGCACTTACAGACTTCATCTTTATGGTAAATGACGAAAGTTTTATGTTTGTTACCGGACCGGATGTAGTTAAAACAGTAACTCACGAAGAGCTCACGAAAGAAGAATTAGGTGGAGCTTCCGTTCATTCAACAAAAAGTGGTGTATCTCATTTTGTTGGCAATGATGAAGAAGAAACTCTAATGATGATCAGAGAGCTAATCACATTTCTTCCTTCAAATAATATGGAGGACCCACCGATAACTGCTACTAGAGATCCTTCAACAAGAGAAACAAATAAGATAGAAGATCTTATCCCAGAAGACTCAAATATCCCTTACGACATGAAAATGCTTATTGAGGATGTGGTAGACGAAAACTACTTCTTTGAAATAATGTCTCAATTTGCACAAAACGTAGTTATAGGATTTGCAAGGATGGGTGGTAAACCTGTTGGCATAGTTGCCAATCAACCTGCCTATTTAGCAGGTGTACTTGATATAGATGCATCAGATAAAGCATCACGATTTATTAGATTCTGCGATTGTTTTGATATACCAATTGTGACTTTTGTTGATGTGCCAGGATTCCTTCCCGGTCGAGATCAAGAACATAACGGTATCATACGCCATGGAGCCAAAATAATGTATGCATATGTAGAAGCTACTGTACCAAAAATTACACTTATTACCCGAAAAGCTTATGGTGGTGCATATGTTGTAATGTCATCCAAAGAATCGGGCGCCGATCTTAACTTAGCCTATCCAAATGCAGAAATTGCAGTAATGGGAGCAGAGGGTGCTGTAAATATTCTTTACCGTTCGTCGGATGAAGATGAAAGAAAGAAAGCCATAGCTGAATATAGTAACTTATTTTCAAACCCATATCGTGCTGCAGAGAAAGGTTATATCGACGAAATTATATTACCTTCAAACACACGATTTAAAATTATTCAAGGATTAGAAATGACTTCTAATAAAACAGAATCAAACCCACCCAAAAAACATGGCAATCCTCCTTCTTAGCAGATGTCTGGTCACAAAAGCAATATAAAATATGCTCAATGAAAATTATCCCTTTACTTCTTAATTGTCAAGAGTGGTAGAAAAATAAAAATACCTATCACCGACATTGCGAGGCCACCAATT
>CAZYGE010000039.1:0-14893 GCA_964647535.1 uncultured Proteiniphilum sp.
GGTTTATTGAAAACAACATCTCTTAAACTCCTAAACTTAAACATAAAAATGAAAAGAACACTAATCTTAACAGCGTTAATACTTTCTTTAGTAAATATCGCAGCAAATGCTCAGCCTATACAAAGTAATGCCTTATATGCAACGGGTGAGTTAAATATGGGCAATTATTATGGAACAGATCTAAATTTGAATTATGTATTGAACGAAAAATACTCATTTAAATTAGGATACACAGGAAATTTAAGGAAACCTAAAACACTTCCGGAGGATTTCTCCACAGGCGTAACCGGCATATTGACTTGGGGTTTAAATCACCCAATGGACAAATTTGAGAATTATGGAGCAAGTGTTGGAAGAATTTATAAATTAAATGAAAATGGAACTATCAGAGTTAATCTTTCCTTGGGAGTAGGTTATTCCGTTATAACTGAACCGGAGAACTGGGAAAAGATTAATAACAATCTTGTGCATCTCCAAAAGAATTATTCCTATGATAATGTAGAACACAAAGCTGTTAGTTTAATCGTTAACCCTAAAATAGAATTCCCTATTACAAGGTTCTTTGGATTTACAATATCACCCATGCTGCAAATAAATAAAGAGAGAACATATTTTGGGATTGGTATTGGTAGCATGATTGGATTATTAAAGTAAAAAAACTGTCTTTGCCATTACTACGTGTCGATTATGTGATTATTATCACACTTTAGACACATAAAATGTGAATTTGTAAATATCGAGATCAAACCATTTACAATATTAGTGAGGTATGAATTTATTAAAATAACAAATATAAATATTTTCATACCTTTGACAATTATTCAATAAAAGAATAACTATCATGAGTCATTAAATTTTTAATATAATTTATGCCCAAAATCACTATTAATACCTGTCCAATCTGTGGCAGCTCAGAAATAGAAAAAGCTTTTGATATTGTTGATCATTTCTCTACAAAAGAGACATTTCCAATATGTGATTGTGGTAGTTGCGGATTTCGTTTCACAAACAATTTTCCATCTGAAGATACAATAGGCAAATATTACAATTCTCCAGACTATATATCTCATTCCGACACTAAAGAAGGACTTATAAACCACTTGTATCACTTTTTCAGAAATCAAATGCTGAAGAAAAAAGTAAATCTTGTCTCAAAACTTGTATCAGAAACTTTATCAAAGCCTATACCTGATTCTGAATATTCCAAAAAGTCAAAACCAAAAGACAATATCCATTTACTCGATATAGGCTCCGGCACAGGCTACTTCCTCAACGCAGCAAAAGACAAAGGCTTCAAAGTGTTCGGTATAGAAAAAGATATTAAAGCAAGAGAATATTCAATCACCCATTTTGGATTAGATGTTAAAGATGAACAGAGTTTATGGAATATAGAAAATGAGTCATTCGATGTAATAACCCTCTGGCATGTTTTGGAGCATATGCAGAACCTAAATGAAGTTGTTGCCAAATTAAAGAGCATTTTAAAACCCAATGGAGTTATGATACTGGCACTACCAAACCACAACTCTCATGATGCAAAGAAGTATAAAGAATATTGGGCAGCATATGATGTACCGCGCCATCTTTGGCATTTTACTCCTCATACTGTTGAAAAACTCCTCAACAAACATCAGTTCAAGATTATAAAACAAAAAACAATGCCCTTAGATGCATTTTATATTTCTATGCTAAGCGAAAAATATAGAGACAAAAACTCTTTAATGCAATATTTATCTGCATTAGCATCCGGCACAATTGGATACCTTCGTTCCCTTTCAGACATTAATCAATCAAGCTCTGTTATATATATTGCAAAGAAATGATTAAGTGAGTACGGAAAACCTTTTGAAAAAAGCACTTTAAAAACATAAAAAACATTTTAAAAACTTCATCGATTATCTAAAAAGAATTGCCGTTTCTTTTCAAAAACATTTGCCGTTTCTTTTATAAAACAGTATTTTTGAGTTCTTACTTGCATAAACTCACTCATTTACAATAAACTTCTAATTTATATGGGCAAAAGAAGAAAACCTGTTCAATTTGATGATAAGCGCCTCTACTACTCAATTCAGGAGGTTGCCGATCATTTTGCAGTAAATGTTTCTTTACTACGGTTCTGGGAAAAAGAATTTGATAACATCAAACCTAAAAAAACAACGGGAGGTACTCGACAGTATACCCGCGAAGACATCCAACAAGTAGAAGTGGTATATCGTCTGGTCAAAGATAAGGGCATGACCCTCGATGGAGCACGCCAAGTACTAAAAACGAATAAAGACGAAGAAACAAAAAAAGTGCAAGCAATTGCCAAGCTCACCGAAATCAAAAAAGAACTAAAACTTCTCGAAGAGCAGTTTGACATACTGCATGAAACACATAAATACTCATCCACACAAACAGAAGAATAATGACAAAATTAATCCTACTATTTTTAACACTAATGCCCCTTTTGTCTTGCACACAGGGAGCCAATAGCAGTAACTCAACCACCCCGGACATCAAAATGGGTGCAGAAATCACCGAAGCATACTTTCCCTTACTTGAGGGCCAACGAGTTGCTGTAATGTCAAACCAAACAGGCATGGTTGGCGATGTGCATCTTGTAGATATGCTCATAAGTAAAGATATCAATGTAGTTGGAATCTTCTCACCCGAGCACGGATTTCGAGGCACTGCCGATGCCGGAGAACATGTAGCTAGCTCTGTTGATGAAAAAACAGGGCTCCCAATCTGGTCGCTATACACTAGCGGAAGCGGAAAGCCCACAGCAGAAAACATGCAAGAATTTGACGTACTACTTTTCGACCTTCAAGATGTAGGGCTCAGGTTCTATACTTACTACGCAAGCATGGCACGCCTGATGGACGCATGCGCCGAACATAATAAAAAAATGATTGTCCTAGACAGACCCAATCCAAATGGAATGTACATAGACGGTCCCATACTTGACATGAAGCACAAATCGGGAGTAGGCTGGCTTCCAATCCCTGTAGTGCATGGCATGACGCTAGGTGAGCTTGCGCTCATGATAAATGGCGAAAATTGGTTACCCGAAGGTAGAGAATGCGACCTAACAGTTGTGGCTTGTGAGAACTACACTCATCAAACACTTTATGAACTACCAATTTCTCCATCTCCAAATTTGCCAACCGCTCATTCAATCTACTTATACCCATCAACCTGCCTTTTTGAAGGCACCGTAGTGAGTCTAGGAAGAGGAACCTCTTTCCCGTTTGAGGCATACGGTCACCCCGATTATACAGGCTCAGACTTCTCATTCACTCCCCGTAGTGTACCCGGCGCAAAGAATCCGCCACTTCTCGATCAACTATGCTATGGCGTAGACTTGCGCGATATTCCTAGTGATGAAGTTATAAAGAATGGATTCGATCTCTCATACACAATAGATGCTTACAACAATCTTGATATGGGCGAGAAATTCTTCAGCTCTTTCTTCGAAAAACTAGTAGGTGTTGACTATATCCGACAAGACATTATGGCCGGTAAATCTGCCGAAGATATTAAAGCAAAATGGGCTGATGATGTTGAAAAATTTAGAGAACAAAGAAGACCATATTTGCTTTATGAAGAATAAAGGACAATAGCTGATCCACACCAAGGCTCTACCAACGCCCTACCAACTCCCTATCAACTCCGTACTCACCTTATATAAACATAAGGTATGTAAGACCCTGGTAGGGCTTTGGTCCGGATTTGGTAAAGCTCATATAAACTTAAAACCTTATGCAATCTAAGCCATTTTTTGTATTTTTGCACTCTATTACAGAAACAGAAATCATTCTGTATCAAACTTATTGATTCTTTTAAATGGAAATTGCAAGCAAATACAATCCTGCAGAGGTTGAAGATAAATGGTATAAATTTTGGATGGACAACAATCTTTTTCATTCAGAGCCTGACGGTCGTGAACCCTATACTATTGTTATACCACCACCAAACGTAACCGGTGTTTTGCATATGGGACATATGCTCAATAATACCATACAGGACGTATTGGTAAGACGCGCACGTATGCAGGGCAAAAATGCTTTGTGGGTGCCCGGCACAGACCATGCTTCAATTGCAACAGAAGCCAAGGTTGTGGGAAGGCTTGCATCGCAGGGAATTAATAAAAATGATTTAACAAGAGAGCAATTTCTTGATCATGCTTGGGAATGGACTCATGAACATGGGGGTATAATTTTAGAGCAACTTAAGAAATTGGGTGCTTCTTGCGATTGGAGTCGCACAGCTTTCACTATGGATGAAATTCGGTCTGAAAGCGTTCTTAAGGTGTTTTGCGATCTTTATGAAAAAGGGATGATCTACCGCGGTGTTCGCATGGTAAACTGGGACCCTAAAGCTCTTACGGCACTTTCTGATGAGGAAGTTATTCATAAAGAAGTAAATGGCAAGTTATATTATTTAAAATATAAAATTGAAGGTGATACCGACGGCAGATATGCACTAGTTGCAACAACACGTCCGGAGACTATTATGGGCGATACTGCAATGTGTATCAACCCTAATGATCCAAAAAATGCTCATCTGAAAGGCAAGAAAGTAATTGTACCTTTGGTAAATAGAGTTATTCCGGTTATTGAGGATGATTACGTGGATGTTGAGTTTGGAACCGGTTGTCTCAAAGTTACTCCAGCACATGATGTAAACGACTATATGCTGGGTGAGAAGCATAATTTACCCTCTATTGATATTTTTAATCCCGACGGCACTCTTAACGAAAATGGAGTTCAATATGCCGGTATGGACAGGTTTGATGTTCGAAAGCAAATTGAGAAGGATCTTGAAGAAGGAGGTCTGATGGAAAGGATTGAGCCTTATACAAACAAGGTGGGTTATTCTGAACGTACTGATGCTCCTATTGAACCGAAGTTGTCAATGCAGTGGTTCCTGAAGATGGAAGATCTTGCCAAGCCGGCTGCAGATGCGGTTGAGGATGACACTATCAGGTTTTTCCCTGATAAATATAAGAATACATATCGTCATTGGATGGAGAATATCAAGGATTGGTGCATCAGCCGCCAGCTTTGGTGGGGACACCAGATTCCGGCATATTTCTTACCTCAAGGTGGTTATGTTGTTGCATTGAGTAAAGAGGAGGCTCTTGAAAAAGCTAAGAAGCAGGTTGATTATGATATCACAATAGATGATTTGAGGCAGGATGAGGATGTGTTGGATACTTGGTTTTCTTCTTGGTTGTGGCCAATTTCGGTATTTGATGGGATAAACAACCCGGATAATGAAGATATAAATTACTATTATCCAACAAGCGATTTAGTGACAGGTCCGGATATTATTTTCTTCTGGGTAGCAAGAATGATTATGTCGGGCTATGAGTATCGCAAAGAGCCTTGCTTCAACAATGTTTATTTTACCGGAATTGTTAGAGATAAACAGGGAAAAAAGATGTCTAAGCAGTTGGGAAATTCACCGGATCCAATTGAACTGATGGAGAAGTACGGCGCAGATGGTGTGCGTATGGGTATGCTGTTATCTTCGGCTGCAGGTAATGATTTGCTGTTTGATGAAACGCTTTGTGAACAGGGGCGTAATTTTAATAATAAGATATGGAATGCTTTCAGGCTTGTGAAAAGTTGGGAGGTTGATAGTAGTATTGCACAGCCGGAATCATCTGCAATTGCCATAGATTGGCTTCAGGGTAAAATAGCCGAAACTATTGCAGAATTGGATGACTTGTTTTCAAAATTCCGCCTTTCGGAGGCTCTAATGTTACTATACAAACTATTCTGGGATGAATTCTCTTCATGGTATCTCGAGATTGTGAAGCCGGCTTACCAACAACCCATTGACAAGGCTTCTTACGATGCTACATTGGCCTTCTTTGATGATCTGCTGAGACTGTTGCATCCTTTTATGCCATTTATTACAGAAGAGTTGTGGCAGGCTCTTTATAAAAGGGATGAGGGCGAAAGTTTAATGATTACATTGCAGCCCAAATTGGATGATAAGAATAAGGCCGATTCTGTTTTGCTTAGAGATTTTGAACAGATGAAGCATATTATTTCCGGTGTCCGAACTATTCGTTTAGAAAAGAATATTCCTAACAAAGAAGAGTTGGAGCTTGAAGTTCTTGGCGAGTATAGTGACAGTTTTGATTCTATTGTTTCAAAGATGTGTAATTTATCATCAATTTCATCAGTTGATGAGAAACAAGCCGGTGCAGCCGCATTTATTGTTGGCACAACAGAGTATAGTGTGCCTTTACATGATACTATAGATGTTGATGCTGAGATTGAAAAGCTTGAAACTGAGCTTGGGTACACTGAAGGATTTTTGAAATCTGTTCTTAAGAAACTTAGTAATGAGCGATTTGTGCAGAATGCAAAGCCTGAGATTGTTGAGAATGAAAGGAAGAAGAAGGCTGACGCTGAAAGTAAAATTGCTCTATTGAAGGAGAATATTACTGCTCTTAAAAAAGGGTAGAGTTTTTTCCTATACATTTTTAATTAACCGTTTACAAGTAATGATTAAAAATATAATACCTGTAATATCAGAGAGGTTAGAAGAGGAGGTAGTTTCTACAAAACCTTTATCGGGGGGTTCAATATCCTCCGCATATCTGATTAATACAACAAAATCTCAATATTTCATCAAGGTAAATTGTGCCGATGATGCTATTAAAATGTTCCACGAGGAACAAAAGGGTCTGAATGCTATTGAATCTACCAACACAATTGCTGTTCCACATGTTCAGTTTGTTGGTACTCATAATAAAAAAGCATTTATTGTGATGGATTATGTGGAGAGTATACGCCCTACCCCATCCGATTATAGCAGGCTTGGAGCCGAATTGGCAAAGATGCATGAAGTGTACTCGAATGAGTTTGGTTTTTTTTCTGATAATTTCATTGGAAGTTTGCCGCAAAGTAACACTCTTCACAACACCTGGACTGAGTTTTACTGGTCTGAGAGAATATTACCGCAGATACAACTCGCATTGAACGCCGGTTTGCTGACGAATGAAGAGGTGCCCTCTAAAGAGCAGTTTACCGAGTTGTTTGATTCATTCGTTAAAGATGTGAAGCCTTCTCTTTTGCATGGCGATCTGTGGGGTGGTAATTATCTTATTTCTAATGAGGCCACACCCTATCTTATTGATCCTGCTGTTTATTATGGTCACTCCATGGTTGATATAGCTATGAGTCAGCTGTTTGGAAGTTTTGGTTCCGAGTTTTATAATTCATACCATAAAACAATACCGAAGTCGGATCATTATGACGAGCAAATAGATTTGTATCAGCTATATTTTTTGTTGGTTCACCTAAACTTGTTTGGAAAGGGATATTATTCTTCTGTTTCTAATATTTTGAAGAGGTATTTCTGAAGGTTGATTTTGTTTGAAGATGTTTTTTTAGACTTTTATGAGTGCTACATAAGATGGTGGTAATTGAGTCTTGGTTATTGAATGCTTCTTAAGATTTTATAGATGTTCAATAGGTATAAAGTATTTTCAAAACTCAATGTAAGACTCCAATCGCTTAATATCTTCTGTTGAAAATTCTTCAAGCATAGCTAGTTCATTTATTGACGAAATGTCTCCTTTTTTATTTCTTAGATTGAATATTGCCTGCACTTGTTCATAGCTTAGATAGGGATGTCGAAGAAGCTCTCTAAATTCAAGGTCATTTATTTCTAACTTCCTATAGTTAGAATCTACTTTGATGTAAGGTGAGATGCGAGAGTACATTTCATTATCGATACCATAAACTTCCAGAAGCTGTTCTTTATCTACATAACCACCCAATAGAGCCCTATATTTTACAATGCGCAAGGAGTAGGCGCTCCCAATGCCGGGAATCATTTTCCATTCCGTTGTGTCGGTTGAGTTTAATGAGATGGTTTCTCCGGGGGAGAGTTTAATGATTTTATTTTGACTTTGGATTGATTGAGTATTCCTGTTTGTTTTTGCATTGTTGATTCGTGTTGTTTTGCTGTTGGTAATTGATTCTTTTGGAACATTTGTACCGCGGTTTGCTCTTGCTTCCCTACTTGTTGATGTTTCTCTAGTTGTGAAACTTTCGTTTTCAGAGTTTATTATGAAATCTGATTGTCCTTTATGATTAGTATTAGTTTCCCTTATTTTAAGCCCTTCTCTGAGCTCTGCAAACTCCTTTATTATTAAATCATTCTGTTGTAATACTATTTTGGAGCGGTTTCCGCTACTTATAATTGTATTTAAAATGAGTATTAACATTATAAGTGTCAACAGTATAATTACTGCAACTCTGGATTTCTTTTGAAAATATAAAAAATCTTTCCAACTCATTTTAGTGAATAGTTTTATGACTGATGTATTAACCTTTAAAGTTAATATTTTAGAGTAACTATTTTATTATTTTCGTTATTAATTTATTTTTCCTTTCAGCTGTCTGTTGAACTTTTGTATCTTTGGGTGAATTTATCATTAAAGAATGCAGATTGCATGGTATTGAATTATATCTGGGTTGCTTTTTTTCTTATCGCTTTTGGCGTTGCACTTGTAAAACTTATTTTTCTGGGTGATGTGCAGGTGTTTACCGACATCATGAATTCAACATACGACACTGCTAGAACAGGTTTTGAAATTTCACTGGGGTTAACCGGCGTACTATCCTTATGGCTTGGTATTATGAAGATTGGTGAACGAGGTGGAATGATTGAGCTGTTTTCAAGGGGGGTAGCGCCTTTGTTTTCGAAATTGTTTCCAGATATTCCTAGAAATCATCCTGCCTCAGGTTCTATTCTGATGAATATTTCTGCAAATATGCTTGGTTTGGATAATGCAGCAACTCCTTTTGGGTTGAAAGCGATGCAGGAGCTTCAAGAGATTAATCCAACAAAAGAGAGTGCTTCTAATCCTATGATAATGTTTTTGGTACTTAATGCCTCGGGGTTAACTCTTATCCCTGTAACTATTATGGTGTATCGGGCTCAAATGGGTGCTGAGAATCCTGCAGACATTTTTATACCTATAATGATTGCTACTTTTTCTTCAACGTTGATAGGGCTTATTGCAGTTTGCCTAAAACAAAGAATTAATATATTTTGTAAAGAGATATTGGGGTTTCTACTGGCAATGATTGTATTAATTGGAGGTACTGTATTTCTCTTTCAGTCTATGCCTGAGGATAAAATAAATGTCGTTTCTAGCTTGACAGCAAATATCATTCTGCTTTCCATAATTGTAATTTTTATAATCAAGGGAATGAGAATGAGGATTAATATATTTGAAGCATTTATAGATGGCGCAAAAGATGGTTTTAAGACCGCTGTTAAGATTATCCCTTATCTAATAGCCATTCTTGTAGGCATTGGTGTTTTTCGTGCATCTGGTGCCATGGATTTCCTTATGGAGGGTATCAGGAGTTTAGTTGCAATTTCAGGAATGGATACACGTTGGGTCGATGGAATACCAACTGCTCTTATGAAACCGCTGAGCGGAAGTGGAGCAAGGGGCATGATGATTGACGCTATGCAAACTTTCGGTGCGGACTCTTTTGCCGGTCGTTTATCGAGTGTCCTGCAGGGCACAACTGATACTACCTTTTATGTTGTGGCTGTTTACTACGGTGCAGTTAACATTAAAAATACGCGCTACACTGTTCCCTATGCGCTTCTAGCAGATTTAGCAGGTATTATAGCTGCCATATTTGTGGCTTATATGTTCTTCGGGTAACAATATTTAATTTTAAGAGTACTTAATCTACATATTTATGCCAATTACATTTGATTCTGAAAACATTGATTTTCCCGATTTAAACAAAAGAAAAACTGCTGCATGGATAAAAAAAGTAGCATCTACCTACAATAAGATAGTTGGAGAAATTGCCTACATCTTCTGCAATGACGAAAAGATATTAGAGATAAATAGGGAGTTTCTTAAACACGATTTTTATACAGATATTATTTCATTTGATTATTCCGAAGGAGAAATTATATCGGGCGATATTTTTATAAGCCTTGACACCGTTCGTTCAAATTCACAAAAGTATACCTCTGATTACCGGGAAGAATTGTATCGTGTTATTATTCATGGAGTACTTCATTTATGTGGCTTTAATGATAACTCTGAAGAGGAGAGCACGGCTATGAGAAACGCAGAAGATCAAGCTCTTATGTTATTGAACAAGATGCACTTAGGCAATTCTTATCTGTAATTAACATAGAGCTTATAAGTAAAAACTTCTTTTTTAGTATCTTTGTACCTGATTAACTGGGAGTAAGGATATATAAATGAATTTTAATTACGATATAATAGTAGTTGGTGCAGGGCATGCCGGATGTGAAGCTGCAACTGCATCGGCAAATTTGGGATCTAAAACATTACTAGTAACAATGGATATGAACAAGATCGCCCAAATGAGCTGTAATCCTGCCGTAGGGGGGATTGCCAAGGGGCAAATTGTTCGTGAAATTGATGCATTGGGTGGTCAGATGGGAATTGTGAGCGATAAGACTGCTATACAATTTCGGATGCTAAACCGTTCAAAAGGACCTGCTATGTGGAGTCCTAGAGTTCAAAGTGATAGAGTTCAATTTATTGAAACATGGCGGGAAATTATAGAGAACACAGATAATCTTCATATGTGGCAAGATATGGTAACTGAACTAACTTTTGATGGTTCTACTGTTACCGGTGTAAAAACACGTATGGGGGTAGAATTTAAAGCTAAGTCAGTTATTCTTACCAATGGGACATTTCTTAATGGATTAATCCATGTGGGTAAAGTTCAGATTGGAGGTGGCAGAGTAGGAGAACCAGCATCCTACGGAATGTCGGAACAGTTGAGAGATTTTGGCTTCAAAACAGATAGAATGAAAACGGGGACTCCCGTAAGAATTGATGCTAGAAGTGTAGATTTTTCTCAAATGGAGGAACAAAAAGGTGAAGACGATTTCCATAAGTTTTCATATCTACCAAATGTAAATCGTACTCTAGAGCAACGTAGCTGCTGGATCTCGTATACAACAGAAGAATCGCATGATGCGCTAAGAGAAGGTTTGCATGATTCTCCTCTTTATAATGGACAGATTCAGAGTATAGGACCACGATATTGCCCTAGTATCGAAACTAAGATTGTGACCTTTTCAGAGAAAACAAGCCATCAGTTGTTTCTAGAACCTGAAGGGGTAAAGACTAACGAATATTACCTGAATGGGTTCTCATCTTCCCTACCCTTGGAGAATCAAATAAAGGCTCTTAAATTGATTCCTGCTTTTAAAAATGTGCATATATATCGCCCAGGCTATGCAATTGAATATGACTTTTTCGATCCAACGCAACTTCTCCCAACACTGGAGACTAAGATGGTGAAAAATCTTTTCTTTGCAGGACAGATTAACGGCACAACTGGCTATGAAGAAGCAGGAGGTCAAGGTTTAATTGCAGGCATTAATGCACATATAAATACTCATGGGGGAAATCCATTCACTCTAAAAAGAGACGAAGCATATATAGGTGTGCTTATAGATGATTTAATAACAAAAGGAGTTGATGAACCATACAGGATGTTTACCTCACGTGCCGAATATAGAATACTTCTCAGACAGGATAATGCGGATGAAAGGCTTACTAAAAAAGGATATGAACTCGGTTTGGCGAAGAAAGACCGCTTAGACTATCTGCAGGCTAAAGAGGAGAATGTGACTAAGATTATAGATTTCGTCAAGAATTTCTCTATTAAGTCTGATAGAATAAATCCGTTTTTGGAGAGTATTAAAACTTCCCCACTTAAGCATGGTGTGAAACTTATTGATCTTATAACAAGACCTCATATTGATCTTAAACTTATGGCAAAAGAAGTGGCGCCCCTTAAAGATCTTTTGGACTCAATTGAAGATAGAAAAGAAGAAGTTATAGAATCTGCCGACATTAAAATAAAGTATGGCGGATATATCAAGAGGGAGCGGATTATGGCTGACAAGCTTACGCGACTGGAGGATATACGCATAAAAGACCGATTTAATTATGGAGAAATCCAATCAATTTCTACTGAAGGAAGACAAAAACTCACCAATATCAACCCGGAAACTATAGCTCAGGCTAGCAGAATTCCAGGTGTTTCGCCAAACGACATATCAGTACTTTTAGTGCTTTTAGGAAGATAAAAATATTTCTTGTTCCACGTGGAACATTCATGATAATACATACAAATTAAAAATAAACAATACTGAATAGAATGAGTATAGAAAGGCTTACTTCTGCTGTTAGAAACATACCGGATTTCCCTATACCGGGAATCCAGTTCAAAGACATAACCCCCCTGTTTCAATCTCCCGAACATTTGAAAGATCTATCAGATACTATATTCGATATTTATAAAAACAGAGGAATTACAAAGGTTGTAGGGATAGAATCAAGAGGTTTTTTCATGGGACCGGCAGTAGCAATAAAACTAGGTGCGGGCTTTGTACCTATAAGGAAGCCTGGAAAACTCCCATATAATGTAATAGAAGAAAAATACATAAAAGAATACGGTGAGGATGCAATACAGATTCATGAGGATGCTTTGAATGAGAATGATGTAGTACTACTGCATGATGATCTGCTTGCAACAGGAGGTACTATGGCAGCTGCATATAGTTTAGTAAAGAAACTAGGCGTTAAGCATATATACATAAACTTCCTTATTGAACTTGAGGAACTAAAAGGGCGTGAGCATTTTCCAGAAGATGTTGAATTAATTTCGATAATTAAATTCAAATAACGCTGTTTTAAAGAGCTCTAATTTATAAAAGAGCTCTTTACATAAAGAGAACTTAAATAGTACATGACGGATGATGTTAAAAATACACTGGCTATTATTCCTGATCAACCCGGCTGTTATCAGTTCATTGATGAGAAAGGAACAGTTATATATGTAGGGAAAGCAAAGAGTTTAAAGAAACGAGTTTCTTCCTACTTTAACAAAAATCATGATCATCCTAAAACACGCATACTTGTTAGAAAAATAAATCGGATCAAATATATTGTCGTAGATTCGGAAGAAGACTCATTTATTCTAGAGAATAACCTTATTAAGAGTTTAAGGCCACGTTACAATGTATTACTTAAAGATGATAAGTCCTACCCTTCTATCGTAATAAAAAACGAGTATTTTCCTAGAATTTACAAGACAAGAAATATTGTAAAAGATGGTTCGAGATATTATGGACCCTACACTTCAGTATTATCAGTTAATGCATTACTTGAGATAGTAAGAAAGGTTTACAAAATTAGAACCTGTAAATTAAATCTTGCACCTGAAAAGATAGCAGAAGCAAAATATAAAGTTTGTTTAGAATATCATATTGAAAGATGCAAAGGACCCTGTGAAGGACTTCAATCATTAGACGATTATAATGAAAACGTAGCCGAGATTAATGAAATCCTCAAAGGCAATGTCAACATTATAGAAAAAAAGATTAAAGAAAGGATGCTGGAGCTTTCAGAAGAACTGAGATTTGAAGAAGCGCATGAATTGAAAGAGAAACTTGAATTGATACAAAACTTTAGAGAAAAATCTCAGGTTGTGAGTAATATAAATTATAACCTTGATGTGTATTCTTTCGAGGAGGATGAAAATGCTGCTTATATAAACTATCTTCATGTGGTAAATGGTGGCGTAAATCAGGCTTATACTTTTGAGTATAGAAAAAAGTTGGACGAAAGTAAAGAGGAGTTGTTGGGTCTTGGAATTGTTGAAATGAGGCAAAGATTCAAAAGTAAATCAAAAGAAATAATAGTTCCATTTAATCCGGATATTGTATTAACCGGAGTTGAATTTACAATTCCTAAAATTGGAGAAAAAAGAAAACTTCTTGCTTTATCGGAAAAAAATGTGAAGCAGTATAAAATAGATAAACTGAAGAAATCAGAAATGCTTAACCCCGAACAAAGGGCAACCAGAATTCTGAGCAGAGTGAAAAAAGATCTTCAACTTAAAGAAATGCCGTGGCACATTGAGTGTTTTGATAACTCAAATATACAAGGCACAAATCCTGTTGCTGCATGTGTTGTTTTTAAAAAAGCAAAACCCTCTAAAAAAGACTACAGACATTTTAACATTAAAAGCGTTGTAGGAGCAGATGATTATGCATCTATGCGAGAAGTTGTTGAAAGACGCTACTCTAGGCTGCTTAACGAAGGGCAAAAACTGCCTCAACTCATTGTAATTGACGGTGGTAAGGGCCAATTACATGCTGCTGCAGATTCTCTCCGAAAAATTGGTCTTTATGGTAAAATAGGAGTAATTGGTATTGCTGAGCGATTGGAGGAGATTTATTTCCCTGAAGACCCTATCCCATTATATATAGATAAAAATTCCGAAACGTTAAAACTGATTCAACAATTAAGAGACGAAGCACATAGATTTGGCCTATCACATCACAGAAAAAAAAGAAGCAAAGCACAAGTTTCATCTGAACTAGATTTAATTAAGGGAATTGGATCTGCTACAAAGAAAAAATTATTATCTCATTTTAAAAGTATCAAAAGAATAAAGGAAGCAGATTTTACAGAGATAGTAAAACTGATTGGCGAGAGCAGAGCTAAAATTATCCAAAAATGGATAGAAGGAAATAGCAACAATAATATTTAGTATATAAATGAGATTATTAATTCAAAGAGTTAGAAAGGCCTCAGTTTATATTAACAATAAGCAGAATAGTGTCATTGAGAAGGGTTTGTTAATACTAATAGGTGTAGAAAATGAAGATACACAAGAAGACATTGAGTTTTTGATAAAGAAAGTAGCTAATTTGCGTATATTTGATGATGAAGATGGAGTGATGAACAAGTCTATTATAGATACCAATGGCGATATAATGGTAGTTTCTCAGTTTACACTGCATGCTAGCACCAAAAAAGGGAATAGACCCTCTTATATTCGTG
>CAZYGE010000039.1:14993-16090 GCA_964647535.1 uncultured Proteiniphilum sp.
CAGTTTACACTGCATGCTAGCACCAAAAAAGGGAATAGACCCTCTTATATTCGTGCAGCAAAACCGGCGGTTTCTATACCTCTTTATGAGAAATTTTGCAAATCACTTTCAGAGTTAGTAGGCAAAGAAGTTAAAACCGGTGAGTTTGGTGCTGATATGCAGGTTGAACTTGTAAATGATGGTCCTGTTACTATATGGATTGATTCAAAAAACAGAGAGTAAGATAAATGAAAATAGCATGAAAAAATATGACAATAAATGATGCACAAAAGCAAGTTGATGAATGGATAAAGAGGTACGGTGTTCGATATTTTAGTGAACTAACCAATATGGCAGTGCTAACTGAAGAGGTTGGAGAACTTGCCAGAATTATGGCTAGAACCTATGGAGATCAATCATTTAAAGATAACGAGCAGGATAAGAATATTCCTGATGAACTAGCTGATATTCTATGGGTTATTATTTGCATTGCAAATCAAACAGGGACAAATTTGGAAGATGCTTTTAGAAAGAACATAGAGAAGAAAACAAGTAGAGATAAGAACAGACATTTAAATAATTCAAAACTTAAGGACTCAAATAATGAGATTCTTTAATTATTAACCGGCGTAAAGAAGTCCTATTTAGAGTAGTAAATAAAAGTAATGGAATAGAACAATTAAAAACAATAAAATGGAGCCAAATAAATATACGGATGCAATAAAGAGACATAGAGTGAATTTTAATGAGGAGGAAATTAAAAATGAAATAAGCCGCATTTTAACTGAAAACTTAATACTAGAAAACAAAAGGGAAATTCTCAAGAAGTTATATAGTTGCATAGATCTTACAAGTTTACATAGTACAGATTCTAGAGAATCTATTTGGAAGTTTACTCAAAATGTAAATGATTTTGAGGGTTCACATCCTGAGTTAGAGAATGTTGCAGCAATTTGCGTTTATCCTAACTTGGTGAGAACCGTGAAGGAAACTTTAACTGCTGATGTAAAGATTGCATCTGTAGCAGCAGGTTTTCCATCATCTCAAACATTTATTGAAGTTAAGATTGCAGAAACATCTCTTGCAATAGCCGATGGTGCTGATGAAATTGATATTGT
>CAZYGE010000039.1:16190-23317 GCA_964647535.1 uncultured Proteiniphilum sp.
AGTTATGTGTAAGGCAATAAAATCCTATTATGAAGCAACAGGCAACAAAGTGGGAATCAAAGTATCTGGCGGTGTTTCTACTTCGGCAGACGCAGTAACTTATTACACTTTAGTTAAAGAGATACTGGGAGAAGAATGGTGTAATAAATCTCTATTTAGAATAGGCACAAGCAGTTTAGCCAATGTATTGTTAGAAGAAATTAATGTGTAAATAAAATAAACTGATCACTTAATCATGAAAATTAAAACCTTACTGTTTGTTTTTGCTCTAAACGCCCTTTGTTCATTTGGGCTTAATGCACAGGAGTATAAATCGATTTCGAATGAAAGGGAAACACCTTACTGGCAAGACCCTAATGTAGTTAAAGTAAATAAAGAATATCCTCGCACTCAATTTATGACCTATGACAGTAGAGATGAGGCTATAAACAGCAAGTTCGAAGACAGTAAATACTACATTTCTCTTAATGGTACTTGGAAGTTTTACTTCGTTGAGGGTTATAAGCAGTTACCTCATAATATAACAGATTCGATAGTTTCTCTTGAGAATTGGAAAGATATTAAAGTGCCGGGCAACTGGGAGATTCAGGGTTTTGGAACTCCTATCTATGTTAATCATCCGTATGAGTTTGTGGAACGTGATCCTGAAACACGTTTTCCTAAGATGGAGCCTCCATATTTACCGGAAATGAATCCGGTTGGGGTTTATAGAAAAGAGATTGATATACCTTCTGATTGGAATGATCGTGAAATATTTTTAACCCTTGACGCTGCTAAGTCAGGTGTTTATGTTTATATAAACGGGAGAGAAGTTGGTTACAGTGAAGATTCTAAGACGAGTGCAGAATTCAATATTAGCAATTATGTTGCTCCCGGGAAAAATTCTCTGGTACTTAAAATATTTAGGTGGAGCACCGGATCTTACCTTGAAGCTCAAGACTTTTGGAGAATTAGTGGTATAGAGCGGGATGTGTTTTTATGGTCTCAACCAAAAACATCTTTACGCGACTTCAGAATAAAGTCTACATTGGACGACACTTACGAAAACGGAATATTTGAACTCGAAACAACTGTAAGAAATTACAGTGAAACGGTTTCGTATGCTGATGTTACATATGAGTTAATAAACACTACAGGTGATATTGTTTTAACTGACACTAAACTTATAGGTATTCAAGGTGGAGGTGAAAGTGCAGTGAAATTTAACGGAGTTATTGACGAAGTGAAAACTTGGACTTCTGAACATCCTAATCTATATAAACTTCTTATTAAAGTTCAAAATAAAGAAGGGATGGATATCGGAGAAATAGTTCCCTACCCTGTTGGCTTTCGTCGATTTGAAATCAAACCTGTAATTACAGGAGAAAGAACTGATCGTTTATTCCTCGTTAATGGCCAACCTATCAAATTTAAGGGTGTAAATATTCATGAAACAAACCCTGAAACAGGTCATTATGTAACGGAGGATATTATGCGGAAAGATTTTGAGCTTATGAAGTTAAACAACATCAACACTGTAAGGCTTTCTCATTATCCTCAATCTCGTCGCTTCTACGAGCTTTGCAATGAAATAGGACTCTATGTATATGACGAAGCCAATATAGAGTCACACGGGCTTTATTATGGCGATAAATCGCCTTCTAAGCATCCCGAGTGGGAACAGGCTCATATGGATAGAACCATTAATATGTTTGAGCGCAATAAAAATCAACCTTCTGTAGCAATTTGGTCATTGGGCAATGAAGCCGGCAACGGTATAAACTTTTTCCATACTTACAGATATCTTAAAGATCAGGAAAGATATTTCATGAACAGACCTGTAAATTACGAAAGAGCTTTGTGGGACTTGAATTCGGATATTTATGTTCCACAATATCCAAGTGCTCAATGGCTCGAGGAGATTGGCGAGAAAGGTAGCGACAGGCCAATCATTCCTTCGGAATATTCACACGCAATGGGAAATTCTAACGGTAACCTCGATATACAATGGGAAGCAATTTATAAATATCCCAACCTACAAGGTGGATATATTTGGGATTGGGTTGATCAAGGTATCGCTAAAACAGACGAAAATGGTAATAAGTATTGGGCATACGGTGGTGATTATGGAACAGATACACCAAGCGATGGTAATTTTGTAATAAACGGACTTGTTGATCCGGGAAGAACCCCCCACCCCGGTATTAATGAAGTGAAATATGTTCATCAAAGCTTTGCATTTGAAGCTGTCGATATTAAATCAGGAATGTTTAAAATTATAAATAGGCAGTACTTTTCTGATACAGATAATTACATATTCAAATACAACATCACCGAAAATGGAAAGATAATAAGTGAGGGAGATATTGATGTTTCGCTTCAACCTCAACAATCGTCAGATAAAAGTATCTCTATTGGAAATATTACTCCCCGAGCGGGTTATGAGTATTTTATAAATTTTGAAGTAATCCAAAAAGAATCTTATAATCAAATACCTGCAAACCACTTAGTGGCGATCGAGCAGTTTAAACTTCCTATTACAAGATCTAAAATAGATTACGTTGAAAAAGGAAACTTTCCAAAACTCAAATTTGAAGATGGAGAAGAAAGCATCAGAGTTTCATCATCAAAGGTTGATTTTGTATTTAACAATGATGAGGGAGTTGTAACTTCATATAGGATTGATGGTAAAGAGTATTTTAATGAAGGATTTGGTATTCAACCTAACTTTTGGCGTGCTCCCAATGATAATGATTATGGAAATGGTGCCCCGCATCGCTTACAAATTTGGAAACAATCTAGCAAAAACTTTAATGTAATAGATAGAAATGTTACTTATGATGGTGACAATGTTGCGGTTGGTATTACATATTTGCTTGCAGCCGGAAACCTATATAATGTTATTTACAACATCTATCCATCGGGTATTATGAAGGTAGATGTAAAATTCCATTCGGCCGATATGGAAGAGAGAACAATGGAGGCATCTGAAGCTGCTTTAACAGCAACTTTTTCTCCTGAGGTATCTGCAGTTCGCAAAGAATCATCTTCGCTTATGGTGCCACGTATAGGCATGAGGTTTCGTTTACCAAAATCTATGAGTAACATAAAGTATTTCGGCAAAGGACCTGATGAAAATTATATTGACAGAGCTTCAGCCAGCAAAGTTGGTTTGTATGCCACTACTGCAGAAGATATGTATGTGCCATATACACGCCCACAGGAGAACGGACATCGTACAGATACAAGATGGCTGGCTCTTAATGAAGATAATGGAGGGCTACTCATTGTTGCCGATAGCACAATGGGATTTAATGCGCTTCGAAATAGCGTAGAAGATTTCGATGGAGAGGAGGCTACTCATCGTCCTTATCAGTGGAATAATTTTAATAGCGAAGAGATTGAAGCTCGAAATGATGAAGATGCTAAGAACAAACTACCTCGTCAAACTCACTTAAATGATGTCATTCAGAGAGATTTCGTAGAAGTTTGTATTGATATGAAACAGCAGGGTGTTGCCGGTTACAATAGCTGGGGTGCACGCCCCCTACCCGATTATAGCATTCCTGCAAATAAAGATTATTCATGGGGGTTTACATTGATTCCTATAAAAAACTCTTCAGAAATTGAGGAGAAATCATTACTTCAGTATTAGGTAAACCCCAAAATGGAGTAACATAACTCTAAAGTTCACATTTTTTTAACCGTAAGAATAAAGAAAAGGATTAGTTTTGTTTCTAGAATTTTAAAATAAAAAAAAATACAAATGAAAAAAAGGTTGCTTTTATACATCTTCTTGCTAATTGGTATATCTGCCTTCTCACAGGAAATTGCCAGAGGATATGTGTTTGAAGATGCAAATAACAATGGGAAAAAAGACAGACGTGAGGTGGGTATTGCAAATGTTGCTGTTTCAAATGGTGTAGATGTTGTTTTAACCGATGAAAATGGTTCTTACTCTTTAGCCGTATATGATGATAATACAATTTTCGTTATAAAACCAAGTGGCTACAAAACAGCGGTAGATGAAGATTATATACCACAGTTTTATTATCACCATAAACCTAATGGATCTCCGGATTATTTCGAGTATAAAGGTGTAACGCCAACAGGAAAATTACCATCTTCTATAGATTTTCCGCTTTATAAATATGAAGAAGGGGAAGATTTCACAGCAATTATTTTTGGGGACCCACAACCCTACTCTATTCAAGATCTTGACTATTTTACAGAAAAGATAGTTGATGATGTTACAAAAAGAGATGGAACACTATTTGGAATAAGTTTAGGAGATATTGTTGGAGATAAACTTGATTTACAACCTATATATAAAGAGCGTATGCGAAGACTGGAGCTTCCTTGGTATAATGTTATGGGTAATCATGATATGAATTTTGATGCTCCTACTGATGAGCTATCGGATGAAACGTTTGAAAGGAACTTTGGTAGCGCAAACTATGCTTTCAATTATGGCAATGCTCATTTTATAATCTTAGATAATATTCTATACCCAGATCCGCGTGATGCTAAAGGTTATTGGGCCGGTTACAGATTAGATCAGCTACTGTTTCTAGAAAACAATCTTAGACATGTGCCAAAAGACAAACTGATTGTTCTTTCACAACACATCCAAATGAAAGACAACTCAGGAAATGCATATAGGTTAAGTGATCGCCAGAGAATTTTTGATTTACTTAGAGATTACGAAAATGTACTGATTATGTCTGCTCACTCTCATCTACAGCAACAAATTGAGTATAGCGAGGTTCACGGATGGCATGGCAAAAACCCTCTGCATGAATATAATGCAGGTACAACATCCGGTGACTGGTATTCTGGACAGCTTGATGAGAACGGTCTTCCAGATGCCACAATGCGTGATGGTACTCCTCAAGGCTATGCATACCTAAATATCAGCGGCAACAACTATGACATTGATTATCAAGTTGCAGGAAAAGAAAGCGATTACCAAATGAATATATATGCACCAAAAGTTGTTCAGCACAAAGGTAGAACTACATCTCAGATAGTTGTGAACTTCTTTATGGGCAGTGAAGGAGACACAGTTGAATATCGTATAGGCGATGGAGAATGGAGAAGAATGAGTTATATTCAAACAGTTGATCCAAATTATAATACAAAAGTAATCGAATGGGATTTTACAAGTGAGTTGCTTCCGGGAAGAAGACCTTCGAATCCGGTTATCAGCACACATCTCTGGACAGGTTCTTTAAATCTTAATTTGCCCGTAGGAGATCATACTATTGAGGTAAGGGCTACGGATAGATTTGGTAAAATTCATAGTGGAACAAAAACTTACAGAATATTGCAGTAATAATAATACATATTCACTCAAACTCTGCCGTTTTGTCACTATTTATCCCCCAAAATCATTGACATACTGCCCAACGCTGCCATTATGGCGCCACGTGATGGTTTTTTCATCTTCATAAACCACTAGGTATATCTTTTGCAATTATATAGTTGAAAACAAAAAACTATTAATAAAAAAGAAAGGACAAGTTATGGCAATAATTAGAAGAACAAACAGCTGGTTACCTAGTGTATTTAATGATTTTTTCGGTAACGAATGGATGGAAAATAGCAGTAAGTCTGTACCGAGCGTAAATATTCTACAAAACGACAATGGTTTTAAAGTAGAAGTTGCAGCTCCGGGTATGACAAAAGAAGACTGTGTAGTAAGATTGGATGAAAACAATAATCTAGTAATTTCGTTCGAGAAAAAAGAAAATGAAGAGAAGCAAGATGGTGCTTATTTAAGAAGAGAATTTTCTTATTCTCAATTCCAGAGAACCATGATTCTACCTGATGAAATTGATAAAGAAAAGATTTCAGCGGAAGTTAAGAATGGTGTTTTAACAGTGGATATTCCAACAATTAAAGAGAAGAAAACATTGAAAGAAAAACTTATTGATATTAAGTAACCAAATTTTTAAGAATTGAAAAGGTGAGTCATTATGTGATTCACCTTTTTTTATTTAATACGACCTATCTCTTAGATAAGTGATGAATAAATTCATATACATCTTTATATCATCGTCTAGGCTAAAACTTGATACTATCTCTTCCGCTTCCAAGAGAAGAACATCCATTTTTTTATTTGCATATTCAACACCTTTGTACTCCTTGGCAAAATTTAAAAGAGTTTGAATGTTTTTATCACTGTAATTGCGAGATTTTATTATTTGCATCATACTATCTGCAACGCTTGCAGGGGCATTATTAAGTGCATAGATGAGTGGTAGAGTTATTTTTCCTTCTCGAATATCATTTCCTGTTGGCTTACCCACATCCTCGCTGAAATAATCAAAAATATCATCCTTTATCTGAAAACTAATACCTAACAGACCTCCTAAATGTACAAATTGCGATACAGTCTCTGCACTTGCGCCACCTGTAATGGCACCAATAGCTAAACTTGCTCGTAAGAGTGATGCAGTTTTTTTATCAATTACATCAAAATAGTCTTCTTCATTAATTATGATATCACGGGCCAAATTAAATTGAGCTAGTTCTCCCTCTGCGAGATTTTGTCCTAATTTGGAGATTATTCTTATTATCTCGAAGTTTTTTGTCTTAACACTCTCAGCAAGAGCTGTCGATAATAAAAAGTCGCCTATTAATACTGCACTCGTGTTGTCATAAATTGCATTTATGGAGCGTTTTCCACGTCTGAAATCTGATTTATCTATTACATCATCATGCACTAATGTAGCAGTATGCAATAATTCTACAGTGGCGGCACCATGATATGTTTCAGGAATTATCTTACCACAAGCTCTAGCAGTTAGTAGAACTAGAGTTGGCCTAAGACGTTTACCATTGGAGTTAAGCAAATACGAAGTCATATCAATGACATGAGGATTCTTGCTTTTAATCGAATCATTTAAATATTGATTGAATATAAGTAATTCCTCCTGCAGGAAACCTTTTATAAGCTGACTTTGATCCATCACACACACTAATTTATTGAACACAAAAGTAAAGATAATTATCCTCATAGCAACAAATATTCGTAACTTTACCACTCTAAACGCTTTTTTAGAATAAATTATGGACAGAAACAGACTTTTCCTACTTGATGCATATGCACTTATTTTCAGAGCTTATTACGCTTTCATCAGATT
>CAZYGE010000040.1:0-23199 GCA_964647535.1 uncultured Proteiniphilum sp.
TGGAGAGAAATGGAATGGGACTGGTATCTTAACGGTGAAGATGTTCTTTATTGGCACTGGAGCCCCAATTATGGATGGGATATGAATTTCCCTCTAGAAGGTTATAACGAATGCCTTGTTACTTACATACTAGCAGCCTCCTCCCCTACTCACCCCATACCTGCATCAGCATACCACAACGGATGGGCAAGAGGTGGTGATATAGTTAGTGACAAAGAAACATATGGTTATCCTCTTGTATTATCTCACAATGGCGCCGAAGAATATGGCGGACCATTATTCTGGGCTCACTATTCACATATTGGGTTTAGCCCCAAAGGTTTATCAGACAAATATGCCGACTACTGGAAACTTAATAGAAATCACGCACTTATAAACTACAACTATTCCGTAGAAAATCCTAACAATTACGAAGGATATAGTGAAAACAGTTGGGGACTTACTGCAAGTTATACGGTCGATGGATATACAGCGCATATGCCAACCAACGACCGTGGTGTCATAACCCCCACAGCCGCTCTTTCTAGCTTCCCATACACTCCAGAAGAATCTATGAGAGCACTAAATCATTACTATTATGAATTGGGAGATAGTATTTGGGGCGAATATGGCTTCTATGATGCCTTCAGCGTACATCACAATTGGTACCCTCAGCGTTATTTAGCTATCGATCAGCTCACCATAGCACCAATGATAGAAAACCATCGCACGGGCCTATTGTGGAATCTATTTATGAATGCACCGGAAATTAAAGAAGGTCTTGAAAAATTGGGATTTACTTATCATCCTTGAAAAATTATCTTTAAAACCGATTGAAAAATTGAATTGAACTATGATATTTAACTACAAAACAACTAATTATTGATTATGAAAAGAACCATATATATATATTCGGTAATAGCACTAATTGTTATGAGCAGTTGCGGAACAAGCAACAGAAGTCTTAGCGGAGAAAGAGCCGCTGCAAATCATCACCCGGCTAATCCGGCATGGGAAAGCTATAGCGGAGATCCAAAAGTTGAAGCGCGTGTAGATTCAGTACTTGAGTTAATGACACTTCAGGAAAAAATTGGACAAATGACTCAATTCTCAGCCAATTGGTCAATTACCGGACCTGTCATGTCTGATGACTTTAAACCATATCTAGAAGAAGGTCTCATTGGCAGCATTTTCAATGCAACTTCTGTAGCCGGAATACGTATGTTTCAGCAATATGCCGTTGATTCAACACGCTTGGGAATCCCTATTCTTTTTGGTCAAGACGTAATTCACGGTTACAAAACAATCTTTCCAATGCCAATGGCAGAAGCAAGCTCATGGGATCTTGAAATGATGAGAAGAACTGCTGAAATTGCCGCAATGGAAGCTGCTTCGGATGGAATAAACTGGACATTCGCACCCATGGTGGATATAGGCAGAGATGCACGCTGGGGTCGTGTTATGGAAGGTGCAGGAGAAGACCCTTTCTTGGGCAGCAAAATTGCCGAAGCTAGAGTAATAGGCTTTCAGGGAAGTGCCGATGGGAGCAAACTTAACGACCTTTATACGCTTTTGGCAACAGGGAAGCATATCGCAGCTTATGGAGCAGCTGAAGCAGGTAGGGATTACAACACTGCCGAATTATCTGAGCATACACTTAGAAATGTTTATCTTCCTCCTTATAAAGCAACTATAGATGCAGGAGTTGGTACTATGATGACCTCATTTAATGAAATTAATGGTGTACCTGTAACAGCCGACAGATGGTTGCTTACGGAGCTGCTAAGAGATTACTGGGGTTTTAAAGGGTTTGTAGTTACCGATTATACAAGCACAAATGAATTAGTTCCTCATGGAGTGGCAGAAGATGAGAAACATGCTGCGGAACTTGCGGTAAATGCAGGCGTTGATATGGACATGACCGGAGCATCCTTCATTAAATTTCTTTCCCAGTCGGTAAGTGAAGGAAAAGTATCCGAAGAGGCTATAAACACAGCCACCAGACGTATTCTTGAGATGAAGTTCCTGCTTGGTTTGTTTGATGATCCATACAGATATTTAGATGAAGAGAGAGCTAAACGCAACACTATGACTCCTGAATTTATGGAAACTGCACGTAAGGCTGTAGCCTCTTCTCTGGTTTTATTAAAAAACGACAACCAAACACTGCCAATAACAAAAGAGAGTGGTAAAACTATTGCACTTATAGGACCATTGATGAATGACTCTATCAATCTAAATGGAGAATGGGCCGGTTTGGGAGATCGTACTCAGAGTGTTCCAATTTTCAGAGGCTTAACAGACAAATACAGAGGCTCATCTGTAAATCTGATTTATGCCGAGGGCAGTGGCCTTTCAGAAACAACACCCGAACAAATTGAGGAAGCAGTAAATGCAGCCAATGGTGCTGATATAATAATTGCCGCAATGGGCGAAAGCTTCCATTGGTCGGGCGAAGCGGCAGTACGAACTGATATACGTTTGCCACAACCACAAAGAGAGTTGCTTGAAGCACTCAAAAAAACCGGCAAACCTATAATTTTGGTTACACTAAGCGGACGCCCTCTTGATTTATCTTGGGAAGACGAGAACATGGATGCAATCCTTCAAGCATGGTTCCCCGGTACACAAGGTGGACATGGGATAGCCGATGTAATTGCAGGAGACTACAATCCGTCGGGAAGACTGGTGATGTCATTTCCAAGAAATGTGGGTCAGATACCTATATACTATAATCAAAAAAATACCGGACGTCCGGTAGATCTCTCGGATGAAAGTATCGACTATAAATCCAATTACCTAGATACCTCCATAACACCACTTTATCCTTTTGGATACGGTTTGAGTTACACAACATATGAAATAAGTAATGTCAGACTAAGCAAAAAAACTATGAGGCCAACAAACGACAGTATAACCGTTACAGCGCAAGTTCTAAACAGCGGGAACAGAGATGGAGAACTGGTTGTACAACTATATGTTCGGGACCTGGTAGGCAGCACGACTCGCCCTGTTAAAGAACTAAAAGGTTTTAAGAAAGTATCACTTAAAGCCGGTGAAAGCAGAGACATCGACATTACTCTTTCAGCTGAAGATTTAGAGTTTTATGGCATAGATATGATTAAGAAAACTGAACCCGGAAGATTCAAACTGTGGGTTGCTCAAAGCTCAGATGACAATTCTAATGAAGTTGAATTCTTAGTAGAATAAGTTTGAAGAACCATTTTGTATTAGTAAAAAAAAAGGAGTTACGATGCATAAATCAATAAGCATAGGGCTGTTAACACTTAGTGCAATGCCTCTTATCGGCCAACAAACGGAGCAACGCCCAAATATAATCTTTATAATGAGCGATGACCATGCCACTCAAGCAATTAGTGCTTATGGTCATCCCATTTCTCAATTAGCTCCCACGCCCAACATTGATAGGATACAAGAAAATGGTGCACAATTTTGGAACAACTATTGTGCTAACTCAATTTCAGGACCAAGCCGAGCCAGCATATTAACAGGTAAACACAGTCATAAAAACGGTTTCGTTGCAAACTGGAATAAAGAATTTGACGGAACTCAACAAACGCTGCCAAAGATATTGCAGGATAATGGTTACCAAACTGCAATTATAGGCAAATGGCACTTAATATCAGAACCTACTGGTTTTGATCACTGGATGATTCTTAATGGACAAGGGGATTATAACAACCCTGAATTTATAACTGAAAATGATACGGTCCAATATTTCGGTTATGTAACGGACCTTATCACAACTCTAACCAAACAGTGGCTTCAAACAAAAGACAGTGATAAACCCTTCTTTCTGATGATGCACCACAAAGCCCCGCATCGTAACTGGGTACCTGCAGAAAGACATTACAATTTGTATGAAGGTGTTGAATTTCCGGTACCCGATAATTACTTTGATGATTACGAAGGTAGATTTGCAGCAAAGAATCAGGAGATGAATATCTACAGAGACATGTATGAAGGTCACGATTTAAAAATGGTGACAGGCATAGATAGTGACACACTACTATATGACCCTTGGCCTCATGCTTTTATAAATACACTCACTGAGGATGAAAGAGAGCGTTTTTTTGAAGCTTATAGAGATAGGAACAATGATTTTCATACCACACCACGAACAGAAAAAGAGATAGCCCTGTGGAAACTGCAAAGATATCTGCAAGATTATATGGGCACAATTAAATCGGTTGACGAAAGTGTTGGTCAAATTCTTGACTATCTGGAACAAAGCGGATTAGATGAGAATACAATTGTAATATACACAACAGATCAAGGATTTTACCTTGGTGAGCATGGTTGGTTTGATAAACGCTTTATGTATGAAGAATCGTTTCAAATGCCTATGGTTATGCAATACAAAGGCCATATAAAACCTGACACTCATGTTAAGGGATTGACTCAAAACATAGATTTTGCACCCACATTCCTCGACTATATTGGTATTGAAATACCCGATGATATGCAGGGTGAATCTTTTAAAGAGCTTTTGGAAACTGGTAAAACGCCCGATGATTGGCGGCAATCGCTTTACTACCATTTCTATGAATTCCCCGGTTTCCACAGCGTGAGAGCTCATTATGGAGTTAAAACCCATAGATATAAACTTATGTATTTTTACGACGAGGATATTTGGGAACTATTCGATCTTAAAACAGACCCAACTGAAATGAATAATATTTATGGTAAAAATGGAACTGAAAGAATCACTAAGGAGTTAAAAAATGAGCTTACTAGGCTCAGGATAGTTTATGAAGTTCCTGAATCGTAATACTATAAATAATTGTGTTAATGAGTAAGATTCTATGATTAGTGAACAATTATGATTCGAAATGAATGTTGTTTCAATCACATTTTGTCCTAACCTGAGTTGGAACAACACTGTAAAACCACAGTGTTGATTCAGAGAGGGTACAGTGTTGATACAGTGTTGTTCAGGACAAGTCCCTGATAAGGTCCATAGTAAAGACTATCCAAAAACAATAAAAAATGAAAACGAAAACAGCTGTTAGTTTATTTTTTGCATTATCCTTTATATTATTTTCCTGCAATGTAACAGAGGAGGTTCAGAATGAGACTCGTAACAACAATGCACAAAGATCTCATCAAACAACATATTGTAATCCGGTTGATATAGATTATACATATATGTCACATTATCGTGCAGAAAGAGATGTTTCTTACCGCTCCGGTGCAGATCCGGCCGTTGTAAATTTTAGGGGTAAATACTATATGTTCGTTACCCGCTCTCATGGTTATTGGGTATCTGAGGATATGGGAGAGTGGCGATTTATCCATCCGCAGAACTGGTACTTCAGCGGTTCTAATGCTCCGGCAGCAGCAGTAAAGGATGATAAAATTATTGCTTATGGTGATCCTTCGGGCAGAGGTCCTATTATTGAAACAAACAATCCTGAACTCGGCGACTGGAAAACAAACTATGCAGTAATAAACCCTCCGGGAGGGATTCAAGATCCTAATCTTTTTGTGGATACCGATGGTAGAGTTTATCTCTACGAGGAGTCTTCTAACAAATGGCCAATAAGAGGTGTTGAATTGGATGCCGCTAACTATTACATCCCTATGGGTGAGCAGGTTGATTTATTTAATCTGAATCCAGAGGACCATGGATGGGAACGATTTGGGCAGAATCATGATTCCGATATTGCTCCATTTATTGAGGGACCATGGATGGTAAAAAATGATAGTACTTATTACCTTATGTATGGCGCACCGGGCACACAATGGAATGTTTATGCGGATGGGGTATACACTTCAGACAGTCCGCTAGGACCATTCACTTATGCTCCTTACAATCCGGTTGCTTACAAACCGGGAGGATTTTTAAACGGATCCGGACATGGCAGTGCAGTAATTGACAATAATGGAAATCATTGGCATTTTTCAACAATGGCAATATCAGTTAATTTTAAGTTTGAAAGAAGAATTGGTATGTATCCCGCAGGATTTGAGGATAATGGACAAATGTATGTGAATACAGCTTATGGTGATTATCCGCATTATCTACCCGATGTGGAGGTGGATGACCATAAACATCGTTTTACGGGATGGATGTTGCTTTCAAAAGATAAGCCGGTAAGAAGTAATTCAGTTCTAACAGGTGTTGAACGAAATGTTGCCGATGAACATGAACATGGCAATATGCCGGAACAAGAGACCTCCGACTATTCAATTGAAATGATTAATGACGAAAACATTCGCACTATTTGGGTAGCCGAAAGCAATAATGACTCTATATGGTTTGAGATGGATCTTGAACGAGTTATGGCTATAAATGCATTTCAGATAAACTATCAAGACTTTAACGCAAATATTTTTGGTAAACCCGACACTCTAAAGCAGCAGTTTATTATTGAAACATCGGAAGATGGCGAGCAGTGGAGCTTAGCCGTGGATTTCTCAGACAACGAGGATGACAAACCTCACGCCTATATTGAGTTGGCGGAGCCCTTGCAGGCAAGATACATTAAGTTCTCAAACAAATATTTCCCAAATAAATATTTATCAATTGGTGAGTTCAGGGTATTTGGCAATGGCAATGGGGAAGTTCCACCAAGTCCACACTCCTTTAATGCCGTAAGACAAAGTGATGACAGAAATGCTGATATAACATGGGACGCTGTTGACGATGCTATGGGCTATGTGCTTTATTGGGGAATTGAATCTGATAAATTAAATAATTCTGTACTTATATATGATGAAAACTCTTATGAATTGAGAGCACTCAACAGAGGACAAGAATACTTTGTTGCTGTTGAGACATTTAATGAGAACGGTATTTCTTCACTGACTGAACCTATTCATCTAAAGTAACATCTATTATTATTAACGGATAGAACAAACCTTCCAATTTTTCGTTTTACTGATGTTATCATTTAATGTGCGTCAATTTTACAACTCAGTATGAACGAATCAAATAATTTAATGGAGACATTAGGTATAGAGTTTACCCATGTTTCTGATGGAAGGGTTGAAGCTACTATGCCGATAAAAAAGCATGTATGCCAACCTTTTGGAATTTTACATGGGGGTGCATCTATTGCACTTGCAGAATCTGCTGCAGGTAAAGGCTCTCTTTTTAATTGCCAGTCAGGAGAAATGCCTGCGGGCTTTCAAGTTAGCTGCAATCATATAGCATCAGCAAAAGAGGGCGAAACACTTTATGCAGTTGCTACCATTAAACACAAAGGAAAAACAACCCATTTATGGAATGTGGAAATTTCCACTTCTGAAGGTAAACTTATATCTTCGGTAAGGGTTTTAAACATGATACTTAGACAAGGATGACTATTTGGAATAATTCAGACAAGTTAGATTATTTGATTGAACAGAATTCAAGTTTTGCAATATTCAGATTGCCTGATGAAACAACAACATATTTTGTAATGCAGAGCTCGGGTGAGCCGATGCAAGTGTTTGACATTGAAGATTTAAATATAAAGACAGGTTTTGTAATTGCTCCTTTCAGGATTACTGAGAATGCTCCTATTCTGATTATCCAGCCCGACATTTGCAGTTTAGATGAAGTTAAGATTGAGTCCTCGAATTCCAAACGGGATAGAGTTAAAAGTGAGAAAGTTAAAAATATAGACCGAAATGAATATAATGAGATCTTTCAACAATTTTATGAGACTCTGCAAAATGGTAATTTAAAAAAGCTGGTGTTATCGAGAAGTAAATCAGTTACTAAGAACAAGAATTTTTCTCCCGGTGCGACTTTCTACAGAGCAATGAAAAAGTATATTCATTCTTATGTATTTCTGTTTCATACACCTAAAAGCGGCACTTGGATAGGGAGTACACCGGAAATGATTCTGTCAGGATCGGGTGATGATTGGCAAACTGTTGCTATTGCAGGCACAAGGTATCCAAACAAGGGCAGTATATCGTGGGATGATAAAAATCTGCGTGAACAACATTTGGTTACTTCATATTTGCTCAATCAGCTATCTTCGTTTAACATTAAACCGGAAATAAATGGTCCGTATACGACTAAGGTCTCAAATCTTGCTCATCTTAAAACAGATCTATTTTTCAATTTGCCAAATACAGACGAATTGGGTAAATTGTTGAAATCACTTCACCCAACACCTGCGGTTTCGGGCCTTCCCAAGGATGATGCATATAGATTCATTGTTGAACATGAAGGCTATGATCGTAGTTACTATACAGGGTTTCTGGGAATGATTGACAGAGATAAAGAAACAAATCTGTATGTAAATCTTAGAAGCTTGAAAGTAGGAGAAAATTTTCTTACTTTGTATTCAGGTAGTGGATTGGTTTTAACTTCAACCAGCAAAGACGAGTGGAAAGAGACAGAACAGAAGTTGAAAACCATGTCAAGTATCGTTTATTAAAATATATAGATGTATTCAGATAAGAAAAATGTTTTAGAATTAGTTGCATTGTTGAAAGCGCATTGTATAACACAGATTGTACTTTGTCCGGGTTCGCGCAATTCACCGTTAATCCATTCACTTGCTACCGATTCGGATTTCGTATGTTATAGTGTTGTTGACGAACGTAGTGCCGGCTTTTTTGCACTTGGTGTTATTCAAGCTACAGGAAAGCCGACAGTAGTTTGTTGCACATCGGGTACAGCAACGCTTAACCTTGGATCAGCGGTTGCAGAGGCATATTATCAGGAGCTTCCGCTTCTTGTGATTAGTGCCGACCGCCCTCAAGGATGGATAGGACAAATGGATGGACAAACAATTCCTCAACACGGAGTATTTGGAAATATGGTCCATCAATCCGTCAATTTACCTGAAGTAAACAACAGCGATGATTTATGGTATTGTAACAGACTTATTAATGAAGCAATAATTGATTTAGATATCGGTAAAAAAGGACCAACCCATATTAACGTTCCCTTATCTGAACCTCTGTTTAATTTTACAACTGAAACACTTCCGGAGGCAAGAGTGATAAGACGTTCATCTTTTAATTATAAAATTTCGGATCAAGATAATTATGCGGGGCGTTTCTTAAGCTACGCAAAGAAAATGATAGTTGTGGGTCAGTTACCTTCGGACAATAACTTATCTGCATTACTTTATAATCTTAGTTCTGTGCATAATGCGGTGATTATCTCCGATCATCTTTCTAATGTGCATAATGATGAAAACAGGTATTATGATTTAGTTTTACGTACAGCATCAAGTAAAGCTTTAGAAGTGTTAGAGCCTGAGCTTTTGATAACATTAGGTGGACATGCAATTTCAAAAAGTTTAAAACATTTTTTGAGGAATGCTAAAATTAAGGAGAACTGGCATATCTCTCCATATGGAGATATTATTGATACTTACAAAAATGTAACCGATATAGTTGAGGCCGATAATAATACTTTCCTTGAATATCTTGCGGATATTAATAATTACAAAGGATTCATTGGAAAACAGTCATTAAAAGCTGCCGGTGATGCAGAGAGTTATAAAAAGTTGTGGAGCGAAAGTTGTGCGAAGGTTATTTCACCCGTAGCTGAATTTTCCGATCTTTACGTTACCGGTGAGCTTTTAAAAAATATACCAGATAATGCATCTCTGCAGCTTGCCAGCAGCCATTCAGTATATTTATCTCAATTTTTCGAAATCCCCTCCTCCGTGGATTGCTTTAGTAACCGTGGGACAAATGGTATTGATGGATCTATTTCAACTGCCGTGGGATATGCAGCTGCAAGTGATAAATTGACAGTACTACTAACCGGTGATTTGAGTTTCTTTTATGATATGAACGGAATCTGGAACCGACATACTTCGCCAAATCTGCGTATTTTGATTAATAATAATGGAGGTGGAGGGGTTTTTGACACTTTATCCGGATTAAATAGTTCGGAAGCTTTAAACGATTATATTACAGTGAATCATAAAACGTCTGCAAAAGGATGGGCAGAGGAGCAAGGTTTTATCTATATTACGGCCAAAAACAGTAAGGATCTACAAGAACAACTATCTGTTTTCCTCGACCCAGATTTAAAATCGCCTGTTATATTGGAGGTTTTCACTTCGATGGATACAAATAGCAAACAAATAGGATCTTTTTATCAACAACAATAAATACAACATATTATGACCCAAAGAAGTTGGACGACAATTAAAAAATATGAAGACATTCTGTTTGATTATCATAAAGGGATTGCCCGCATCACTATAAACAGACCTCGCTACCGTAATGCATTTACCCCTACCACAACAAGTGAGATGAGCGATGCTTTAAAGTTGTGTCGTGAAATGGAAGATGTGAGCGTTGTGGTTCTCACAGGTGCCGGAGACATAGCTTTTTGTTCCGGTGGAGACCAGAATGTGAAAGGCAAAGGTGGATATATTGGCAAAGATGGCGTTCCCCGACTTAATGTACTTGATGTGCAGAAACAAATTCGGTCCCTTCCAAAACCGGTAGTTGCAATGGTAAATGGTTATGCAATTGGCGGTGGACATGTATTACATGTGGTGTGCGACCTTTCGATTGCTTCATATAATGCTATATTTGGGCAAACTGGTCCTAGAGTTGGCAGTTTTGATGCAGGTTTTGGTTCATCATATCTGGCTAGAATAGTGGGACAGAAGAAAGCACGCGAAATATGGTTCTTATGTAAGCAATATTCAGCTCAAGAGGCACTTGAGATGGGATTAGTAAATAAAGTTGTTCCACTTGATAAGCTCGAGGATGAAGTTGTTGAATGGGCAGAAACAATGATGAAGCATAGCCCGCTTGCACTACGTATGATAAAAGCCGGTTTAAATGCAGAGCTTGATGGACAGGCCGGAATTCAGGAGCTTGCCGGAGATGCAACAATGCTATATTATTTAACAGAAGAGGCTCAAGAAGGTAAGCATGCCTTTTTAGAGAAACGAGCACCTGATTTTGGTAAGTTTCCGAAACTACCTTAGTTTATATTACTCATTTAACAGTTCTCATATATTAATCAAGGACTTTTTTATTTTATTTGAAACATCCGTTGCAGATTGAAGGTTTCCTATGTTTAAAATCGAGATTATTCCCCATACTCTTAAGTTTATAAACCCTGCCGGTACGTCTCGCGGAGTTTATGATGAGCACAAAGTTTGGTATTTAATATTCAGAAATATCAACAACCCAACACATTATGGCATTGGTGAATGCGCTCCACTTAAAGACTTAAGCTGTGATTATGATGATAAGTATGAAAATAGATTAGCTGACTTTTGCAGAAACACCGAAGAGACTCAGTTTGTTGATTGCAATTTGCTACGCAACCATCCGTCTATTTTATTTGGAATGGAGACAGCGATGCGACACTATATGCAACGATCATGGCAATTTTGGAACACCCCATTCTGTAGAGGTGAAGAAGGAATAACAATAAATGGTTTGATATGGATGGGAAACTATACAGAGATGAAACAACGCATCGAAAACGCACTTGAAAAAGGATTCCGCTGTATTAAAATGAAAATTGGTGCATTAGATTTCAACAAAGAGTTGGATTTGTTGAGATATATACGAAATCAATATCCGCCAGAAAAATTAGAATTGCGGGTAGATGCCAACGGCGGATTTACATCTAAAGAGGCACTAAGAAAGCTAATTCAGCTTGCAGAATTAAATATACATTCAATTGAACAACCGATAAAAGCCGGACAACGTGATGAGATGTCATTTTTGTGCGAATCAGCTCCTCTACCCATAGCTTTAGATGAAGAATTAATAGGGATTAATGAATATGATGAGAAACAAAGATTGATTGAGAAAATTAACCCACAATACATAATTTTGAAGCCCTCGTTACATGGAGGAATAAATGGGTGCGAAGAGTGGATATCCGTTGCTAATGAGAATGATATTTCTTGGTGGATAACTTCTGCTTTGGAATCGAATATTGGCTTAAATAGTATAGCTCAATGGTGTTCAACATTCAAAAACCTTTTACCTCAAGGATTGGGAACCGGTTCATTGTATTTAAACAATATCACTCTACCACTTGAAATTAAAAGTGATAAGCTCTGGTTTAATCCTAAAGGTACATTTCCAAATTTAAAAGATTTAAGAGATGCATGAGATAATAGTAGATGATATAGTTTTTAATTCAGAGTTTTTCAGAGATAGCCAGATTCCCGATTATTTCCATAAAACTTCTCAACATCAAAAATTATACCTTTTCCTAAAAGAGTGGTTTTCTGATGACAGTCATATTCAGCTGCATACATCTGGTAGCACAGGTGAACCTAAACAAATTACAGTAGAAAAAAGAAAGATGCTACAAAGTGCTAATATGACATGCAATTTCTTTAATCTTAAGGAGAATGATAAAGCTCTTCTTTGTTTATCTACCGATTATATTGGCGGCAAAATGATGGTCGTACGTGCGATATGTTGCAGATTGAATCTTCACATTGTAGAGCCATCAGGTAATCCTTTAAAAGAGGCATCACAGTATTATGATTTTGCAGCAATGGTTCCACTGCAAGTTTATAATTCAATTAAAGATGAAGATGGGAAAGAAAGACTTGCAAAGATTAAAAATCTTATTGTTGGAGGTAGTCCAATTGACAAAGAGTTGGAGGGAACCCTTAGGAATTTTCCAAATTCAGTATATTCTACATATGGTATGACAGAAACTTTGTCTCATATTGGATTGCGTAAAATAAATGGTGAAAAGCCTGATAGTTTTTACATCCCACTTCCCGGCGTAAGCCTGAAACTATCAGATGAACAGACTTTAATAATTGATGCACCGCTGCTTTCAGATCAATTGATTGTAACCAATGATATTGCAGAAATTAAAGCAAATAATACTTTTAGGATTCTTGGAAGAATAGATAATGTAATAAACACCGGCGGTATGAAAGTTCAGGCAGAAGAAGTGGAACAACAACTCCGTCCATATATAATGGGCAATTTTGTAGTTACATCTATTCCTCACTCTAAACTTGGAGAATGTATAGTGTTGTTAGCTGATACATCTAATAACGAAGACTATATTAAAGACATAGCTGAAAAAGTATTACCGCAATATCAACAGCCCAAGCATTTTATTACGGTTACCGATATTCCGATAACCGGAAATGGTAAAACAGACCGTGCATCAGCAAAAAAGTTGGCACAGGATATTCATAGTAACATTTAAATAATCTGAATGAATTTATTCATCACTTTTGGTTCTTCCGCCTAAACCGTCTCGTTTCTTCAATATCTTCTTTCCGCCACCTTCTCTTTTTGGTTTTTCGAAACTGCGTTTCTTACCGGAATAATCTCCTTTAGATTTATCTCTCCCGGTAAATTTAGGTTGACCACTGCCTACGCTGTTATTGCTGTCATCTCCTTCACTTCGTCTTGAACGTTTATACCCCTCTCTGGAGTTTCTTTCATCATGATATTTATCTCTGCGATTTGACTTTGAGCGAGAGAAGGATTCTCTTGATTGTTCTTTGCGTTTGCCTGAAAAGATTTCATACTCACGCATCTCACATTCTAATGAACCATTATAAAGGAAAAAACGTCTGTTGTGTTTAAGACCAATTGCATCAAATGACTCTTTATGATAACTCAGTATATAAGCTTTATATCCTGTGAAAACATGCTTAAGTCTTTCGCCAATCATAGAATAAAGCCCCTCCAACTCCTCCACTTTAATTCGTTCGCCATAAGGCGGATTTGTTATCAAAACGCCGCTTTCGGCGGGAGCTTCGGTATACTGTTGCAGAGGTTTAACCGCAAGTTCGATATATTTACTTAAGCCGGCATTTTTAATGTTTTTCTCAGAAATAGATATTGCTTTGGGAGAAATATCTGAACCAAACACAGGGAATTTCAATTCTGTTGCACCTGAGTCTTCATTATATAATTCACTAAACAAATCACTATCAAAGTCTTTCCATTTTTCAAATGCAAATTCTTTCCTATGAATTCCGGGAGGAATGCCTAAAGCAATCATAGCGGCCTCTATTAATATTGTACCTGATCCACACATAGGATCAATAAATGCGGACTCTCCTCTCCAGCCAGATTTAAGTATCATACCTGCAGCTAAAACTTCACTTATTGGTGCCTCGGTTTGATCTAATCTATAACCTCTTTTATGCAATGACTCTCCCGAGCTATCTAAAGATAAAGTACATTTATTATGCGATATATGGATATTAAAAATAAGATCGGGGTTCGAAACACTTACAGAAGGACGCTTGTTATACCTCTCCATGAACCAATCTGCAATGGCGTCTTTCACTTTATAGGCCACAAACTTAGAGTGAGTGAAGATATGAGAAAACACTACTGCATCTATTGAGAAGGTGGTGTCTAATGACATATAGTCTTCGAGATTCAGTTCTTTTATAGCATTATAAACCTCATCTGCTGTTTCAGCTTTGAAGTTATATATCGGTTTGAGGATACGCAATGCTGTGCGGCAATGTAGATTTGCCTTGTACATTAATTCTTTATTGCCTGTAAATGATACCATACGAGTTCCTATCTCTACATTGTTTGCACCCATATTTATTAGCTCTTCAGCCAATACATCCTCAAGCTCTGCCATTGTTTTGGCAATCAAATTTTCTTCTACCATTATAACTTTACCTTTATTTTTCTATCTTTTGATTCATTTCCAAAAGCATCTAACGATGTTACAACATATGTATACCTCCTGTTTCCATTTTCATAAGGAAGAACAATGAAGTTGTCTGGTGTAATCGTTACAATGTTTTCAGCTCGATCTGTATTTACTCTCTCTCCCTCTCTAAATCGGTATATTACGAACTTTTGTGAGGTTTCGGGATCTTGCTCATCTCTGTTATGTTCCCATGTAAGAAAACGCATATCTTCCGTAAAAACATCGGCAAGTTTTCTAACTCTCGCAGGTCGACCGTCATACATGTGTGTATAAGCCGGGATTAACGCTTTGGCTTTGTGTAAATCATGTTTGAGCACTCCCGCAACTCCTTTAAAGTCTTCTAGTATTTGATACCCATACCAGTAGCAGTTGCCATGCACAAATGACATCTCTCTAGTCTGACGTATTTTGGTGTTTAGTTCATCTTTGTTTATGCTTCGCTCAAGACTTTGTCCGATATATAAATGTTGCTCAAAATTATTTGCATTCCACCAGTGGAGTAATGTTGTGTAATCTGCAGCCGTATGACCTATTTCCCAATATAGTTGAGGAACGTTATAGTCTATCCACCCTTTTTCAACCCATAATGATATATCTGCGTAAAGGTCGTCATAGTTCTGCAAACCATTGGTTTCGCTGCCATTAGAATCGCTTCTTTTATTGCGATAAATACCAAACGGACTAACACCAAATCTTACCCATGGCTTTGCGCCGGCGATGGTAAACTTGAGCTGTTGAATAAGAAGATTTACGTTATTACGACGCCAATCATCTCTTTGTGAAGCGTTAAATCCTTGAGAAGCAGCATACATATTAAAGCTGTCATCATCCGGGAAGGGTTCTCCCGATATGGGATATGGGTAGAAATAATCATCCATATGTATTGCATCAACATCATAGCGGGTTACAATATCTCGCACCACTTCATTTATGAGTGTTCTGTTTTCAGGTAGTCCCGGATCAAAATACATTTGATTACCATATTGAACAAAGCGTTCCGGAGATCTGTGGTATAAGTGATCTGGAGAAAGTGAGTTGTTTATATTTGTATTTACTCTATATGGATTAAGCCATGCGTGCAATTCCATTCCTCGTTTGTGACACTCTTCGATTATAAAAGCTAATGGATCAAAATCAGGATCGTCCGGTGCTTTGCCTTGCTCTCCGGTCAAGAACCTACTCCAAGGTTCAAGATCAGACTTATAGAATGCATCTGCTTCGGGTCTTACTTGAAATACAACTGCATTAATTCCTGCTTCATCAAGTTTCTTCACCATATCAGTAATATAGTGCTTCATTGCTGCACTGTTCATTTTACTGTAGCGCGATTGCCACACAGTATGTATCCATGCTCCACGGAATTCTCTTTTGGGAGTATCTTCTGCTTGTTGTGTGAGTGCTGTTTTTGAAGAACCACACGCAGTGGAAAAAGCAATTATGGCAATAAAATAAAAAAGACGCTTCAACTTATTCATATTAATATCAAAAAACACAATTTGATTTTTCATTTTAAAAGTAATTTTTCATTGCAAGAGAATTAATACAAACTGAATTAAGGTGTAAATATATAATCGTCTGTACCAAGTAAATCGTGGGCTACATATTGTTTAGGATAGATAACTATACGACTATGGTTTGGAAAACTATTCTCCATTCTTGAGGGCATACTCTCTAAAACTGGGATGTGAGATATATAACCCGAATGTGCAGATACTAATATTATTAGATCATCATCTTTTATATGTTCTGCAAATGACATAGGATTTTCCCAGTCGTCAAAAGGTGTAAACGTACTGTTTCCCTGCTTCTTTTGACTTAATATTACTTTCTGAGTTTCAGGATCTCCAAAATGAATGATTGGGATAGAAAGCTCAGATGACAATTTAGAAATCTTGTTCAACCAAAATTCAAACCCATCTTCTCTTTCTGCAAGTGGTGGTGAAATCACAACAATACGTTTATGAGTAAACAGTTTCTGCTCAACATGACACACAAACATATTTTTATCTAAATTCTTAACAATAAGATCAATTTTCTCTCCTAACAACTTCTCCCATAAGCCTGCCCTTCCCGGCCATCCTAGCACAACGAGGTCGGTCATTGTTTCTCTTGCAATTCTTACAATACCATCGGAAGCATTGTGATCTATAGTAGTAATAATATCAACATCTACCTCAGCAGCTGTTGCTGTTGATATAAACTCTTGAAGTTGTTTTCGAAAACTAACGATATTTCTTTCTACTTCTTCATTATTTATCATCACACCCAGTAAGGATATTGAGTTTACAGATTTCTTATCTTTTAGCAAGAGTGCCAATTCTACATGATAACCAATATTAGAGGGATTGGCAATTGGCACTAATATTTTCTCCTGGGCAAAATCGCCCATCATTGATGGTGTTAGAGGTTCGCTTTCCTCACTTATTGCAATTTCTTTTGCAGCTTTTTGGGTGAAGATTGTTGCAACCAAACAGGTTATCAGAATGAGAATAATTGTTCCGTTTAGAATATATTCATCAATAATACCGGCTCTGAAACCTACAAGTATAATAGCGAGTGTAGCGGCTGCATGCGAACTGCTTAAACCGAATATGAGATTTCTTTGTGTGAGTGTATATTTAAACGTTTTCTGTGTAGCATAAGCAGCTACCCATTTACCTATCAGTGCAACTATTGTAAGTGTTACTGCAACAATTAAAGTCCATGGACCATCAAATACGATAGACAAATCTACCAACATTCCAACGGAGATTAGGAATATAGGTATAAACAGTGCATTACCAAAGAACTCAATACGATTCATTAATGCAGAAGAGTGAGGTATTAGTCTGTTGAGTGCTAATCCAGCAGCAAAAGCTCCAATAATGGGTTCAATACCTCCTATTTCAACAAGAAATCCGGCAGCAAAAACTACGAAAAGTACAAATATGAAATTTGAGTATTTTTCTGAATCGGCACTCTTAAAAAACCACTTTGCCAAACGTGGCACCAATCCAAAAATGATTGCTGAGAATATAGCCAAAGAAAGGATTAGCCTTAAAACAAAGAAGAAATCAATTCCTCCATCGCTACTCGAAAGTATAAGTGCCAGTATAATAAGAACTGCCGTATCGGTGAGTATTGTTCCTCCAACTGTAACTGCAACCGCTTGATTTCGTGCTATTCCTAATCGACTGACAATTGGATAAGCAACCAGTGTATGTGTTGAAAACATGCTGGCAGTTAGGAAACTTGCGTTAAAATCATATTCAAGTAAATAATAACATACCGGGAAGCCTATTACAAGGGGAATTATAAAAGTATAGAAACCAAATGTGAGACTTTTATTTCTGTTTTGGATAAACTCATTAAAGTCGAGTTCCAGACCTACAATAAACATGATATACAATAGGCCAATGGTAGAAAACATCTGCACGCCCGAATGACTACTGTCAATCAATCCTAGTCCAAAAGGACCAACTATTACTCCGGCAATAATCCACCCTATGATACTGGGGACATTAAAACGTTTAAGTAATAATGGGGCAACAAGTATTATGAATAAAAGTATGGCAAATATTAAAACCGGATTTTCTATCGGCAGTGCAAACTCACTTAATGAAACGGATAAAATATTAGTCATCTGTATCTCTTTTTGTGTCCTTGATAAACCACAGGAAGCGCAATTAGTTGATTATCGAGCAAATTTAATTAAATTATTTTGATTTATTTGAGACAATCATTGTTTTTTGGAGAATGTAAAGTCACTATCTTTGTACGTTACGTTTTTATGATAGGTATGTTTAAATTATGAGTAATCACAAACAAATAGAAATAAAAGGTGCTAGAGTCAATAATCTTAAGAATATTGATGTGAGCATCCCTAGAAATACATTTACTGTTATCACAGGTCTTTCCGGATCGGGAAAATCTTCATTGGCATTTGATACTCTTTATGCAGAAGGTCAGAGACGATACGTGGAGAGCCTTTCGGCGTATGCACGCCAGTTTTTAGGACGGATGAATAAACCGGAAGCGGATTATATAAAAGGAATCCCCCCTGCAATTGCAATTGAACAAAAGACCACAACCCGAAACCCACGCTCAACTGTGGGTACTTCTACAGAAATTTACGAATACTTGAGACTTCTATATGCGCGAATTGGGAAAACTATATCACCTTCAACGGGCAAAGAGGTTAAGCGTCATTTCGTAAATGATGTAATTGAAAAAATGCAAGAGTATCGCGAAGGAACCCGCCTAGCAGTTTTATCGCATGTGCAGCTTCGCAACAATAGAAACCTTAGAGAGCAGCTAGAGATACTTTTGAAGGAGGGTTTTACTCGTGTGGATGTTGGAGAAGAGTTTTATAGAATAGATGAACTGCTTGAACAGAAAGAACTTCCCGCGGAAGAAGATACTTTGCTTGTAATAGATCGTTTATCCTGTTCTTCAGATAAATCTACAATTAATCGCTTATCAGACTCTGTGGAAACGGCATTTTTGGAGGGAAACGGAGAATGCATATTACGGTTTTGGGGCGAGAAGGGGATAGAATCTTTTGTATTTTCAAACAGATTTGAATCTGATGGGATTGTGTTTGAAGAGCCTTCAGACATGATGTTTAACTTTAATAGTCCTGCCGGTGCATGCCCTAAGTGCGAAGGCTTTGGAAAAATTGTTGGAATAGATGAGAACCTTGTCATCCCCGACAAAAGCCTTTCTGTACAAGAAGAATGTGTGAAATGCTGGAAGGGTGAAAAAATGAGCGAATGGAGGAGATACTTTGTGAATAATGCATATAAAGCCGACTTCCCAATTCATCGCGCATATTATGATTTATCGGAAGAGGAAAAAGATATACTTTGGAATGGACGGCACGATTTAGATATTCATGGCATAAATGATTTCTTTGAGATGCTCGAAAGGAATCTCTATAAGATACAATACCGTGTAATGTTGTCTCGATATAGAGGTAAAACCGATTGCCCTGCATGCAAAGGTGCACGCTTGAAACCTGAAGCAATGCATGTTAAGGTTGCAGGTGTATCTATAACAGAGTTGGTTGTTATGCCAATATCCGAGTTAAGAGAGTTCTTTCGAGACCTTATACTTGATAAAACGGATACAGCAATTGCAAAAAGATTACTTATTGAAATAAATAACCGTCTACAATTCTTGCTAGATGTGGGACTTGGTTATCTCACGCTGAACCGACTTTCAAATTCTCTTTCGGGTGGAGAGAGCCAGCGCATCAATCTTGTATCATCGCTTGGTAGCAGCCTTGTGGGTTCGCTTTACATTCTTGATGAGCCAAGCATTGGCTTGCACTCAAGAGACACCTACCTGCTCATTCAGGTGCTGAAAGAGTTGAGAGATATTGGCAATACGGTAATTGTTGTGGAACATGATGAGGAGATTATACGTGCAGCAGACTACATCATTGACATCGGTCCAAAAGCCGGCCGATTAGGTGGCGAGATAATGTATCAGGGTGCTGTAGCAGAATTAGAAGAAAAAAGCGATAGTTATACAGTAAAATATCTTACTAATGAGGAGAAGATAGTAGTACCTAAAACCCGTCGTAAATGGAACAATTTTATCGAAGTTAAAGGTGCAAGGCACAATAATTTAAAAAACATTGATGTCAAATTTCCTCTGAATATAATGACTGTTGTTACAGGTGTTAGCGGATCGGGAAAATCATCTCTAGTAAATGATATTCTGTATAATGCTTTACAACATGAATATAAAGGCAGTGCTCTTGAGAGAACCGAGTTTAACGGTATTTCAGGTGACATAAAACTTATTAAAGCGATTGAATTTGTGGATCAAAATCCACTTGGAAAATCATCTCGTTCTAACGCGGTAACATATTTGAAGGCTTATGATGAGATACGAAAACTTTACGCAGCGCAACCTCTATCCAAGCAGCTCAACTTTACTCCTGCTTATTTTTCTTTTAACGTTGAGGGAGGTAGATGTGAAGAATGTAAGGGTGATGGCACAATAACTGTTGAAATGCAGTTTATGGCAGATATTGAGCTGGTGTGCGAAACGTGCAACGGAAAACGATTCTCATCCGAAGTGCTGGAAGTAGAATATCACGGCATGAATATTTATGATATTCTGGAGATGACAGTAGATGAGTCATTAGAATTTTTTCGCTCGAAGAAGGGTGCCACAGAAAAGAAGATTGTAAAAAAGATACAGCCTCTGCAAGATGTGGGTCTGGGATATATAAAATTAGGACAACCCTCCTCTACCCTTTCGGGAGGAGAGAATCAGCGAGTAAAACTTGCATTTAATCTGGCTGAAGAGAAAGCACGACCAACAATATTCATTTTTGATGAGCCTACAACAGGGTTGCACTTTCATGATATAAAAACTTTGCTACTCGCCTTGAATTCATTGATAGATCGAGGCCACACGGTTATTATAATTGAGCATAATATGGATGTTATCAAATGTGCCGATTATGTTATTGATATTGGTCCTGAGGGTGGTAAAGCGGGAGGATATGTCGTTTGTAAAGGAACACCCGAAGAAATTGCGGGATTTGAAAAATCGCATACCGGTCAGTTTCTTAAAGAAAAGTTATAAATAAAAAATAATAAGTTGCCAGATTCAATTTATAATATATTCCGGAGTACCCAGTAGACTAAAATAAATATCAAAACAATAAGTGCTGACCATCTGCTAAATAATATTTTTTCTAACCGAGGATTACGAGCCTTTCCTCCGAAGTATTGAAAATATATTCCAAAAAATATATAAGGCAATGCAAGAACCATGAAGGCATTATATCTTAATGCCGAAACAATATTGAAATGCAGAAGTTGATGAATGGCGCGCTGAGAGCCGCAACCGGGACACTCGTAGCCGGTAGCCATCAGAAATGAGCATCTAGGAAATAATGAACTAGTTTGTGGGTCTGTGACATAAAAAATATAAAGTGCTGCTATAATTAATAAAGTTACAGCAGCACCAATTGTATATTTTAATCCTTTACTCAAGTCTATTTGTGGATATTGGGAACTATTAATCAGCAAACAGGATTAACTGATATTACTTTAAACATTTAAACGTCAGGTGTTTAAAAATTGTAACCGCTTGCGTTGTTTTCGATTATATTTTCGAGGTAACCGGGCATGTTTCCTGTTGCCATTACTATTGCCCAAATAATTAAGTATAAAAGACCCGCAACAACCGCAACAATTGTCCATGTTTTTGCTCTTCTTGCCAAATTCTCTGCTTCCACATATCTCCTGTTATAGTATAGTGTGTCTACTCTTGCAGCATAAACAATGCCTATTATACCAAAGGGCAAACAGCATACAATAGTTGCAACAATTGACTGCCACAACCAGTTTGCAGGCTTTAGAGGAGGAATTTCATCTTCCTGGAAATCGGTGTTGTAATTCTGTGGTGGAACCCTGTTTATTGGTGGTTCAGGAGGTGTCGTTTGACTGTAGTTTTGATCATCCATATTGATTGCAATTTTAAATTCAACTATTAATTATATAAATATATTAAGTGTTGATTAAATTTCCCATGCCACTCATAGTGAAACCCAATACACCAAACATTAATATTATTGCAGCTATTATTAAGACAATCCAAACCACTAGGACCCACAGAGTTATCCTGGTCCATCTACCTGCCGATTGAGAGGCTTGAAGTGAAGCGGCGTAATCTCCTCTGCTGTATGCAGATTCTACTTGTCCTGCATAAACAATTGCTACTATTCCGATGAGACTCAAAACGCTCCCACAAAAAGCAAATGGCAGGACGGTTATCAATATTGCTTCTATTAACCATGATTTTGGCATTGGCTGCATCACAGATGGCTCTTCTTTAGCTTCAGAGTAGTTATTTACCGGGGGGTCATATGGAGTTTGAAAAATATGCCTAATGTCTTCCACTTCTTCGGCACGTTGCCATTGCTCCATCCCTTGCGTCCAAACAAGTGTATCATGTTTAATATTTTCAAGCCTAAGTTCTTCAGGTGAAAATGTTCCTACCTGCTTTCCCGTTGCGTCAATGTAAAAATAGCGATTCATAAAAAATGGGTTTAATGGTAATCACTTGAGTCTATTCGTATTATTTTAATAGTCTTTTCGGTTTCGTCATTGTAAACGTACTCGATGGAAACATTGTTTTCTTTAAAAAATCTCAACTGAGGGTTTTCGTTAAATTCTTGCCTAATATTATCCCTTACTGACGATTCAACTGCTCTAATTAAAGAATCGGGATTTTCGCTATTTATAATGGTATAATGGTACCGGAAAACATTATCTGTCGAGACTGACGCAAAATCGAACCGTGTGTATTGGTCGAGCATAACCGGAGTAGATTCATTAATGTCCGAAGCTGTTTGGGTGAGCTCTTTGTTTATCGCTTTTTTTTCTGAGGTGCATTTAATGAACGACAGAGAGGATAAAACGATTGTCAGTAGTAGTAAAGATCTTTTCATTTGAGTTCTTTAATATGCAAATATAAAATAATTTCAATAGCAAAGGAAATTTATATTAATGTTTGCTCTTACAATGGGTCTAATTAATTTGGCAGAATGTCTCGCGACATCCTGCCAAAAATGTTAACCTTAAATC